>NZ_JBFRFI010000027.1:0-357 GCF_052114745.1 Brevundimonas sp. 2YAF1 | reverse complement strand
TTTAACGCCCGATTGCGGCGGAGGCGGTGTGTACCGCCCCTGGTTTTCAGTGTCAAGCAGTTCTTTTTAAAGAACTTCTTTTCACCCGGCCGCTCCCGAAGGAACAGCGGAGGCGGCTATCTAATGAAGGCCGAGCTCCAAGTCAACCGGGCTTTTCAGCCCCTCCGCAAATCAGAAAACCGAAGCTTTCCAAGCCGCAGAACACCGCCCGGTCCGTTGCCGAACCCCGCGGGCCGCTCGTTGCAGAGCGAGGCGCGGATATACGGACCCGCCCCCGACTCCACAAGCCTTGAATGACGGAAATACGAAAAACCGAACGAACACGAATCGCCCGACAGCAGGCCCACGCCGCCGCCC
>NZ_JBFRFI010000026.1:0-366 GCF_052114745.1 Brevundimonas sp. 2YAF1 | reverse complement strand
GTCGGACACCCAGGCAAAGCGGAAGGTCTGGCCGGTCTGGCCGTAGGCCACGTCGAGCGTGCTGAGGAGTGGAAAGAATCCACATGCGGCGGCCCCTGCCACGCCTTTCAGCAGCGCCTGGTGCATGAACGTGCGGCGTGTCCAGACCGCACCGCCTTCGGGGCGATCGCCCGGCCCGCGCAGGGTCCGGTGCAATTCGCGTCGTTCGAGTTCAAAGTCGTTCATCTGGCGGCCCTCCGCCCCCCCTGGGGGGGTGATGAAACTGCGGTGTGAAACTGAAGTTATTTCTTCTTCAGTTCGATCGAGAGCTTTGCGGTCTGGCCACCGGCTACCGTGACGGGCATCTCGGTGTCTCCGGTGTAGGAC
>NZ_JBFRFI010000025.1:0-420 GCF_052114745.1 Brevundimonas sp. 2YAF1 | reverse complement strand
CGGCAGGTGCAGCGGCGGTGCGGTCAGCAGGAACGACGAGCGCCCGGCCGCGCGCAGCCATGCGGCCAGTGGTGTGAGATGCCACATCTCGCCGAGCGGGATGCCCAGCTTGACCAGGCAGAGTTCATGCAACGGCAGCAATGGCCCCGTGGTGCCCGGCGGCAGGCTGTGCCGGCGCTCCTCGACGGCGTGGTTGTCGGCGGCGATGGCCGCGATGCCGGCGTCGTCGATCCAGCGCAGCAGCCGCGCATCGGTGCCGTCCAGCACGGCGCAGGCGTTGCGCAGCGGCGTATGGTCGTCGTCGGCCGACAGGGCCAGCGCCATCGCGGCCAGGCCGGTGTGCAGGCACAGGATGTCGCCACGCTGCACGTCCGCGCCACCGGCTTCCAGTACGCGCATCAGGTCGTCATAGCCCACGGC
>NZ_JBFRFI010000024.1:0-485 GCF_052114745.1 Brevundimonas sp. 2YAF1 | reverse complement strand
CCTGCGCCTCTTTCAGCGATGGCTCAGCAAAACCCTGCTTAATGACCAGCGATTCCGGGTTAATGGTGGCGAGGAAATCCTCGGCGGCGCCCGGGTTTGGCACGCTGAACAGACGATCGTAGAGACGAATTTCAACCGGCTGCGCATGCTGCGCACTAACCCAGTGGATCACGCCTTTAACCTTGCGGCCATCGGCAGGATCTTTACTCAGCGTCTCGGCGTCGTAAGAGCAGAAAATGGTGGTGATATTGCCTTCGGCATCTTTCTCAACGCGTTCCGCTTTGATCACATACGCGTTGCGCAGACGCACCTCTTTGCCAAGCACCAGACGTTTGTACTGCTTGTTGGCTTCTTCGCGGAAATCAGCACGATCGATCCAGATCTCACCGCTAAACGGCACTTCACGGGTGCCCATTTCCGGCTTGTTCGGATGGTTCGGCATGGTGACGATTTCGCTGCTGCCCTGCGGGTAGTTTTCGATAACC
>NZ_JBFRFI010000023.1:0-544 GCF_052114745.1 Brevundimonas sp. 2YAF1 | reverse complement strand
CGCCCCGTCGCTAGGCCCCAGCGGCGTCTTGATTGAGGTGTGGTCTATCGCCCTTCGGGCTACTTGAGACCACAAGAGCAACGCGTGTTCGCGAGCCGCTCCCTTCACCTCTGAACCGCCCGCCTGATCCATCGCCGCCTTCCGCTGGGCTCCTGCCCTTGACCGGCGCGCACGAAGAAGGACGAACGGTCCGACAAGACCCCCGTTCTCTCCGCTCCCGCCGCCGCTTCGGTTCGCCGGCCGAGCGAGCCCTCCCTTGCGACGGGACGGGTGGAGCATGAGGCAGCGGGGAGGTGGGGCGAGGTGATGGGGGCTGGCGTTGACGCGATCGCTTGCGGGGTCAGGGATTGGGCGGGGGGATTGTGATGGCTGCACCTTAATACCGCTCACCCCGGCGGACGCCGGGGTCCAGTTCTGTGGCTGCAAGCGGGGCGCATGGGGCTCGCACTGGATCCCGGCGTCCGCCGGGATGAACGGGAAAATGGTGGGGAACCCCTCATCCGTCGGCCTTCGGCCGCCACCTTCTCCCGCAAGGGGAGAAGGA
>NZ_JBFRFI010000022.1:0-898 GCF_052114745.1 Brevundimonas sp. 2YAF1 | reverse complement strand
CGCCTAGGTGTCGAAGCTATGAAGGTTGTTCACCCGGGGTTGGGCTGAGAAGCTGGGGTTGCAAAGCACCAACCTCAACCGAAGAGCTCCCCGGATGAACGTGCACAAGAATGCCCGGCTGACGCCGTCGGGTCGAGCCTTGCTGGCGGAACGGATCGAGGCAGGCTGGACCACGCGGTCGGCTGCGCAAGCGGCGGGCGTGTCGGTTCGGACGGCGCGCAAATGGCTGGGCCGGCATCGGCTCGGGGGCGAGCGTAGGCATCACGACCGCAGCTCGGCGCCGAGGCGATGTCCGGGCAGGACGGAGCCCCGACGGATGGCGGCAATCGAAGCCCTGCGCCGCCAGAGGATGACCGGTCCCCAGATCGCCCGCAGGCTCGGCATGGCGCGTTCGACGGTGGGTCTGATCCTGCGCCGTCTGGGCCTTGGCCGCCTTGCCCTGCTGGAGCCCAGGCCCCCGATCGTCCGCTACGAACGCGACCGCCCCGGCGAGATGATCCACCTCGACATCAAGAAGCTGGGCCGGATCAACGGCGTGGGCCACCGCTTCACCGGACGCGGGCCGGGCACGCATAACCTCGGCCGGGGCTGGGACTTCCTACACGTCTGCGTCGATGACGCCTCGCGTCTAGCCTACACCGAACTGCTGCCCTCCGAAGGCCAGCACGACACCACTGCCTTCCTCGAACGCGCCCTCGCCTGGCTCAACCGACACGGCGTCACRGTCGAGCGCGTCATGACCGACAACGGCTCGGCCTATCGCTCGAAATTGTTCGGCGCGGCCTTGCTAAAGGCGGGGGCGCGCCACGTCCGAACTCGGCCTTACACACCCCGAACCAACGGCAAGGCCGAGCGCTTCATCCAGACCACGCTGCGCGAATGGGCCTACGCCAGGCCC
>NZ_JBFRFI010000021.1:0-1125 GCF_052114745.1 Brevundimonas sp. 2YAF1 | reverse complement strand
AAGGCGATGAACTACGCCGACATCGACGCCGCCCCGGAAGAAAAAGCCCGCGGCATCACGATCAACACCTCGCACGTGGAATATGAGACGGCCAACCGTCACTACGCCCACGTCGACTGCCCCGGCCACGCCGACTACGTGAAGAACATGATCACGGGCGCCGCTCAGATGGACGGCGCGATCCTGGTCTGCTCGGCCGCTGACGGCCCGATGCCGCAAACGCGCGAGCACATCCTGCTGTCGCGTCAGGTCGGCGTTCCGGCTCTGGTGGTCTTCCTGAACAAGGTCGACATGGTCGACGACGAAGAGCTGCTCGAGCTGGTCGAAATGGAAGTTCGTGAACTTCTGTCGTCCTACCAGTTCCCGGGCGACGACATCCCGGTCGTCAAGGGTTCGGCTCTGGCCGCCGTTGAAAACCGCGACGCCCACATCGGCGAAGAGCGCGTGCTGGAACTGATGGCCGCCGTCGACGCCTACATTCCGCAGCCGGAACGTCCGGTCGACATGCCCTTCCTGATGCCGGTCGAAGACGTGTTCTCGATCTCGGGCCGCGGCACCGTGGTCACGGGTCGCGTCGAGCGCGGCATCGTCAAGGTCGGTGAAGAAGTCGAAATCGTCGGCATCCGTCCGGTCCAGAAGACGACCTGCACGGGCGTCGAAATGTTCCGCAAGCTGCTGGACCAGGGTCAAGCCGGCGACAACGTGGGCGTGCTGCTGCGCGGCACCAAGCGTGAAGACGTCGAGCGCGGCCAGGTGCTGTGCAAGCCGGGYTCSATCACCCCGCACACCAAGTTCGTGGCYGAAGCCTACATCCTGACCAAGGAAGAGGGCGGCCGTCACACGCCGTTCTTCACGAACTACCGCCCGCAGTTCTACTTCCGCACGACCGACGTGACCGGCATCGTGCACCTGAAGGAAGGCGTCGAAATGATCATGCCCGGCGACAACGCCGAGCTGGACGTCGAACTGATCACCCCGATCGCGATGGAAGAGAAGCTGCGCTTCGCCATCCGTGAAGGCGGCCGCACCGTCGGCGCCGGCGTGGTGTCCAAGATCATCGCCTAAGCGATTGATCCGGGTCTTCGGACCCGAACAGTGCTGGCCTCAAGCAGCGCGCAAGCGCGA
>NZ_JBFRFI010000020.1:0-1224 GCF_052114745.1 Brevundimonas sp. 2YAF1 | reverse complement strand
GGTGGGCTCAACTGATCGCTGCAACACACGCAGCGAAGGTCTCCGCTGGCGTCCGATAGAGCAAGGTCTTTCTTGGCCGTTCGTTGAGCTGGCGTGCGATGGCGCTGAGCTGGGCCTGGCTGTGGAGGGACAGGTCGGTTCCGTGGGGCAGGTATTGGCGCAGAAGCCGGTTGGTGTTCTCGTTCGAGCCGCGCTGCCACGGTGATCGAGGATCGCAGAAGTAGACCGCGACGTCCGAGGCGACGGCCAGCCGCTTGTGATCGGCCAGCTCCTTGCCCCGGTCCCAGGTCAGGGACTGATAGAGTTCGCCCGGCAGTTTCCTGGACTGTTTGATCAGCGCGGTGACGACGCTTTCGGTATCCTTGTTGGCGACCTTGACCAGCATCACGTAGCGCGAGTGGCGCTCGACCAGGGTCGCGACGTAGCTGTTGCGGGAGCCGCCGACCAGGTCGCCTTCCCAGTGGCCGGGAACGGCGCGATCCTCAACGCAGGCGGGCCTTTCGCTGATGGAGACCGCGTCCTTGATCTGGCCCAGGCCGTTCCGTTTCAGCGACGCGTGCCTGGAACGCCGGATCGTTCGTCGCGCCCTAAGGTATTCAAGCAGTTCCTTTTTCAGGACGCCTCGGGTCTGGATGAACAGGCTGCGATAGATGGTTTCGTGCGACACTTGGTTCTGCGGCTCCCCGGGCCAGGTGCGCTTGAGCCAACCGGCGATCTGCTCGGGCGACCATTTCCGCCGCAGCTTGGCCGATACTGTCCGGGCCAGGGAGGGTCGGCAAGCCAGCTTGCACCGCTTCGGACGCAAGGCCCGATCCCACGCCGCCTGATCGGACCGTGTCGCCCGATACCGTTCCGGCCCGCCGTTGCGCAGGACCTCGCGACTGATCGTCGAGGGCGATCGACCCAGCAGCCGAGCGATCTCGCGCAGCGAGCAGCGGGTGCTCAGCCCGCGCGATATCTCCTCCCGCTCGCCGAGGCTGATCGCCCGTGATGCTCGGGTCCGGTCCGGAGGTCGGATGCCGCCCGTAGGCGAAAGCACCGAGAACACCGACGAGGACTCTCGATCAAACCGTCGCCCGATAGAACTCATCGACTCGCCCGCCTTCCAGCGATCCCAGATTTCAGCCCGCTGGGCCGCCGAGTAATAGATCCGCCGCCGCTGCTTCATCGCCCACGCTCCATCTCCGAAGAAAAGTTAGCGTGTTGCGTTCACCGGTTGAGCCC
>NZ_JBFRFI010000019.1:0-3801 GCF_052114745.1 Brevundimonas sp. 2YAF1 | reverse complement strand
GCTCGGCCTATCGCTCGAAATTGTTCGGCGCGGCCTTGCTAAAGGCGGGGGCGCGCCACGTCCGAACTCGGCCTTACACACCCCGAACCAACGGCAAGGCCGAGCGCTTCATCCAGACCACGCTGCGCGAATGGGCCTACGCCAGGCCCYATGCCTCGTCAGACGAACGTGCCGCCGCCATCAAACCCTGGACCGACGACTACAACCTGAACCGACCACACTCCGGCATCAAAGGCCTCACACCCTGGAAACGGGTGAACAACCTTCTTGGAAACGACACCTAGGCGGTGCCCGCCGGGCTCGATGATCGCCAGACTCTTATCTGATCTGAATCGCCTCGGATCGAAACGTCGCGCGGCGCGCTAGGCACGCAATCGCCGACAATTAGTTAGACTGAAATGCGCGAAGCTGTGGGCTGGACGCCTAACGAGCGACCGCTATCGCCTCCAGACCCACTTCGGAGCGTCGTGACCTAAGATTAACTGGCGCCACTGACACTCCCTCTCGTACGGGTTTCATGGGGTCGGCTGGACCTCGCAGAGTCCGATCCCGCCATGAGCGATACGTCCTCGTCCCTGCGCCTTGAAAACGTTTCGAGGCGGTATGGTCACAAGCAGGTACTGGAGGACGTGAGCCACACCTTCGCCCGTGGCCTGACCCTACTGACCGGGCCCAGCGGCGCGGGAAAATCGACCCTGCTGAGGCTGTGCGCGACGGCGGAAAAGCCCAGCGGCGGCACCCTGTTTTGGGACGGCAGCGCCCTACCGGCCGCCCGCGGGCGGCTGCGGAGTTCGGCGGGCTACGCCCCGCAGGCGGTGGACCTGCCCGAGGATCTGACAGCCCGCGAGTTCGGCCTGCATATGGCTGCCCTAAAGGGCCTGAACGTCCCCGACGCCGAGGCCCAGTTCCGAATGTTGCTCGACGCGCTGAACCTGAGCGGCGACGCCAACGGCCGGATCTCGACCTTCTCGGGCGGCATGCGCCGGCGGCTGGTTTTCGCCCAGGCCCTGCTCGGATCGCCACGGCTTCTGGCCCTGGACGAACCCACAGCCGAACTAGACGCCGAGTCCCGCGCTCGGGTCGGCGTCTTGATCAGCCGCGCGGCGCAGACCGCCGTGGTCATCATGACCTCTCACCTTACGGACTCCATCAGCGGCGGCATGGCCGTGCTGCGAGTCGAGGGCGGCAGACTGGCGCCCGTCACCGGAGCGTCCACGTGAGCCTGGCCGTCGTCAGATCGTCCCTGACCATCTCGCTCGCCCGCTACGGCCGTAGCATGGGCCTTTGGATCCTGCTGTTGGTGGCGCCGGTCGGAGCGCGCTTCATGATCGCGGCGCGCGGGGCGGATGCGTCGTTGATCGCGGTGGAGGACCGCGTGCCATGGCTGACTTCGCCGGTGCTGGGCATGGCGCTGGGCGTGGTCATCGCCACCCTGTTGCTTCCCGTAGCCTTCATCTATCTGCGGTCCAACGTTACCCGTCGCCAGCCCTGGCAGGTGGAAGAGGTCAGCCCCGCAAGCCGCATCGCCATCGCCTATGGCCGCTGGCTGGCCGACATCGCCGTGCTGGCCGCCGTGCTGGCAGCGACGACGGCCGCGGGCTGTCTTCTGGCCGTGCTGCTGTTGCCGCTGAACGAGGTGGAACCGGCGAGCATCATCCTGACCCTATGGGTCATTGCCGCCCCCCCGGTGGCCATGGTCGCCTCCCTGCACCTGCTCTTCGACGCCCGCCGCTGGACGCGTGGCCCGCTGGGCGAGGTCCTGTTCTTTGTCTTCTGGATGGGCTCGCTGGCGGTGGTGGTGATCGGCGGACAGGCAGGCGGATATGCCGCCAACATGACCGACCTGCCCGGCTTCATGTCACCGATCAGCTACGGCCAAGGCGGGACCGACAACTTCGTCATCGGCGGGGCGGAGATCCTGCCCGGCAGCGTGCCGATCCGGCTGGACGTCATGAGCGGCGTCATGGCGGACGGCTATCTGGCCGCCCGCCTGACCTGGCTCGGCGTCGCCGCCCTGGTTCCATTGCTTGCGGGATTAATCTATGCACCTCACGCACTTGGTAAGACCCGGACGACCGCCGCCTGGCTGAAGATCCTGGAGCCTGGTCAGGCGCGACCAGCTGATCCCGATACGAACCCCGCCGGCGCCGGCAAGCTGCCCCTACTGGCGCTGGTTGTTGCCGAGGCGCGGCTGATGGCCGGGAGCCGCAAGGGCCTGCTGGCCATGGCGTTGGTGGCCGCAGTCGGCCTGTTCGCGCCCTACTCAATCGTAGCCGGGCCGACGGCGATGCTCCTGCTGGTGTTCGCCGCAACGGCCCATGCGGGCCGGAGCGAGCAGAAGGGCCTGCTGTCCCTGACCGCAA
Source organism: Brevundimonas sp. 2YAF1 (assembly GCF_052114745.1). Taxonomy (NCBI): domain Bacteria; kingdom Pseudomonadati; phylum Pseudomonadota; class Alphaproteobacteria; order Caulobacterales; family Caulobacteraceae; genus Brevundimonas; species Brevundimonas sp. 2YAF1. Next base: position 1,438 of record NZ_JBFRFI010000019.1, on the reverse strand, counting down.
CCGCCGCCCTCCCGCCGGCCACGCGCCGGATCGCGTTCGTGCTGGCCGGAACGGCGCTGGCGCTGGTGATGGCCGCGCCAGCGGGGATGAGGGAGCTAATCTCAGGCGACTCGCGCATCCTGCTCGAAGCTACCGCAGTCGGAGCCGTCACCTCCGTGACCGCCATCACCCTCGGCGCCCTGACCCGCTCAGCCACCGCGCCCCGACTGGTCCTGCTGATCGCCTGGTATTTCTATTTGAACTGGGGCGGGGCGTAGTCAGGCTGACAGAGCGCCCTTGTGATATTCACGCTGAACGAACTCCGGGCGCAGGGCTAGCAGAAAGCAGAAGCCACGCTGGCGTCGGTGTGGTCGAAACAGTTCGTGCCAAGAGCCATGCCCTTGAGCGGACATTCGAACCGATGCTTTGACTCACGAGCGCTCGACGCCGAATTTTTGTTTCATCTCGGACAATCGGGAGTTCCGCTTATCGGCGCTGGCGACAGAGGCCGCGCCGCTGGCGGCAGCGTCCGCTTCGCGGCCTGGCGTCTATGTCGCAAATCGACCCGTCCCGGAGCCCCGCCGAATACTGGCCGTCCACAGATGACAAGCACGCGCCGACCCAGCCGGTCTGCTCGACATAGTAGGAGAGCACGCTGGCGACGGCGATCGCCCCGGGGAGGACTCCGAGGATCCGGCTGGCGCGCGCGGACTGCGCAGCAGTGATCAGCAGGGTGGAGTGGCGCAAGCCACGGCGCCCACCACAACGGACGCCGGGCATAACCGACCGCCAGGAGGCCGCCAGCGACGCTGGCTAGACCCAATCCCGCGAGCCAGCCGATCGGGCGGGTAAAGCTCAGCGGCTGAATCATGACGTTGAGGTTTGCACGTCCCTTGTCCGCTTCAGGCCGCTCTCGATCCTAGGGAGAAACATGGACAGGCCCGCTTAACCTCCCCCACCAGCCACCGCCCGCCTCTACAAGCGCCTGACTTACTATGGCGCGAACCCTGGAGACGATGTCGGAAGACCGGATCAGCGAACTGCATGTCGGCCTGTCGGCGACGATGAACCAGTTCTTCCTGGTCGAGTTTGGCAAGAAGACGAGGACCGCCGAGCGCTCATTTTCAAACGGGCGCCGATGAGCGAGCCGCTGAAGGCGCCCCGGGCGGAGATTCAGGACCGGCTTGCGGCCGAAGTGACGCCCTCGGTGATCCAACTGCCCCCCCGGTGCCGCGGATGCCTAATGCCGGCTAGCGACCGATCGACCGATCGACCGAGTCGCTTTCATCCCGGTCCAGGGCCTGGGCAAGTTCCAGCTGAAGGTGCAGGGCAGCTTGGCGGCGCTGCTGGCGCGGGGCGGGGCCCAGAACGCGAAAACCCCCACGGCGTGAGCAGTGGGGGTTTTCGTTAAACTTGGGTGCGGGAGCAGGATTTGAACCTGCGACCTTCAGGTTATGAG
>NZ_JBFRFI010000018.1:0-4259 GCF_052114745.1 Brevundimonas sp. 2YAF1 | reverse complement strand
CCTTCACACTCCGACTTTGCCGCGGGATGGAGCAGCCCGGTAGCTCGTCAGGCTCATAACCTGAAGGTCGCAGGTTCAAATCCTGCTCCCGCACCCAAGTTTAACGAAAACCCCCACTGCTCACGCCGTGGGGGTTTTCGCGTTCTGGGYCCCGCCCCGCGCCACCAGCGCCGCCAAGCTGCCAACTGATCGCTGGTCGAGCGCTGGTTCTGCATATCCGACGAGTGGCGGGGCGTGGGCCTTCAGAACCATGTGGTGCTCCGCTTGGCTGTTGCCGGCTATGGGGAGACAGTTCGTGGATCGAAGGGGCCACTGGAGCGGAGAACCGTTCACACGCGAGAAATCTCAACGATGAGCGCCGCCTCGGCTGGGACGATGTCGCGAGGGCCTCGGACCGGTTCGTCGGTTCCGCCTGGAATCCGCCACTCCCAAAGCTCTCAACTCAGGGGGGGGCGAGCGTCTGCCCGAGGGTTCCGACAGGCGCCATCGGGGCGAGCGGCGGGCGTGGGATCAGGGTTGGGCTGCGGCCATGACGTCGCTGACGCGTGCCCCTGCGTTGGCCCAAGGCGGCACGGCCGTCCGCAGGGTGGCGAACCAGATCGGTCGGCCGACCAATGGCGACGCCTGGCCGAAGCGGGGAACAGCGGCTGGTCACGCCTAGCGATCACGTCCGCCGTCAGTCAGCGCCCGTCGGCCTGGTCGAAGGCGATCGAGGCGCACCGCTGTACAGTCTGTTGGTGCAGGCCAAGACGCCCCCCGTCCGCCAGGCGGCGATTGCCCCCCTGGCGGATGGGGGGCGGCAGCGGCTGAAATGAAGGCGGCATCCGAACCTATGTCCGCGCCCGGCCGAGCCCGATCAAGACGCGAAAATCGGTCGAATTCGAGAACGACTCCCCCGGCCCGCCATCGGGAAACGGTGCAAGCGCGAGTCGATCGCGGGCCAAGGGACGTGGCCTGCGGGTGATCCCGGCTCGTCAATTCATCCCGGATTTCATTTGGTCGCCGTCGCGTCGGACGATGACGCGGTGCATTGTCTCATCGACGACAAAGGGCACCCTGCCGTCCGACCAGGTCGAGCCGTCTTTTTGGCTCGGCCGTTCGTCAGAGGCGCTCTAGAACCAGGCCTTGATCCCGGCGACCAGACGCGTCGCGTCCGCATCCTCGCCGCGCGCCTGGGCGTAGTCGGCGGTGTCGCCGAACGAACGGCTCCACTCGACCCCGATGTAGGGCGCGAACTCCTTGCGGATTTCGTAGCGCAGGCGAAGGCCCGCCGTGACTGAGGTCAGGCCCGAACCGATCTCCAGCTTGGGAATGTCGCTGGTCGACAGTTCCATCTCCAGGGCGGGCTGCAGGATCCACTTCTGGGTCAGGCGCTGGTCGTATTGGGCCTCGACACGCGCGGTCATGTCGCCCCTGGTCGACAGGAAGGCGGCGGCGCTCATTTCGAACCAGTGGGGGGCGACGCCCTGGACGCCGACGGTCAGATGGGTCCTGTCCGCGCCGTCCGGGCGGAAGTCTTGCCGGACGCCCGCCTGCACGTCCCAGAAGGGGGCGACAGCGCGGCTGTAGAGGGCCTGAACCTCGGCATTGTGCAGCTTGCCGCCGAACTCGCCTTCGCCCTCGCTCTTCCACCAGAAGCGGTTGATGTCGCCGCCGGCGAAACCCTGGGCGTTCCAGCTGTAGGTCTCACGCCCGTCGCCGAATCCCGCCTCCAGCGTGTCGATCAGGACGGCTGTGGTGCGAACGTCGCCGTTCTCGACCAGCAACTGCTTGCGCGCGGCGGCCATAACCGCCGGGTCGTACAGCAGGTCCGCCGCATGGGCGGGGGCGGCGCGGGCCGCAGCCGGCGGCGGCGTCTTGATCATCCGCCCGCCGACAGCGTCCACGCTGGTGGGGATGTTGGGCGCGCTGGTCGTCATCGCCGACATGTCATGGCCCGCGTGGGGATCGACTTGCGGAACAGGCGCGCCATGACCCGCATGAGGATCGGCGGCAGGAGTCTGTGCCGGGCCCGCCTGAATACCGCTCATGACGTGACCGGCATGGGCGTCATGCGATCCATGCGTCCCATGAGCTTGCCCGTTGGCGGAACCGGCGGCCATTATCAGCGGCAGGAGGGCGGCAACCATACAATTCAAGGCGCGGCTCATTGGGCGGCGCCTTCCAGCGGACGGATGGTGACGACGTTGAACATCCCGGCGTGCATGTGCATCAGCAGGTGGCAGTGGAAGGCCCAGTCGCCGGGCGCGTCGGCGGTCAGGTCGAAGGTCACCTTCGACCCCGGCGCCACATTGACCGTGTGCTTCAGCGGCTGATGCCCGTCCTGGCCGTTGACCAGTTGGAAGAAATGGCCGTGCAGGTGGATGGGGTGGGCCATCATGGTGTCGTTGACCAGGGTGACGCGAACCCGCTCGTTCAGTTCGAACCGGATCGGCTCGACCAGTTCCGAGAACTTGCGGCCGTCGAAGCCCCACATGAAGCGTTCCATATTGCCGGTCAGATGGATTTCCATCGACCGCGACGGCGGACGCGCATCCTTGTTCGGCTCCAGTGCGCGCAGATCCGTATAGACCAGCACCCGGTGATCGACGTCCTGTAGCCCTTGAGGCCGCTCGCCCAGACGATTGGCGGGCGCGGGTGCGATCGCGTCCACCCCAACGCCGACCGCCATGTCGGCAGGGGCGTTGTTGGGATCGCGCATGCTCATGGCGCCGTGGTCCATCGGCGCGGCGCCGGCCCCTGCGGCGGCTCCGTGGCTCATCGCGACGTGATCCATCCCGGCCATGCTGCCGTGATCCATGCCGCCCATGCCCATGTCGGCCATGGTCAGGTTGGGAACCTTGCGCAGCGGCGGAACCTCGGCCGTCAGGCCCAGACGCGGGGCCAGTGTCGCCCGGCCCATGCCTGAACGGTCGATGGCTTCCGACACGATGGTGTAGGCCCGGTCCTCGGTGGGACGGACGATAACGTCATAGGTTTCGGCGACTGAGATCTGGAACTCGTCGGTCTCGACCGGGCGCACGTGCGCGCCGTCGGCCTGGACCACGGTCATGGCCAGACCGGGGATGCGGACGTTGAAGATCGACATGGCCGAGGCGTTGATGACGCGCAGCCGCACTCGCTCGCCGGGCCGGAACAGGCCGGTCCAGTTCTTCTGCGGGCCATGGCCGTTGATCAGATAGGTGTAGGTCGAGCCGCTGACGTCCAGGATGTCGCGCGGGTCCATCCGCATCCCGCCCCACATCCGGCGCTCGGCCAGGTCCATCTTGTCCGCCCCGTCCAGCAAACCCGCCAAGGTGGTCTTCTGATGATTGAAGTAGCCGGGGCTCTTCTTCAGCTTGGCCAGGATTTCGTGCGGATGCAGGAAGCTCCAGTCCGACAGGACCAGGACGTGCTCGCGGTCATAGGCCACAGGATCGACGCTCGCCGGGTCGATGACGATGGGACCGTAATGGCCGATCGCTTCCTGAAGTCCCGAATGGCTGTGGTACCAGTAGGTGCCCGACTGTTTCAGCGGGAATTCATAGACGAAGGTCTCGCGCGGCTTGATGCCGGGGAAGCTGACGCCCGGCACGCCGTCCATCTGGAAGGGCAGCAGCAGGCCGTGCCAGTGGATCGAGGTGTCCTCGTCCAGGGTATTGGTCACCGACAGACGCACGTTCTGGCCCTCGCGCATCCGCAGCAGGGGGGCGGGCAGCAGGCCGTTGACCGTCACCGCGTGGCCGGTGCGCCCGCCGACGGTGAAGTCGGAGCGCCCCACCGTCAGGTCGATGTTCGGCCCCGTCAGCGTCGGCAGGTCGGCGCGCAAGCCAGCCGTTCCCGTCTGGGCCCAGGCCGGCAGCAGCCCCTGAAGGCCCAGCAGGCCTCCGCCCAAGGCGGCTCCGCGCAGCAGGGTTCGACGGTCGAGGGGTGTTGTGGCCATGGACGCGAGTTCTCAGCAGTGGACGACGCGCGCCTTTGCCATGCGCCATCGAAACGGGGACGATCCTAAGCGATACGTATGGGGCGACGATATCCCCTGCGACATCCTCGCGACAGGGCACCACATGGGAGCGGCCTTCCAGGGCGGCCAGTACTGCTGCGAGGGCGATGGATTTCCAGTCCTGCGGGGGGCGGCGGCGTGGGCCTGCTGTCGGGCGATTCGTGTTCGTTCGGTTTTTCGTATTTCCGTCATTCAAGGCTTGTGGAGTCGGGGGCGGGTCCGTATATCCGCGCCTCGCTCTGCAACGAGCGGCCCGCGGGGTTCGGCAACGGACCGG
>NZ_JBFRFI010000017.1:0-13713 GCF_052114745.1 Brevundimonas sp. 2YAF1 | reverse complement strand
CCTACGCCAGGCCCTATGCCTCGTCAGACGAACGTGCCGCCGCCATCAAACCCTGGACCGACGACTACAACCTGAACCGACCACACTCCGGCATCAAAGGCCTCACACCCTGGAAACGGGTGAACAACCTTCTTGGAAACGACACCTAGGCCGTGCGCCGCGTGACCAGATGAGATCTCTGGCGCCGCCATGCATGGAACTTCCTAAACACACCTGGTTTCCATTGGTATCTTACTGGACGCCATCGCCATGGTCGACGAGATCGAAGCGCCGAAGCACAGCCGCGCGCGCTTCACCGTCGGCTACTGAACAAACAAAAACGGCGGGGATTGCTCCCCGCCGTTTTCTCAGATCTCAAACCGCGTTGAGCGATCAGGCGCCCAGCGAAGCCGGGTCGATCTTGAAGCCCGGGCCCATCGTCGACGACAGGGTGATGCGCTTCACATACGTACCCTTGGCGCCGGCCGGCTTGGCCTTGTTCAGGGCGTCCACGTAAGCCTTGACGTTGGCTTCCAGGGCGGCCTGATCGAAGGAGGCCTTGCCGATGCCGCCGTGGGCGATACCGGCTTTTTCGACGCGGAACTCAACGGCGCCGCTCTTGGCGTCCTTGACGGCTTGCGCCACGTTCGGGGTCACGGTGCCGACCTTCGGGTTCGGCATCAGGCCGCGCGGGCCCAGCACCTTACCGAGGCGACCGACCAGAGCCATCATGTCCGGCGACGCGATGACGCGGTCGAAGTCCATGAAGCCGCCGGCGATCTTTTCGTACAGATCTTCAGCGCCCACGATGTCGGCGCCGGCCGCCGTGGCTTCAGCAGCCTTGGCGTCCTTGGCGAAGACGGCGACGCGAACGTCGCGGCCCGTGCCCGACGGCAGGTTGACGACGCCACGGACCTGTTGGTCGGCGTGACGCGGGTCAACGCCCAGGTTGACGGCGATTTCGATCGACTCGTCGAACTTGGCCTTGGCGTTGTCCTTGACCAGCTTGATGGCGTCCGAGAACGACAGCAGAGCTTCACGGTCGCCGGTGCGGGCTTTGAAAGCCTTGGTTTGCTTAGCCATGGATTAGCCCTCCACCACTTCGATGCCGATTGCGCGGGCCGAGCCTTCGATGATGCGCATTGCTGCGTCCATGTCGTTGGCGTTCAGGTCTTTCATCTTCGCTTCAGCGATCTCGCGGACTTGCGTCTGCGTGACCTTGCCGGCGAACTCGCGACCGACGAGCTTGGAGCCCGACTTAATGCCAGCGGCCTGCTTCAGGTAGAAGGTAGCCGGCGGGGTCTTGGTGATGAAGGTGAAGGACTTGTCCTGATAGACCGTGATCACAGTCGGCAGGGGCGTACCCTTGGCCACCTTCTCAGTGCGTGCGTTGAACTCCTTGCAGAAGCCCATGATGTTGACGCCGCGCTGACCCAGTGCAGGGCCGATCGGGGGCGAAGGCGTGGCCGAACCGGCCGCAACTTGCAGTTTGATATAGCCGAGAATCTTCTTGGCCATTGGTCTCTCCTATCGATGACCCCAGGCCTGAGCCTCGGAGCCGGTGAGCCGTGGTGCGGCATGGCTGCCTTCCACGGATTTGCCGCCCGTCGACTCGAAGGCCGTCGGATGGAGGCGGGCATGTAGCAGGAGCCCCCTGGAAAGGCAAACCAGGGCGGCGCAGGGACGACTGCACTTGCACTGTGCGAAGAAAAAAACAGTGCAATTGGTGCAATCGACGCCGAACAGCAGCGACCGCCACGTTTCCGGGGCGACGAAGAACGGGAAGCGGGGCGCGAGGCGCAGCCGGGGTCCTGAAGCGGACGCTGGCGGGCTGTGATGTCAAAGACCATGCCGCGCAGTCTGGCCCAAACCACAGCTATGGCGCGCCAACGGCGTCAAGCCTCAGCCGATCTCCGATTTTAACAGGGATTGGCGCGTGGGGTTGCGCACGAGGTGACGCGGATCGCGTGCGGGATCATCAGACGCCCGGGATCGCCCAGGGGGCCAAAGACGGTGTGACTGGCGGTCCCGGATAGCGGCTGCGCCGCTTCCGGGATGACGGAAAGGCCATGGCCCAAACGCAAAACGGCGACCCGAGGGCCGCCGCTGCACGTCGTTCAGGCGATGATCGAGGCGATCAGCCGCCCGTCTTCTCGACCTGATTGTATTCCAGATCCACCGGAGTCGGGCGGCCGAAGATGGACACGGCCACGCGCAGGCGGGCGTTGTCCTCGTCGACGCTCTCGACCTGACCGTCGAAGCTGGCGAAGGGACCGTCGACGACCTTGACGGTTTCGCCGATGTCGAAGCGGATCGTGGGCTTCGGACGTTCGACGCCCTCTTCCACCTGACCGATGATGTTCTGGACCTCACGTTCCGAGACCGGCAGCGGCTTCGTACCGCCCGCGGCGCCCAGGAAGCCCGTGACCTTCGGCGTGTTCTTGACCAGGTGGTAGGCGTTGTCGGTCATCTCCATCTTCACCAGCACGTAGCCGGGGAAGAATTTGCGTTCCGAGTTCACCTTGCGGCCGCGACGGATCTCGACGACTTCCTCGGTCGGAACCAGGATTTCGGAGAAGCTGTCTTCAAGGCCTTGCTGCTTCGCCTGCTCTCGCAGTTGCTCCGCGACCTTCTTTTCGAAGTTCGAGTAGGCGTTGACGATATACCATTTGTGGCGGGGATTGGCCGCCGGCTTGGGCGCTGCATCAGTCATGTGCGCGTCTCCTTTATTGGCCAAGGCCGAGAATGAAGCGGGACGCAAAGCCCAGGCCGGTATCGACGATCCAGAAGAAGGCCGAGGCGATCAGCACCATGATGAAGACCATCACCGAGGTGATCCAGGTCTCCTTGCGGCTGGGCCAGACAATTTTGCGGGCTTCAGCGCGAACCTGGCTGGCGAATTGCGGGATGGACGTCTTTTTCTTGGACGCGGGCGCGTCCACGGCGACCGTTGCTGCGCCTTGGGCGGCGGCTGCGGTCTGGTTTCCCACGGTGCGGCGACCGCCGGGGGTCTTCGCCTTGGCCATATGACGTCTCTTCAACCTCTGGAACCTGTCGCCTCACATGGGAACTCCCAGGCGACTGCGACAGGGGGAATGGCAGGAGCGGAGGGACTCGAACCCACGACCCTCGGTTTTGGAGACCGATGCTCTACCAGCTGAGCTACACTCCTAGTGTCCCGGACAAAGATCAATGCGCCGTGAGCAAGCTCGACGGCGCTAACCTCGCCAGAGGGGCGCATATGCCTGACGGCCGAGGGCATTTCAAGGGGCGTTTCGAGATAACCACCGACAGATGCGCAGGTTTGGTCAGAACAGCCGCGCCACCGCGCTCGGCTCATAGCTGACCCCATGCACGACGCGGTCGGGATCGCCGATCGAGAAGGTCTGGGCGCGGCTGCGGCCCTCCATCACGGCGACCGCTTCGACCTGCTCGGGAATCACCTTCACCACCGCCACCGAGTCGCCGCCCGGGGCATAGAGGCTGACATCCGGCGAGCGGGCGATGATCAGATCATTCAGCCGTTGGACCTCGGCGCCGTCGGTCACCTCCTCGGCCCGGCCGTCGATGGAGACGCCGACCGCCTCCCCTTCTGCGCCCACGCCGCGAATGGCGACGCCCACGCGCGGGTCGGCGATGATGTTGCGCAGCTTCTGGCTGTCACGGGCCGTGACGAAATAGAGATTCAGCCCATCGTTCAGATAGCCCAGGGTGCTGGCCTGAGGCCGCCCGTCGGCGCGATTGGACGCCAGGGTCATCAGCCGCTGTCCGTCCAGCAGCTTGAGAATCGCGACCACGGCCGCGCCGTGGATCGGGGTCCCGCCCGATGTAGCGGGTGATGAATCGGTCATGGCCTGTCCTCCGTCCTTATGACCCTGCTGTGCAGACGCCGGGATCACCTTGACACAGATCAAGGCGATTTAGCCGCCGCGGCGCGAAATGGTTCCATGACCGAGCCTCGCCTCATGCCGGACGCCCCTCGTCTGGACGTCGTCCCCCTGACGGAGGGCGAGGCGCCGGCCGAGTTCGTCCTCGCCCAGTTGTGGCGGCCCGATCTCGGCGCGAACCAATGGCGCACCTTTCTGCACGACTGGCGCGCCGCCCCGGACAGCCGCGGCATTCTCAGCGCCCGCAATCAACGCGGCGGCGTCCTGGGTTTCGTCACCTGGTGGCGGCAGCCGGATCTGGAATACGGCGAGACCCTGTGGGCCGGGCCATTCGTGGTTCGAGAAATGGGCGTGCGGCCGCTGGTGCGGCAAAGCCTGGCCGTGGAACTGACCGCGCTCGCTCACCGGTTGGGCGCCAAGCTACGCTATGCCGAAGACGCCAGCTAGGACAGGCTGCCCTATTCGAAAGCTGTCCCCGGTCAGCTAGACTGCAGCGGAACGCTGGAGTCGACCATGCCTGCCCAGACCGCCGCCTTGGCCGCCGTCCTGCCCGCCGCCCTGTCCCAACCTGCCGATGTCCGCCTTGAGGACGTCCACCCCTGCTCGACCTGCGGGGCGCGTCCGCTGGGCGTCTGCGCCGACCTGAAGGGCCACGAGCTGCACAACATGGCCTGCGCCAGCGAAACGGTGGCGGCCCAACCGGGGCAGGCCCTGTTCCACGAGGGCGATCCCAACCCCTTCGTCTTCAACGTCGTCGAGGGGGCGGTGAAACTGTATCGCCTGCTGCCTGACGGGCGACGTCAGATCACGGGCTTCCTGTTCCAGGGCGACTTCCTCGGCCTCGGCGGGCGCGGCCCCTCCAGCTTTACGGCCGAGGCCCTGACGCCGCTCAGCGCCTGTCGCTTCCGACGCAACGAGTTCGACCAACTTCTGAACGCCCTGCCCGCTCTCGAACATAGGCTGGTGGCCATGGCGGGCGACGAGCTGATGGCGGCGCAAGAGCAGATCGTCCTGCTGGGGCGCAAGACGGCGCGCGAACGGATCGCCAGCTTCCTGACCCGCCTCGCGGCGCGGCAGGTCCAGTTGGGCGGGTCGGAAGGCCGCGTCCACCTGCCGATGACCCGCCTCGACATCGCCGACTATCTGGGCCTGACCATCGAGACGGTCAGCCGAGTCTTCACCCAGTTCAAGACCTCGGGCCTGATCCAACTGCTGCCGAACAACGACGTGGCCCTGCCCGACCCGGTTGCACTCAAGGCCCTCGGCGAAGGCGCGGGCTGAACCGGCTCAAGCTTCCGGGCCTCTCCCCAAGCATAAAAAAAGCCCCCTCGGTCGAAACCAAGGGGGCTTTTCTGTGATCGAAAACGTCAGGGCTCGGAGCGGCCCTCGTCGCCTTCATCGAACAGTTGGAACTCGTGCCAGACGCCGTTCAGCACGCCGAACGCCACCGCCAGGCCGAGGCCCAGGATCCAGGCGAAATACCACATGAGATGATCTCCTTTCGCGGGATCAGTAGAGGTCGGGGTTGATCTTGAGGGCGGCGGTGCTCGTCCGGCCCCACAGCACCTTGTAGACCCAGGCGGTGTAGAGCAGCACGATCGGCATGAAGACCGCGACCACGATCAGCATGATGAACAGGGTCAGGTGGCTGGACGAGGCGTTCCACACCGTCAGGCTGGACTGCGGATTGATCGAGCTGGGCAGGATGAAGGGGAACATCGACAGGCCGACGGTCGAGATGATCCCCACCGCCGAAACCGAGGAACCGCCGAAAGCCAGGGCCGGCGACCGGCGCCACATGCCGATCAGACCCGCGCCCGCCCCGAGGAAGCCCAGAACCGGGGCGATGATCATCCACGGATAGAGGCCGTAGTTGTCCATCCAGGCGCCAGGCGCCGCTTCGACCGTGGTCCGCAGCGGATTGGAAAAGCCCGCCGTGTCCAGAGCGCCGGTGATGCGGAAACCGATGTCGCCAAAGGCGATGAACAGGCCGCCGATCGCGAACAGCGCCAGGCTGAGCAGACCGGCCACCGTGCCGAAGGCCCGCGCCCGGTTCAGCACCGGCCCTCGCTCGCCCTTGATCGACAGCCAGGCCGCGCCGTGCAGCACCAGCATGCAGACCGACAGCAGGCCGCAGATCAGGGTGAAGGGCGAGAACAGGCCCAGCAGCGTGCCCTCGTAGAAGGAGCGCAGGTCGCCATCCAGACGGAAGGGCGCGCCCAGCAGGACGTTGCCGACGGCGACGCCGAACACCAGGGCCGGGACGAAGCTGCCGATGAACAGACCCCAGTCCCACATGGTGCGCCAGCGCGGGTCAGGACGCTTGGACCGGTACTTGAACGACACCGGCCGCAGGATCAGCGCAGCCAGCACCAGGAACATGGCCAGATAGAAGCCGGAGAAGCTGACGGCGTAAACGAAGGGCCAGGCGGCGAAGATCGCCGCGCCGCCGACGATGAACCAGACCTGGTTGCCCTCCCAGGTCGCGCCGACGGTGTTGATGACCATGCGGCGCTCTTCGTCCGTCTTGGCGACGAAGGGCAGGAGGGCGCCGACGCCCATGTCGAACCCATCCGTCAGGGCGAAGCCGATCAGCAGCACGCCCAGCAGTCCCCACCAGATCAGGCGGAGCGTGGTGTAGTCGAGGGGAAGTTCCATCTCTCTTGTTTCCTTGAACGACCGGGGGTCAGGCGACCGCCGGCTCGCCTTCCGCCTGAGGTTCGTCGGGGATGTCGTGCTGGGCGAAGGGGCCTTTCTTGACCGCCTTCAGGATCAGACCGACCTCGATCACCGCCAGGGCGCCGTACAGGACGGTGAAGCCGATGATGGTGGTCCACAGTTGCGGCACGCTGAGGCTGGAGGCGCCCAGGAAGGTCGGCAGGACGCCTTCCACGGCCCAGGGCTGACGCCCCACTTCGGCCAGAACCCAGCCGAACTCGATGGCGATCCACGGCAGCGGCAAGGCCAGAACCGCCAGACGGAGGAACCATTTGGTTTCATGCCTGCGCAGGGTGCACAGCACGAAGGCCGTGGCGAACAGGCCGATCATCAGGAAGCCGATCCCTGCCATGACGCGGAAGGCCCAGAACATCAGCGGCACGTTCGGCACTGTCGACCAGGCCGCTTGCTTGACTTGATCCGGCGTCGCCAGACGCGGATCGGCGACATAGCGTTTCAGCAGCAGGCCGTAGCCCAGGTCGTTGCGCACGCTTTCGAACTGCGCCCGCGCGGCCATGTCGGTGTGGTCCGCCTTGACCTTCTCCAGTGCGTCATAGGCGACGACGCCGCGTTCGATGCGGTCCTCGGCGATGGCGACCAGTTCGAGAATGCCGATGACCGGCTTGTCGATGCTCCGCGTCGAGATCAGGCCCAGGACATAGGGAATCTTGACCTCGAAATGGGTGTGGCGATCTTCCAGACTGGGAATGCCGAAGGCGGTCAGGCCGGCGGGCGCCGGCTCGGTGCGCCACATGGCTTCCAGCGCGGCCAGCTTCATCTTCTGGTTATCGGTCAGGGCATAGCCGCTCTCGTCGCCCAGAACGACGACCGACAGCGACGACAGCAGGCCGAAGGCGGCGGCCACGGTCATCGACCGCTTGGCGAAGCCGACGTGCTTGCCCTTCAGCAGATAGAAGGCCGAAATGCCCAGCACCACGACCGAGGCGCAGACATAGCCCGCCGACACGGTGTGGACGAACTTGGCCTGGGCCACCGGGTTGAACAGCACGGCCATGAAGTCCACGACCTCCATGCGCATGGTGTCGGGATTGAAGGCCGCGCCGACCGGGTTCTGCATCCACCCGTTGGCGATCAGGATCCACAGGGCCGACAGGTTGGTGCCCAGCGCCACCATGAAGGTGACGAACAGGTGCCCCACGCGCGGCAGCTTGTCCCAGCCGAAGAACATCAGGCCGACGAAGGTCGCTTCCAGGAAGAAGGCCATCAGCCCTTCGATGGCCAGCGGAGCCCCGAAGATGTCTCCGACATAATGGGAGTAGTAGGACCAGTTCATGCCGAACTGGAATTCCATGGTCAGGCCTGTGGCCACGCCCAGCACGAAATTGATGCCGAACAGCACGCCCCAGAAGCGGGTGATGGTCCGCCAGATGGGCCGGCGCGTCATCACATAGATGCTCTCCATGATGACCAGCATGAAGGAGAGGCCCAGCGTGAGGGGCACGAATAGAAAGTGGTACAGCGCCGTCAGTGCGAACTGAAGGCGTGACAGGTCTACGACCGCCAGGTCGATCATGGGCTCAGGCTCCTGACCGCCAGCCCCCATCGACCGGCGTTCTACTTTAACCTAAAGCTTGCCTTCTCGGCAGGCCTTGATCCTGATCAAAGCTGAAGCCGGGCGGCGCGCTCTAGACGGCGTTTCGCCCAAGGCGGTTTCGCCGCAAGGACGATTCGCCCAATGCGCCTTCGCGATGGTCTATGTCTGGTCGCGCGAATGGAGCAGGAGAGACGATGACGGCCCAGCCGATCGATGCAGACGCCGCGCCCGCCAAGTGGCTGAAGGCGGCCCTGTCGCCGCGCAAGCGCGTCATGACGCTGGCCAGCGGTCTGGTGATCGCCGACGCCATCCCGGCCGTGGGTTTCGCCGCCGGCCTGGCCCTGGCCGTCGGCGCCCTGCCCCAGGGGATCAGCCAAGCGACGCCCGGCGCGGCGCTGGCGATCGCCTCACTGCTGGCGCGCGGCGTCCTGGCCCAGTGCGCCACCGTCGTCGGCGCGCGCGCCGCCCGGGCGGTCAAGGGCGACCTGCGCCGTCAGGTCCTGAACGGCGCCTTCTCCGGCCGTTTGTCCGACGCCGAAACCATGACGGCGACCAACGAAGGGGTCCAGGCGCTGGACGGCCACGTCTCGCGCTTCCTGCCGGCGCGGCTGGCGGCGGGCGTAACGCCCCTGCTGCTGATCCTTGCAGCGGCCGTGGTCAGCCCCTTCACGGCCGGCATTCTACTCTTCACCCTGGCGCCTTTCGTCATCGGCATGGCCCTGACGGGCATGGCGGCGGGCGCCGAGAGCCGGCGTCAGTTCCAGGCGCTGGAACGGCTGTCCGGCCTCTTCCTCGACCGCATCCGCGCGCTGCCCGCCATCCTCGCCTTCCAGGCGGAGACCCAGCAGACGGCGGTGATCGCCCGCGCCTCCGACGATCTGGCCCGCCGCACCGGCAGCGTCCTGAAGATCGCCTTCCTGTCCTCGGCGGTGCTGGAGTTCTTCTCGGCCCTGTCGGTCGCTCTGGTCGCCGTCTATTGCGGTTTCAACCTGCTGAAGCTGCTGCCCTTCCCGGCGCCTGAGCAGTTGAGCCTGACCCGCGCCTTCTTCCTGCTGGCCCTGGCGCCCGAAGTCTATGCGCCGATGCGCCGTCTGTCCGCCGCCTATCACGACCGGCAGGCCGCCGAGGCCGCCGTACCTAGCCTGAGGAACCTGATCGACGCCGCCGAGGCGACGCCAAACCGGCCGCCGGTCCCCGCGGGCGCGCCCGCCATCGCCTTCCGCGCCGTGGCTGTCGCCTATGACGTCGGCGCGCCGGTCCTGACCGGCTTCGACCTTGCGGTCCCGCCCGGCGCGACCGTGGCCCTGCTCGGCCCCAGCGGTTCGGGCAAGAGCAGTCTGCTGCACCTGTTTCTGGGCCTGTCTCCGCTGACCGGCGGCGAGGTCGAGGTCGGCGGCGCGCGCCTGTCCGACCGTCCCGACCTGACCGCCTGGATCGCCTGGGCCGGTCAGGCCCCGGTCGTCGTGCCCGGAACCCTGGCCGAGAACATCGGTCTGGCGTGGCGCGGCGCGCCCTCCGAGCGCGTCATGGAGGCCGCCGCCCGTGCGGGCTTCACCGGCGGCCTGAACCGCGTCATCGACGAACGCGGCGGCGGGCTGTCGGGCGGCGAGCGACGGCGGCTAGGTCTGGCCCGCGCCTTCCTCAAGCCCGCGCCGATCCTGCTGCTGGACGAACCCACCGCCAATCTGGACGCCGCATCCGAGGCCGCCTTGCTGCCGATCATCCGCGCGGCCGCCGAGGGCCGCACCACCCTGATCGCCACCCATTCCGAGGCCGTCGCCGAACTCGCCGACGTGGTGGTGCGGCTGTGAGCGCCCAGCACCTCACGGGCGTCGCCCGCCTCAAGACCCTGATCCGCGCGCAGGAGCGCCGTCAGGGCGCCCGCCTGCTGGCCGCCGCCGTCACCGCCGCCCTGGTGTCCGCCGCCGCCGTCCTGCTGTTGGGCGTATCGGGCTGGTTCATCACCGCCTCGGCCCTGGCCGGGCTGGCGGGATCGGCGGCGGCCTACAGCTTCAACTTCATGATTCCCAGCGCCCTGATCCGCTTCCTGGCCATCGTGCGGACCGGCGGTCGCTATGGCGAGCGCGTCACCGGCCACGACGCCGCGCTCAAGGCTCTCGCTGCTTTGCGCCCGCAGTTGTTCGAGGGCGTGGCGCGCGGCCCCGCGACGCGCGCCCTGACGTTGGCCGGAGGCGAAGCCTCGTCGCGGATGGTGCAGGACGTCGACGCCATCCAGAACCGTTTCGTGCGCCTGTCCGCCCCATGGGGCGCCGGCGCGGGCATGGTGGCCGGCGTGGGTCTGGCGGCCCTGGCTGGCTGGCCCACCGCGCTTGTCGTCCTCGCCGCCAGCGCTCTCGGCGTCGTCGCAGCCGCCCTCGTCGGCCGCAGCATGGCCGAACCGGCGGGCCGCGCGGTGCAGGCCGCCTCGGGCGATCTCAAGACCCAGTTCGCCGCCTTCGCAGCCGCCGCGCCCGAGCTTCAGGCCTATGGCGTCAAAGGCTGGGCCGTTGACCGGCTGGCCGAGCGCGGCGCGGTTCTCGAGCGCGCCACCGAGCGTCTGGCGTCCGCCGGCGGCTGGATCATGCTGACCCAGTCGGTCGCCATGGCCCTGGCCGTCCTCGGCGTGTTGGCGACGGCGCGGTCCGCCGCCCCGCCCCTGATCGCCCTGGCCATTCTGGCCGCCGTCACCACGGTCGAAAGCGCTGGCGCCCTGCTGACCGCCTTCCGCCACAACGGCGCGGTCAAGGCGGCGGCCGAACGTCTGGGCGATCTGCTGGACGCCGAAGAACCGAGACCCGCCCAATCCCTGTCGCCCACGCTCGGCCTATCGGCTGTGGACCTGACGCTGACGCCGCCGCAGCGCCTGGCGGTCACCGGCCCGTCGGGCGGCGGCAAGACCACGCTAATCGAGCGGTGGATGCATCTGCGCGCGCCCCTGCCCGGCGAATCGACGCTGGGCGGCATGGACGTCGCCGAGACCGCCCCGGACGCCGCGCGCGCCCTGTTCGCCTACGCCCCGCAGCAGGCGACCCTGCTGGCCGGAACGGTGCGCGAGAATCTGCGATTGGCCCTGCCGTCAGCCGACGACGAGGCGCTATGGAGCGCGCTGGAAGACGCCGATCTAGCCGAGCGCATCCGCGCCGCGCCCGCCGAGCTGAACGCGCCGCTGGGCGAGAACGGCGCCCGGCTGTCGGGCGGCGAGCGCCGCCGCCTGGGTCTGGCCCGAGCCTATCTGCGCGCCGCCCCCTGGCTGGTGCTGGACGAACCCACCGAAGGACTGGACCCCGCGACCGAAGCGCGAGTTCTGGATCGTCTGGCCCGCCGTCTGGAGCGCACCGGACAGGGGCTGATTCTGGTCAGCCACCGCCCCGCCCCGCTGGCGCTGTGCGAAACCACCCTGGCCGTCTCGGGCCTGTCGTCGTCCGGCGCGGTGCAACTGTCGTCGCCGTCGGAACGCGCAGCGGCCTGAGCCGCCGCCTCTCCTTTGATCTCGATCAAGGCATGGCCGGGCGCAAACGGCTTTGCTGGGGTCAAAGGAGATCACACATGCCCGCTGACGTCGTTCCCGCCATCGCCGCCATCGTTTCGGCCTTCCTCGTCTTCATGGCCGCCCTCGGCTTCGCCTCGGTCTGGAGCAACACGGAGGGTGGAAAGAACTAGCCAGGGCGACGCGTCAGACCGCCCCATGGACGAAGCAGCCTGAAATCTTGCCGGATCGACGTCCCCCGTCTCAGTGAGAGTCCGTCCGGCCCTCCTGCCAGCCGGGAATGACGGCGCGGAACAGCAGCTTGTCGATGCGCCGGTCGTCCATGTCGATTACTTCGACCTCGAACCGACCCAGCTGAAGAATATCGCCCTCGTCAGGCACCCGCGACAGGTGGTGCAGCACCATCCCCGCAACGGTGTGGAAGCCCTCGTGTTCGCCGAAGTCCTCGCCCAGCACGTCGCCGAGTTCGTCCAGATCCGTCTGGCCGTCCACGGCCCATGAACCGTCTTCGCGCTTGCGGATCGAGACGTCGGCTTCGTCGTGGCTCTCGTTGAAGTCGCCGGCGATCATTTCCAGAATGTCGGTGGCCGTGACCACGCCTTCAAAGGCGCCGTATTCATCGACGACGAAGGCCATGTGAACCCGCGACCCCTTGAGGATCTCCAGCGCTTTCAGCACCGAGGTCGACTGCGGGATGAAGGCCGGTTCGGCCACCAGCTTCTCGATATTGAACTCGCCGTCGGTCAACAGGCTGTCCAGCAGGTCCTTCTTGTGGACCACGCCCAGGGGATTATCGACGTCGCTCTCGCGCGCCACGACGATGCGCGAATAGGGGCAGCTGCGGATCTCGTCGCGCAGCACTTCCTCGGTGTCGTCCAGGGCGATCCAGAAGACCTCGTGACGCGGCGTCATGGCCACGCGCACGGCGCGGTCGCCCAGGCGCAGAATCTCTTCGATCATCACCTGCTCTTCGGGCTCGATCAGGCCGGCCGACGTGCCTTCGGCCAGGATGCTCTGGACCTCTTCCTGGGTGACGTCCGAACCGTCGCGGTCCTTGACGCCCATCAGCTTCAGAATGCCCGAGGTCGAGGCCGTCAGCAGCAGCACGAAGGGCTTCATCGCCAGCGCCATGGTCGAGATCGGCGCGGCCATCTTGGAGGCGATCGTCTCGGGGAAGATCAGCGCCAGCCGCTTGGGCACCAGTTCGCCGACGATCAGCGAGACATAGGTGATCAGAACGACCACCAGGGCTGTCGAAAAGAATTGCGAATAGGGGGCGAAGGCCGGAAAGGCGGCTTCCAGAATCCGGTCCAACTCGCCCGCGATGGTCGCCTGACCATAGGCGCCCGCCAGAATCCCGATCAGGGTGATGCCGACCTGAACCGCCGACAGGAACTGCGTCGGCTCCTCGGACAGCTTCAGCGCCGCGCGGGCGCCCCGGTCGCCGCGCTCGGCACGGCTTTGAAGTTTGGACTTACGGGAAGACACGACCGCAAGCTCGGTCATGGCGAACAGGCCGTTCAGCACCACAAGCAGCAGCACGACGACGATAGCGATGGTCAACATCGAAGGGGGAAAGACCCGCGGCGCGGCGCGACAACCGGCGTCCGCTTGCGAATAGTAAGGCTGATCGGCCCGCTGCGCCAGTCATTCATGAGGCTGGCTCCCCGTTCAGCCCGACCGACCGACGCCCACCGAGCCATAAACGCCCGACGATGGACGCCCTGAATCGTCATAGGAACTCGCGCAAGCGCTCATCCCGACGATCACGCCGATGAACAGTCCCAGTCTGATCGCGCGCCGCATTTATGGTTACCCGTTTCCTAACGTCGACTTCCGAACGTGGGGCTGAGACGGCGGTTCCCCAACCCCGGATGCAGAAACGGCCCCCGGATTTCTCCGAGGGCCGCTCTGTTACGCTTGCTCTATGCAGGCCTATCGCGCTTGCGCGCTGCTTGAGGCCAGCACTGTTCGGGTCCGAAGACCCGGATCAATCGCTTAGGCGATGATCTTGGACACCACGCCGGCGCCGACGGTGCGGCCGCCTTCACGGATGGCGAAGCGCAGCTTCTCTTCCATCGCGATCG
>NZ_JBFRFI010000016.1:0-17999 GCF_052114745.1 Brevundimonas sp. 2YAF1 | reverse complement strand
CCCGACCCCCGCGCGGCCCACGCCCGCGCCGCCGGCTCCGGCCCGGCCGCAGCCCGGTCTCGACCTCGATGCCCTGACCGGTCCGCCGCGCCCGACGCCGAATCGGGGCCAGCCGGCCACGGGCCAGCAGGGCGCGGGTCAGGCCAGCCAGGCCACGGGACCGCAGATCACCGCCATCTTCAATCAGGTCTATCCGAACTGGATTCTGCCCTGCGATATTCCGGGGGCGGACGAGCTGCGGATTCAGGTCGATCTGACCCTGTCGGCGGACGGCCGCATCACCAAGGGGCCGACCCTGGTCAATCCGCAGTCCACCGCCGTCTATCGGGCGGCGGCGGACGGGGCGCTGCGGGCGCTGCGCCAGACGGCGCCGTTCGACGTGCCTGCGGGTTTCCCCGGCGGCCAGTATCGTCCGACCTTCAACACCGAACGAGCCTGCGCCAACCGGTGATGTTTCCCTCTCCCGGCGGGAGAGGGCTTGAGCCTCCAAGAGCGCAGCGATTGGTAAAGGCAAAAGGGTGAGGGGTTGATGCCACAGTCGGCGTAAGCCGTGGTGCTGCGGCTTACGCCGAAGGCAGCCAACGACCCTCATCCGGCCCTGTGGGCCACCTTCTCCCAGAGGGAGAAGGGAGAGAGAAAGCGACGGCGTCGGAAACGTCGCGGCTAAAGTCTGAAAGTCGCCCCATTCCGGGGCAAGCTTGTCTTTCACAAGCTGGTTTTTGTCATACGGTCTGGCGATAAGGACCGACGAGCCGTCCAACTCTGGGAGCCCCCTATGCGTCTGCACCTTCTCCTCGCCTCGGCCGCGGCGGTCGTCATGGCGGCCCCGGCGATGGTCCAGGCCCCTGCGTCGGCCCAGACGCAACCGCCGGCGACGGCGGCCCAGCAGTCGGGACCGGTCGAGGTCGAGATCGACCAGGGCGTGCTGCGTCCGCTGCAAATCGCCGTGGTGCCCTTCACCGGCCAGAACGGACCGCAGATTTCGAGCGTCATCAGCGGCAACCTGAAGCGTTCGGGTTTCTTCGATCCCCTGAACCCGGCCAGCTTCATCGAGACCGGCCTGACGCTGGCCAATGCGCCGAACTTCCCGCAGTGGACGACCATCGGGGCGCAGGCGGTGCTGTACGGCGGCGTGACGCCGCGCGCCGACGGCCGGATCGACGTGGGCTTCCGCCTGTATGATCCCTATCGCCAGTGCCAGCTGGTCTCGTATCAGTTCACCGCCACGTCGGAACAGTGGCGCCGGATCGCGCACAAGATCTCGGACGTCATCTATCAGCGGATGACGGGCGAGTCGGGCTTCTTTGATTCGCGCGTCCTGTTCGTGTCGGAGAGCGGGGCCCAGTTGAACAAGCTGTCGCGCCTGACCATCGTCGATCAGGACGGCTACAACCCCGTCTATCTGACCCAGGGCGACGAGATCATCATGTCGCCGCGCTTCTCGGCGTCCAACCCCGACGAAGTGACCTATGTGGCCCTGGGCAAGGACTACAGCCGCATCTACCTCTACAATCTGTCGACGGGCCGTCGCGAAAGCCTGGGCGAGTTCGACGGTCAGGTGCTGGCGCCGCGCTTCTCGAACGACGGGACGAGGATCGCCTTCTCGATCATCCGGGGCGGCAACACCGATGTCTATGTCATGAACCTGCGGACGCGGCAGCTGTCGCGCCTGACCAGCGATCCGGGCATCGACACCTCGCCCTCCTTCAGCCCGGACGGCAATCAGATCGTCTTCACCTCGGACCGTTCGGGTTCGCCGCGCCTCTACACCATGCGGTCGGACGGCTCTGGCCAGCGGCCGATCTCGCGCGGCGGCGGCCTCTACACCGCCCCGGCCTGGAGCCCGCGCGGCGACCTGATCGCCTTTACCAAGCAGTCGGGCGGACGCTTCCACATCGGGGTGATGAAGCCGGACGGCACGGGCGAGCGCATCCTGTCGTCCAGCTATTTCGAGGAAGGCCCCTCCTGGGCGCCGAACGGCCGCTACATCGCCTTCGCGCGGCAGAACCCGGGCGGCGACACCCGTCTGTGGACCGTCGACCTGTCGGGCCGGGTGGTGGCGCAGGCCGGCTATCAGGAGCGCGGTTCGGACCCGGCCTGGTCGGGTCTTCTGGACGCCCCGCCGGCTAATCTGGGGTTCGGTCAGGGCGCGGACAGCTGTCCCGCCTGACCGGCTTACGGCTTCGTGAGATCACGACGGGAGCCGTTCACATAAACTATGCGTTATCGCGGCTGGCGCGGCGGGATGCCGCAGTCTAGCAGAGCCGAATAAAGCCGAGCTTGAGGCCGCCGTCCTCAGATCGAATACAAGGAGACGACCCGATGAATTCCACGACCCTGATCAAGCTGGCGACCGTCAGCGCCGCCGTCGCCGCCCTGGCGGCCTGCGCGCCCAAGCCCAAGGTCGAGCCGGCCGTGCCGATGCAGCCCGCCCAGCCGACCGGCCCGCAATATCCGACCGCCCCGACCGGCCCCGTGTCCGGCGGCAATGTCGGCGCCGCCATGCCGGGCTCGGAGCAGGACTTCGTCGTCAACGTCGGCGACCGCATCTACTTCGACCTGGACTCCTATTCGGTGCGTCCGGAAGCCCAGCCGCGTCTGGACGCCCAGGCCGCCTGGCTGTCGCGCTATCCGCAGGTCACGGTCCGTATCGAAGGCAATGCCGACGAACGCGGCACGCGTGAATACAACCTGGCCCTGGGCGCCCGTCGCGCCGAGGCCGTCCGCACCTATCTGATCCAGCGCGGCGTGCCGGCCGGCCGCATCGACACCATCAGCTTCGGCAAGGAACGTCCGATCGCCGAGGGTTCGAACGAGGGCGCCTGGGCCCAGAACCGTAACGGCCACACCGCCATCGTGTCGGGCGCGCCGCGCTAAGCCGCGCAGGCACGAATGACCTGAATGGAGGCGTCGGCTTGTAGCCGGCGCCTCTTTTCTTTGCGCGCCGCCGGGACCAAAGTCCGCCGCGAATCCTGGGGGAGGAGTTCGGCATGGATCTGGAAGCAGCGGGCGGCGCCATGACGGGCGGCATTATCGCAGGCGCGGTCGAGAAACGGACCGGTCAGGCCGGCGAGCCTCACGCGGTCTGCGCCGACTGCGGGGCCGAGCTGACCGGGCGGTTCTGCTCGAACTGCGGCCAGCCGGCGCACGTCCACCGCACCTTGCTGCACCTCGGCGAAGAACTGCTGCACGGGGTCATGCATTTCGACGGCCGCTTCTGGCGCACCCTGCCGCTGCTGGTGCTGAACCCCGGACGGCTGACGCGCGAATGGGTGCAGGGCAGGCGGACGCGCTACGTTTCGCCGCTGGCGATGTTCCTGTTCACCCTGTTCGTCATGTTCTTCGCGCTCAGTTTCATGCCGCACCCGGCGGTCAACGATAGGCCTTTGCCGGAGCGGATCGCCGACCAGCGCGCCGATCTGGCCAAGGCCGAGAAGGCGGTGCTGGACGCCCAGGCCGCGGCGACCGCCGCCGAGGCCGAAGGCCAGCACGACGTGACCAGCGGCGCGCGTCAGGGGGTGACGGCGGGGGCGCTGGCCGCCGCCGAGGGCGTGGTGATCCAGGAGAAGGCGCGCCTGGCTCAACTGGAGAAGGAACTGACCGAGGGCCGCAAGGATGGGCTGACGCCCGGCAGCTGGCAGGCCCAGGTGGCCGACATCGCCTTGGACGTGAGCAACGGCGACGAGGACAACGGCGTCAAGGCGACCGCGGGCTGGTCAAAGGCGGGGCCGGCCAATGAGCATGGCTTCATCGCCACCGTGGCCAAGAAGCTGAAGAACCCGGATCTGGCGCTCTATAAATTGCAGCAGACGATGTACAAGTTCGCCTTCCTGCTGGTGCCGCTGTCGATCCCGTTCGTGGCCCTGATGTTCCTGTGGAAGCGGGGCCTCACCCTGTACGACCACGGGGTCTTCGTCCTCTATTCCCTGACCTTCATGTCCTTGCTGCTGATGGCGGTGGTGATCGTGGCGACGACCCTGAAGGGGGCGGGCGGCTGGGCCGCGGGGGTGGCCTGCCTGATCGTACCGTCCCATATGTTCGCGCAGTTGAAGGGCGCCTACAGCCTGTCGATCCTTTCGACGCTGTGGCGGACCGTGGCCCTGCTGATCTTCTGCGAGATCGCCGCCACGCTGTTCATTGTCGCCATCATCTATCTGGGGCTGGGCCATTGACGGGGACGCTGAACTTGGCCTTGCGGCCGCCGCAAATCGATGGGACGACAGGGACATGCTGAAGCTGCCATTCCGTCTTTCGAAATCCGCCGCCATGACGGCCATCGGCCTGACCCTGATCGGGGGGGCGGTCGTCGCCCAGACCATGCCCATGCAGCCCGTCCAGTGGGACAAGCGCAGCCTGGACCAGCTGGACCGCAACGTCCGCCGTCTGGAGCGCGCCCTGACCCAGAGAAACGCCGCCGGCCAGCCCGTGCTGGTCGAGCCCGACCCCGAGGTCGTGGCCCTGCAGGGCCAGATGCAGATCATGGACCGCCGCCTGTCGGACCTGGAGCAGACCTTCCAGCGGGTGAACGCCGACGGCGAGCGCGTGACCTTCCAACTGGACGAGGCGACGCGCGACAACGGTCTTCTGACGCGCCGTCTGCGCGACGCCGAGGGCCGGATCCAGAAGCTGGAGGCGGCGGCGCGTGAAGCCGCCGAGGCCAACGCCCCGGTCACCGCCAATTCGCCGACCGGCGACGCGGCCCAGGATCTGGCGGCGGCGGTGCGGCTGCTGGGAACCGACGCGGCGCGCGGCGAGCGGGCGCTGGAGACGGTGATCGCCACCTGGCCCGACACGGTCCAGTCGCGTGAAGCCCATTCCAGGCTCGGCGACCTGCGCGTCGCGGCGCGCGACAACGCCGCGGCGGTGGCGTCCTACGCGGCGGCGCTGAGCGGCTGGCCGCGCACGGCCTGGGCGCCGGAGACGACGCTGAAGCTGGCCGAGGCCTTGCGCGCCACTGACCGCGCGACCCAGGCCTGCGGCGCCCTGAACGAATTCACCCGCCGCTACGCCGAGGCGGCCCCGGCGGCGCTGAAGACCCGCGCTGCGCAACTGCGCACGCGCGCCGCCTGCACCTGAGCGCACCCGATCCCGACGGCCTGACCCGCCGGGTCTTCGCTCGGCTGGACGCGCGGCTGGCCAAGGGCGGGGACGCGGGACGGGGAGAGCCGGTCGCCCGGACCCCAGTCGTTCTGGCCCTTTCGGGCGGGGGCGACTCCCTGGCGCTGCTGCATCTCGCCGCCGACTGGGCCCGGGCCCGGGGGCGGCGGCTGCTGGCCCTGACGGTCGATCACAACCTGAATCCGAAGAGCGCGGACTGGACCCGGTTCGCGGGCGAGGCCGCGCGCGAGGTCGGGGCCGACTGGCGCGGCCTGAGCTGGGAGGCGGCGCGCGCCGGCCATGAGTTAAGGGGTGGACTGACGGCGCGGGCGCGGGCGGCGCGGCACGGGCTGATCGCCGAGGCGGCGCGGGCGGCGGGGGCGCGGGTCGTCCTGCTGGCCCACACCGCCGACGACGTGGCCGAGGGCGAGTGGATGCGCGCGCATGGCTCGACCCTGGGGCGGGTGCGGGAATGGTCGCCGTCGCCGGTCTGGCCCGAGGGGCGGGAGCTGATGCTGCTGCGGCCGCTGCTGGACGAGCGGCGCGAGGGGTTGCGGGATTATTTGCGGGCGCGGGGGCAGGGGTGGATCGAGGACCCGGCCAACGCCGACGAGCGGTTCGGGCGCAGTCGGGCGCGGGCGGCGTTGGGGGTGCGCGGGGGCGACGATCCGGCCCGTTCCAGCGTCATCCCCGGCCTTGTGCCGGGGATCCAGACCCTCGACGTCGAAGGATCGGGCGGCGGCGCGTCAACAGCGAACGGGGTGTTTCTGGACCCTCGGGACAAGCCCGAGGGTGACGCAAGAAAAGTGGCAGACGCGGAGGCTTCGGGCGGCGGGCTCGGCGCTCTCGCCTGGGCCGGGGTGCTGCAGGTTCCGCGGGACGTGTCGGCGTCGGGGCTGGCGGCGGCCCTGCTGTGCGCGGGGGGCGGGTCGGTTCCGCCGCGCGGCGCGCGGCTGGCGGCGCTGAGGGGGCGGCTGGCGGCGGGCGAGGATTTCGTCGCGGGCCTGTCGGGGGCGCGGGTCGAGGCGGCGGGGGCGACCGTGCGGCTGATGCGCGAACCGGGCGAGATGCGGCGTCGGGCTCCGCAGTCCTTGACACTTACGCCAGGCGTCCCTTCTGTCTGGGACGGGCGGTTCGAGATCACGACGAGCGAGCCGGGCTGGCGGGTCGAGGCGGTGGCTGGGCGGCTGGCGCGGCTTTCGGAGGCTGATCGTCGGGCCGTGGCGCGGCTTCCGGCTGTGGCGCGCGGGGGGCTGCCTGTGCTGATCGGGGACGATGAAAACGGCCCGATTCTGGCATGGCGCGTGGCCCATGTGCGGGCTCTGGCGGCGCGTCGTCTGGCGCTGGCGCTGGGCGAAACGACGCAGGAAGCCGACCTCTTTCAACCCGTGCATGGCGAAACGCCGCCGACTGACCTATTTTCCTGGAAAGACTGCTGATCGACCGAGCGTCTGCGCGCGCGTCGAGAAACCGAGGACCGAATGAACCTGCGTAATTTCGCCATCTGGGGCGTGATCCTTCTGGGTCTGGTGGCGGTCTATGCCGCGATCAGCCAGAACGGCGGCACGCCCGCCATGCCGGGCGCCAAGGGCGCGGCGGCGGCGGGTCGGCCCGAGCCCATCACCTATTCGCAACTGGTCGCCGCCATCGACGCCCAGGAGATCAAGTCCGTCAGCGTGCGCGGCGACGCCGTGTCGGGCGTCTACAAGAACGACACCAAGTTCACGACCACGACCCCCTATCCCAACGAGACCCTGGTCGATCGCATGAACACGGCGGGCGTCAAGGTCGACGTGAAGAGCACCAAGCAGCCCTGGTGGTCGGGCCTGCTGGGCCTGCTGCTGCCGGTGGTGCTGATCATCGCCTTCTGGTTCTTCATCATGAACCGGATGCAGGGCGGGGCGAAGGGCGCCATGGGCTTCGGCAAGTCCAAGGCCAAGCTGCTGACCGAGCACAAGGGCCGCAAGACCTTTGACGACGTCGCCGGCGTGGACGAGGCCAAGGAAGAACTGTCGGAGGTCGTCGACTTCCTGAAGGATCCGGGCAAGTTCCAGCGTCTGGGCGGCAAGATCCCCAAGGGCGCCCTGCTGGTCGGCCCTCCCGGCACCGGCAAGACCCTGCTGGCGCGCGCGGTGGCGGGCGAGGCGGGCGTGCCCTTCTTCTCGATCTCGGGTTCGGACTTTGTCGAGATGTTCGTCGGCGTCGGCGCCAGCCGCGTCCGCGACATGTTCGAACAGGCCAAGAAGAATGCGCCCTGCATCATCTTCATCGATGAAATCGACGCCGTCGGTCGTCACCGTGGCGCCGGCCTGGGCGGCGGCAACGACGAGCGCGAACAGACGCTGAACCAGCTGCTGGTCGAGATGGACGGCTTTGAGTCCAACGAAGGCATCATCCTGATCGCGGCGACCAACCGTCCCGACGTGCTGGACCCGGCCCTGCTGCGTCCCGGCCGTTTCGACCGTCAGGTCGTGGTGCCGAACCCCGACGTCTCGGGCCGCGAACGCATCCTGCGCGTCCACATGAAGGACGTGCCGCTGGCCGCCGACGTGAACGTGAAGACCATCGCGCGCGGCACGCCGGGCTTCTCGGGCGCCGACCTGGCCAACCTGGTCAACGAAGCCGCCCTGATGGCCGCCCGCAAGGACCGGCGCATGGTGACGCACCGCGACTTCGAGGACGCCAAGGACAAGGTCATGATGGGCGCCGAGCGCAAATCCATGGCCATGAACGAGGAAGAGCGCCGCCTGACCGCCTATCACGAAGGCGGCCACGCCATCGTCGCCATCAACGTCAAGATGGCCGACCCGGTGCACAAGGCGACCATCGTCCCGCGCGGCCAGGCCCTGGGCATGGTGATGCAACTGCCGGAAGGCGACCGCTATTCCATGAAGTACCAGCAGATGGTCGACCGCATCGCCATTATGGCCGGCGGCCGGGTGGCCGAGGAACTGATCTTCGGCAAGGAGAACATCACCTCGGGCGCATCCTCGGACATCCAGCAGGCGACCAAGCTGGCGCGCCGCATGGTGACGCAGTGGGGCTTCTCGGAAGTGCTGGGGACGGTGGCTTACGGCGAGAACGAACAGGAGGTCTTCCTGGGCCACTCGGTCGCGCGCAGCCAGAATATCTCTGAGGAAACTGCGCGTCTGATCGACAGCGAGGTCAAGAAGCTGGTCACCTCCGGCTGGGACGAGGCCCGCAAGATCCTGACCACCAAGGCCGGGGATCTGGAAAAGCTGGCCCAGGCCCTGCTGGAATACGAAACCCTGTCGGGTCAGGAGATCACCGACCTGCTGGAGAAGGGCATCGCCCCGAACCGCGACGAGAACAACGCGCCCAAGCCGGGGCCGTCGGTGTCCGTGCCCGTGACGCCGGTGTCGGACGGCACGGACGTCGAGACGCCGATCGCGTCGGAGGCCGAACCGGCCGCCGCGCCGACGACCAGCGTGCCGACCGTCTGATCAAGGCGCTGGGCTGAAACGAAAAGGGGCGCGCCGCACAGGGCGCGCCCCTTTTTTCTGTCCTTCTCCCGCAAGGGGAGAAGGGTTTTTATGGCCAGCGCAACGCCCTTCAGTGGGGGGCGGACTCGATCGGGTCGGCGTCTTCGATCAGCACGGGCGTCAGCTTGCGGGTCTCGCCGGACGGGTCGGGCCAGACGATGGCCTGGCCTTCCTTCAGGCCGATCAGGCCGGCGCCGACGTGCGACAGGACCGAGACGCGGCCTGCGTCGATGTCGGCCTCGCGCGGGAGGACCAGTTGGACGCGACGCACGTCGGGGTGGCGGTCGTCGGCGTAGTGCAGCCAGCGGTTCAGGGTGACCACGTCCTTGGGCAGGTCGGCGGCGTCGCAGACCTCGGCGCGGTCCAGCTCCTGTTGCAGCAGGCCGGCGGGGCCGGTTCCGGGCAGGTCGCCGACCAGGCGATCCAGGGCGTCGAAATCCTCGCGGCTGAGGACGATGGCAGGCAGGGCCGGAGGGCGGCCGCGGGTCTTGGCGGTGGTCATGTCGTATCTCGATGTAAAAAGAAGAAAGGAAAGAAGGATCAGGCGGCCGAAGGCCCGTCGTCGTCGCTGTCGTCGCCGTGGGGCGCGGGCTCGGGCGAGGAGACGGGCGGCGTGGCGGGACGCCGGAAGGGCAGAATGTCGGCGCCGCGAGCGGGCGCGCTGGTATCGTCTTGACGATGGGTCATGACATGCATGTCCGCGGGCGCCGATGACGGCGAACGCGATCCTGAAAGGGGAACCAGGGGAAAAAAGCGAAGCGACGCGCCCCGTAGCGGACGACAGCGCAAGCTGGCCGCTACGGGTTAAATGCCTTCGACGCGGCGACCCGCGTGGGTGAGGCGTCGAGCCTGGCTGACGAAACGTTCCATAGTGTCTAGAGGCTGGCCCTCAGCGCGCCGAAAGTCAAACCGGGTCCCGGGAGGTCCCTTCGCATGAGCCTTCAATCCCTCGTGAAACCGCCTCTGATCATGGGCATCGTCAACGTGACGCCGGACAGTTTTTCCGATGGCGGCCAGTTGGCGACGCAGGAAGCGGCGCTGGCCCATGCGATGCGGTTGATCGAACAGGGGGCGGACGTGCTGGACATCGGCGGCGAGAGCACGCGGCCGGGGTCCGAGCCGGTCAGCGAGGATCAGGAGATCGTCCGCACCCTGCCGCTGATCGCGGCGATCCGGGCGCGCTGGGACGGGATCATCAGCATCGACACGATGAAGCCCGGCGTGGCCCGCGGCGCCGTCGGGGCCGGGGCGACTATGTGGAACGACGTGACGGGCCTGAGCCATGCGCCGGACAGTCTGGTGACCGCCGCCGAACTGGGTTGCGAGGTGGTGCTGATGCATATGAAGGGCGCGCCCAAGACCATGCAGGAGGACCCCAGCTATGACGACGTCGTGGCCGAGGTCACAGCCCATCTGGCGGCGCGGGCCGAGGCGGCCATGGCGGCGGGCGTGGCGCGCGACAAGATCTGGCTGGACCCCGGCATCGGCTTCGCCAAGACCACGGCGCACAATCTGACGCTGACGGCGCGGCTGGAGGCCCTGGTCGAGCTGGGCTGGCCGGTGCTCTACGCCGCCAGCCGCAAACGGACGATCCAGGGCGTGGACGCGACGGCGGTCGCCGCGACCGACCGGCTGGGCGGCTCGCTGGCCCTGGCGCTGGAGGGGGCGCGGCGCGGCGCCCGGATGGTGCGGGTCCACGACGTGCGCGAGACGGTGCAGGCGCTGAAGGTGCAGGCGGCGGTGGCGAACGCCGCCGGCTGACCTATTCCAGATTGAGCTGCCAAGAGACGCCGAAGCGGTCGCTGACCCAGGCGAAGCGGCGGCTGAAGCCATAGGCGCCGGGCGGCATCAGGACGGCGCCGCCTTCCGACAAGGTGGCGGCCAGCCGGTCCAGTTCGGCCGCGTCGCGGCAGACCCGGAACAGCGACAGGGACGGCGTGAAGCCGAAGTCGTGCGGGATGGGACTGTCGTTGGCCATGATCTCCAGCCCGTCGATCGAGGCGCGCGCCATCATGATCAGGCCGTCTCCGCCCGGCCTCCCCTCGGGATAGGGCTGGGCCGACAGGATGCGGGTTTCGGGCAGGGTGGCGACATAGAAGTCCAGTGCCGCGCGGCACTGGCCGTTCTGGAACATCAGGAAGGGCGCGGTGGTCATGTCCGGTCTCCGTCAGGCGGCGGTCGGCAGGATAGGCGCCGTTTGGCGGAGGGGCCAGCCTGGCCATGGAAAGCGGTTGCCCCCAAACGGCGGCTGGGCCATGCAGCCGTCATGTCCTGGCTTCTGTCTCTCAATCCGTGGTTGGTGCTCGTGGTGGCGGGCCTGTTCGAGGTCATGTGGGCCTCGGGCGTCAAATATGTCGGGGTGCAGCGGCCCTTGTTGTCGCTGGGCGTGGCGGTGGCTCTGGTCGCCAGCATGATCGGGCTTTGGGCGGCGACGCAGAAGCTGCCGGTGGGCACGGCCTATGCGGTGTGGACCGGCATCGGCGCCGTGGGCGCGGCGGCGGTCGGGATCGTCGTCTATGGCGAGCCGGCGACGGCGGTGCGGGCGGTGTGCATCCTGCTGATCGTGGCCGGCATCGTCGGGTTGAAGCTGTTTTCGGGAGCGGCGGCATGAGCAGCCCCAAGGGTAGGGTTTTGATCATCGCGGGGTCGGATTCCGGCGGGGGCGCGGGGATTCAGGCCGACATCAAGGCGGTGACCATGCTGGGCGGGTTCGCCGCCACGGCGATCACGGCCATCACGATCCAGAACACGCTGGGGGTTCACGGGGTCTATCCCCTGCCGCTCGACGTGATCGAGGCTCAGGCCAAGGCCGTGCTGGACGACATCGGCGCCGACGCGCTGAAGACCGGCATGCTGGGCTCGGTCGAGGTGGTCGAGGCGGTCGCGGGCCTGATCGACTATGCCGGGAACGTGCCGACCGTGGTGGACCCGGTGATGATCGCCAAGGGCGGGTCGCCGCTGCTGGAAGACCGCGCGGTCGAGGCGGTGCGGCGGCTGATGGTGCCGCGCGCGGCCCTGCTGACGCCGAATGCGCCCGAGGCTGAAGCGTTAACCGGGATCGCGGTCGTCGATCTGGACGGCCAGCGCCGGGCGGGCGAGGCCCTGCTGGAAATGGGCGCGCGGGCGGTGCTGATGAAGGGCGGGCATGTGCCGGGCAAGACGGTGATCGATCTGCTGCTGACCGCCGACGGCGAGACGGTGCTGGAGAGCGAGCGCGTCGACACCCGCCACACCCACGGGACGGGCTGCACCTTGGCCAGCGCCTGCGCCGCCGGGATCGCCAAGGGATTGCCGCTGCAGACCGCCGTGGCCGAGGCCTGGGCCTATGTCGCCGAGGCCATCCGCCGCGCGCCGGGCCTGGGCCAGGGACATGGGCCGCTGGATCACGGCTGGCCGATCCGAGACTGACATCGGCGTCATCCGGAAGCCCGCAGGGCCGGGATGACGAGGTTTTCCCCTAATCCCCGTTTAACGCCCTGATAAGGGGGAGCCGTCTAGTCGCGACGGTCAGCCGGGCTCGAGATCGAGCGGGCGCGGACGAGTGGACCGACAGTAAAATGCGTATCGCTACCATCACCAACTGGGCCTATGGCGCGACCCTGCTGCTGACCGCCGTGTCGGGCGCGACCATGCTGATGGCGTCCCATGCGGAGGACCGTGAGCGCGCCGCCGTGCAGCAGCGGACGCGCTTCGATCATCTGACCGCGGCCCTGGTCGAGGATACGTACCGGCTGACGGGACAGGCGCGGCTTTTCACCATCAGCGGCGATCCCAGCCATCTCATCGTCTACAAGCGTGAGGCGGCGAACCTGAAGTCCGTGGAAGCCAGCCTGGCGGCGATGCGCGACGTGGGCGCGCAGGACGACGAACTGAAAGCGCTGGAGGACGGGCTGCGGTGGGCGGACACCCTGCGAGACGAGCAGGACGCCGCCATCCTGGCCAAGGAGAACGGCCGGGACGACGTCGCCCGGCAGATCATCTTTGGCCCGGAGTACGAGCGCGAACTGGAACGCGTGGCCCACCTGATCGGGCGGTTCCAGTACACGCTGGACCAGCGGACCCAGAACGCGGTGCTGGAGGCGGAGAAGGCGTCGCGGCTGTTCCGCCTGACGTCGGAGATCATGCTGGGGATCACCGCGCTGCTGTTCCTGTTCGTGCTCTATTTCATCATCATGCGCCGCGTTCTGCGGCCGGTGGGACGCCTCAGCGACGTGGTCACGCGGCTGGCGGCCCAGGATTTCGCCGTCGATCTGCCCGAATACTCGCGGATCGACGAGATCGGCGACATGGCCCAGGCGATCCGCGTCTTCCGCGAAAACGCCCTGGAACGTCAGCGGCTGGAAGTTCAGCGCGACGCCGACCTGGCCATGCGGGACCTGCTGGCGCGCATGACGCAGCGGCTCCAGGGGTGCGGCGCCGTGGACGATGTGATGACGGTGGTCCGGCTGTTCGCGCCGGAAATCGCGCCGGCCTTCGCGGGACGTCTCTACGTGCACGACGAAGCCACGGGAATGATGATGCAGGCGTGCGAGTGGCGGTCGCCGCAGGCGTCGGCGGCGCAGTTCCGCTTCAACGACTGCTGGGCCCTGCGGCGCGGTCAGGTGCACCGGCCGCACGGGACCATGATCGACGTGCCCTGCAGTCATCTGCACGACGTCGAGGCGATCAATCCCATCTGCATGCCGCTGATCGGTCAGGGCGAGACGATCGGCCTGATCTATTTCGAACAGCGCGCGGAGAGTGCGGGAATCCTGTCCGAGAGCGACGAGGTCTATCTGGTCCTGCTGGCGGAGCGGGTCGGCCTGGCGCTGGCCAATCTGCGCCTTCATGAAGCCCTGCGCGAAATGGCGCTGATCGATCCGCTGACCGGTCTTTCGAACCGGCGCCAGCTTGAATCGATGCTGACGCTTCACGTCGAGCACGCGGACCAGAGCGGGCGGCCTGTCAGCTGCCTGATGCTGGACGTCGACCACTTCAAGAAATTCAACGACAGCTTCGGCCATGACGCCGGCGACGCCGTCCTGCGCGCCGTCGGCGGCGTGCTGGCCAGCAGCGTGCGCGGCGAGGGCAACGCCTTCCGCTATGGCGGCGAGGAGTTCCTGCTGCTGATGCCCGGCATGGGGATGGAGCAGGCCCTGGAACGGGCCGAGGCCATCCGCAAGAAGATCGCCGCGCTGACGCTGGAGCATAAGGGAACGCCGCTGGGCAGGATCACCGCCTCGTTCGGGCTGTCCACCTATCCAGCCCACGGCCATGCCGAGACGCTGGTGTCCGTGGCCGACGCCGCCCTCCTGCGGGCCAAGGCCGAGGGCCGGGACCGGATCGTGGTGGCGGCGGTGCGCGAAAGCGATGCGGCGGCTGTCCGCTAAGTCCGAATCGCCTTCAGACGACCGCATGACCCTTGAGACCCGACTGACTGAGATCGTCCGCGCCGACGCAGGCCTGATGCAGGTGCTGACCGCGATGCGGGACCTGGACCTGCCGGACTGGCGGCTGTTTTCGGGCGCGGTCTATCAGGCGGTGTGGAATGCCCAGACGGGGCGGGCGACCGGCTATGGCGTCAAGGACTACGACATCGGCTATTTCGACCCCGACACCTCGTGGGACGCCGAGGACGCAGTCATCAAGCGCGTCGCCGCCGCCTTCCAGCCGCCCGTGCGCGAACAGGTCGAGGTGCGCAATCAGGCGCGGGTTCACCTCTGGTTCGAGGGCAAGTTCGGCGAGCCCTATGAGGCTCTGACCTGCACCGACGAGGCGCCGGCGCGGTTCGTGGCGCCCGCCTTCGCCGTGGGGGTGCGGCTGGAGGCCGACGACGCCATCAGCGTGGTCGCGCCCTTCGGCCTGGAGGACGTGTTCGACCTGATCATCCGGCCCAATCCCGAGCGGGGCCTGGCCAAGGGGTGGGACAGGGTGATCGCCAATGCGCGCGGGCGCTGGCCTGAGATCACGGTGGTGACCTAAATTCCTTCTCCCGCAAGGGGAGAAGGGCCTATGGAAAAAGGGCGCGACCCTTGCGGATCGCGCCCTTCGAGAGGCCCCTGACAGGGCAGGAACGGGGCCTCAAGCCCGAGGCGGCCGTTAGTGGCGGCGGCCGTTGTGGTCGTTGCGCTCGTAACGGATCTGGGCGGCCAGGCGATCGTAGCGGCGGTCCAGTTCGTTGCGTTCGGCGCGGGTCAGGCCGCCGCGCTGATACTGGCGCTCCAGCTGGACCAGGCTGTTCAACTCCCTCTTGAGACGCGAGGCCTCGCGGTTGCTGAGCTGACGGCTGCGGACGCCCTGATCGATGCGGCGATCCAGTTCGTATTTGCGCTGGGTGATCGACTGCCAGCCGCCGTGGTTCTGCTCATAGGCCGGGCCGCGCGAGGGGCCGTGGCGGTCATAGGATTGAGCGGCGGCGGGGATGGCGACCGAAGCGGCGGCGACGGCCAGCAGGGGGATCATCAGCTTCTTCATCATGGTCTTGCTCCTAGGGATCGTCGCAACCGGATCGGCTGCGTTGACGCCAAGAGACCACCCTGCGGCTGAGCCGCATCTGAACGGCGCGTTTCAGGCGCCGTTCATCAGCATGAGAAGTTCGTCATGTGCGCAAACCATTGTCTCCGCGAGGAGAACGGGAGATAGCGACGGAGAATGGGCGGGCCGACGTTCCTTGTCTGGCCTTGTCTGGATGAACGACGATAGACTGCGCGTTCAGCCGTTGTTCAGAGGCGCGGGTCTAGAAATCGAACCATGATGCGTATGCGAGCCCTTCTTCTGGCCGGTTTGATCGCCCTCGTCCCCCTGGCGGATGCGGCGGCGCAGTCGCGCGGCCGGGATCGGGATCGACAGGATGATCCTCGCGAACAGCCCCGGAACTATCCGGGTGACAATTTCCGCGATGGGCCCCGTGCGGCGCCGCGCGTCGATCCCGGCGATATCGCCCGCCGCGTTCAGTCGGGACGGCCGGGGCGGATGCTGGGCGTCAGCCAGCGCGGCGGCGACTATGTGGTCCGCTGGGAGTATCCGGGCGGCCGCGTGTCGGACATACAGGTTGACGGCCAGTCCGGCCGGGTTCGCGGAGGCGACTGAATGCGGGTGCTGCTTGTCGAGGACGACGTCGATCTGTCGCGCCAGCTGAAGACCGCCCTGGGCGACGCCGGCTATGCCGTCGACCACGCGCCGGACGGCGAGGAGGCCTGGTTCCTGGGCGACACCGAGCCCTATGACGTGGTGGTGCTGGACCTGGGCCTGCCCAAGATCGACGGCGTGTCGGTGCTGGAGCGCTGGCGGCGCGAGGGCAAGACCACGCCGGTGCTGATCCTGACGGCGCGCGGCGCCTGGTCGGACAAGGTGGCGGGCTTCGACGCCGGGGCCGACGATTATCTGACCAAGCCCTTCCACACCGAGGAGCTGCTGGCCCGTCTGCGCGCCCTGCTGCGTCGCTCGGCCGGCCATGCGGCGGCGACCCTGACCTGCGGCGGCCTGCGCCTGGACCCGCGGGCGGCGCGGGCGACGGTGAACGGCGAGCCGCTGCGTCTGACGTCGCTGGAATACCGGCTGCTGCACTATCTGATGATGCATCAGGGCCGGGTCATCAGCCGGACCGAACTGGTCGAGCACCTGTACGATCAGGATTTCGACCGCGATTCCAACACCATCGAGGTCTTCGTCGGCCGGTTGAGGAAGAAGATCGGCTCGGACCGGATCGAGACGGTGCGCGGTCTGGGCTATCGCCTGTCGCCGCTGGCCGGCGAGAGCGACGCGGCCTGATACCGGCATGACCGACGCCGGGGCCGAGGAGTCGCGCCCGACCCCCAAGAGACACGAGTGGGGCCGCTGGTTCGGGCGGCCGGGGCGGTCGCTGACCCGTCGACTGATCTGGCTGGCGTCGGCGTGGATTCTGGTCGCCCTGGTGGTGACGGGGGTGGTGCTGACCTCGGTGTTCCAGGAATCGGCCCTGCGCCGCCTGGGCAACATGCTGAGCGAGACCATCGACGAGACGGTGGTGGCCGCGACCATCACGCCCGAAGGCGCGGTCTTCATAAGCGAGATCCAGGACGCGCGGACCCAGCGTCTGCTGTCGGGCAAATACTGGATGGTGGCCGAGCCGACGGCGGGCGGGCGGCTGCAAATTCTGGCGCGTTCGGCCTCGCTGGGCCAGGCCGATCTGGACTATGCGCCCGATCTGGCGGCGCGGCTGAAGGCGGCGTTCGGCGAGACCATCAGCTACAACGGCGAGGACGGTCCCAAGGGCGAGCCCCTGCGGATCGCCGCCAGCATGAAACAGCTGCCTGACCGCACCGCGCCGGTGGTCTTCTTCGCCGGGGTCGACCGTTCGGACGTCGACGCCGACACGCGCCAGTTCGCCACCGTGACCTGGGTGGCCATGCTGCTGCTCGGAGCGGGCCTGGTGACGGCGGTCTTCATCCAGGTGCAGGTGGGGCTGCGGCCCCTCTATGATCTGCGCAACGAGATTTCCGACGTGCGCAAGGGGCGCTCGCACCGGGTCGAGGGGGTCTATCCGCTGGAGATCCAGCCCCTGGCCGAACAGGTCAACCGACTGCTGACCCATAATCAGGAGACGGTGGAGCGCCAGCGCACCCACGTCGGCAATCTGGCCCATGCGCTGAAGACGCCGCTGGCGGTCATGCTGGCCGAGGCCGGGACCAGCGAGGGCGTCCTGCCCGACATGGTGCGCAAACAGACCAAGGTCATGCAGGATCAGGTCGATCACCACCTGCGCCGCGCCCGCGCCGCCGCCCGCGCCGCCCACGGCCTGGGCGAGCGCACCCCGGTGGGCGAGGTGCTGGACGAACTGGCCGTCATGCTGGAGCGGGTGTTCGAGACCAAGGGGGTCGAGATCGACTGGCGCGCCCCGGACGAACTGGCCTTCCTGGGCGAGCGTCAGGACCTGCAGGAAATCTTCGGCAACCTGATCGAGAACGCCGCCAAATGGTGCAAACGCCGGGTGCGGATTTCAGCCGGGGCCTCGCTGCCGGGGCAGATGGTGGTGGTGGTCGAGGACGACGGCCCGGGCCTGCCGGAGGATCAGCGCGACGCCGCCCTGAAACGCGGCACGCGGATGGACGAGGACACGCCGGGCACCGGCCTGGGCCTGTCCATCGTCGAGGACCTGACCCGCGCCTACGGCGGGCGGGTCACGCTGGCTGACAGCGACATGGGCGGGCTGAAGGTGCTGCTGGAACTGCCGGCGGCGGAGGGGTGAGGGGCTGAGGTCCAGCCGAAAGCGGATGCGTCAAATGTCCGTTGAGGGTGGTGGGCTCAACTGATCGCTGCAACACACGCAGCGAAGGTCTCCGCTGGCGTCCGATAGAGCAAGGTCTTTCTTGGCCGTTCGTTGAGCTGGCGTGCGATGGCGCTGAGCTGGGCCTGGCTGTGGAGGGACAGGTCGGTTCCGTG
>NZ_JBFRFI010000015.1:0-19902 GCF_052114745.1 Brevundimonas sp. 2YAF1 | reverse complement strand
ACCCCGCACCTCGCCCCGCCGCGCGTCCGGCCCAACGCCCGGCCGCCCGTCCGGCGGCCAAGACCGCCGCGCCCGCGCCCGCCGCCGCCCCCGCCGAAGCCGGTCCGCGCGCCTATACGCCGCCCGCCGCAGACGCCCCGCAACCGGCCGCGGCGCGCCAATCGGTTCAGTAGCAACGGCGCGCCGAAGAAAGGCGCGGTTGGCATCCCGGCCGCGCGCCGCTATTCAGCGCGCTTCGATTTTCGCGAGACCATGCCATGTCCGACGTCCTGCCTGACCGCCTTTCGGTCGATCCCGACAGCCCCTTCCACGACGCCGACCTGCTGGCGCGCGGCATCGGCATCCTGTTCAAGGGCGAGGAAAAGACCAACGTCGAGGAATACTGCGTCTCGGAAGGCTGGGTCCGTCTGGCCGTTGGCAACCGCGTCGATCGTCGCGGCAAGGCCCTGACCGTCAAGCTGCAAGGTCCGGTCGAGCCCTTCCTCAAGGGCGAGTGAATTCTACCGAGGCGGGGATGCTGTTCGTCGGCTCCCTCTCTCCGTCATCCCCGGGCTTGTCCCGGGGATCCAGACACTCGCCGGCGTCCCGTGGTTCGCGCCGCGCCCAAGGTTTCAGAGGCTGCGTTTCTGGATTCTCGGCACAAGGCCGAGAATGACGAATAGAATGTGCGGCCGCGTCAGTTCCCCGTCCCTTCGGCAAAAGCTGAGGCTTTCGGTCGCAGGCTTCGCCCGCTAGGGTCGCGCCTCATTTCTGAGTCTGGGAGGCGCTCTATGTCGTTCAACGCCCGTCTGATGGCCGCCAGCGCATTGGCGCTGGGCCTTATCTCCACCCCTGTTCTGGCCCAGGACGCCAAGACCGTTCGCGCCGCCGAACAGGTGCGCGAT
This sequence comes from Brevundimonas sp. 2YAF1, assembly GCF_052114745.1. Lineage (NCBI taxonomy): Bacteria > Pseudomonadati > Pseudomonadota > Alphaproteobacteria > Caulobacterales > Caulobacteraceae > Brevundimonas > Brevundimonas sp. 2YAF1. Next base: position 19,018 of record NZ_JBFRFI010000015.1, on the reverse strand, counting down.
CAGGCGCTGCAGGCGAACATCGCCCTCGACTACGTCACCCAGATCACCACCCGCTTCGGCCCGCGCCCGGCGGGCTCGCACGCTGAACAGGCGGCCGCCGATTGGGCCGCCGACTATATGCGCGCCCACGGCTTCCAGAACGTCCGCATCGAACAGTTCCCTCTGGTCGGCTGGGAGCGGGGCGAGGAGAGCGCCGAACTGCTGGGCGCGCGCCCGCAGCGTCTGGTCGTCGCCGCCCTGGGCCATTCGTTGCCCACGCCCGCCAAAGGCATCGAGGCCGACATCGTCTTCTTCGATGGACTGGACGCCTTGCTGGCCGCGCCGGTCGGTTCGCTGACCGGCAAGATCGCCGTGGTCGACGGCGGCCAGATGGTGCGGATGCAGGACGGCTCGGGCTACGGCTCCCTGTCGCGCATTCGCGGCAACGGGCCGACCGAGGCGGCCAAGCGCGGCGCCCTGGCCTTCGTCATGCGCTCGGCCGGTTCGGACGAACATCGCATGCCGCACACCGGCACCACCCGCTATGTCGAAGGCAAGGTGCCGCTGCCGGCCTTCGCGCTGAGCGCGCCGGACGCCGATCAGATCGCGCGGCTGGTGAAGATGGGCGAGCCGGTGCGGCTGCGCCTGAAATCCACCGCCCATACCTATGAGACGCGCAGCCAGAACGTGATCGGCGACATCGTCGGGGCGACCCGGCCGGACGAGATCATCGTCCTGGGTTCGCACATGGACAGCTGGGATCTGGGCACCGGGGCCATCGACGACGCGGCGGGCGGCGCCATTACCCTGGCCGCGGCCAAGCTGATCGCCGAACAGGGCCGTCCGGCCCGCACCGTGCGCGTGGTCCTCTATGGATCGGAAGAGGTGGCCCAGCCGACCGACACCGGCAACGGCGGCGGCGCCTATCTGCGCAACATCGGCGCGGGCGTGGAAAAGCACATCGTCGCGGGTGAAAGCGACTTCGGCGCCGACCGCGTCTATGCCCTGGGCCTTCCGCCCGGCGCTCAGAACTCGGACTTCGCCAAGATCGCCGCGCGGGTGCTGCGTCCGCTGGGCGTCCTGCCGTCGAACGTGCCGGAACTGCATGGCGGCGTGGATATCGGCCCGTTGGCAGGCGCTGGGGTGCCGGTCTTCGGCCTGTCGCAGGACGGGACGCGCTACTTCGACCTGCACCACACGGCTGACGACACCCTGGACAAGATCGACCCGGCGCAGATGACCCAGAACGTCGCCGCCTGGGCCGCCCTGGTGCGCCTGATCGCTGATTCCGACGTGGATTTCCGGGCCATGCGCCCCGCCTCGCCTGAGGCGACGCACTAGAGCGAAATCGGTTGAGTTGGACGCAGTCCAACTCGGCTTAGATTTCGCTCCAGGATGATGCTGGACCATTTTTTGAATTCAGGTCGATTCGACCTGAAACAAAAATGGTCTAGGGGAGCAAGACCGCGAGCGTGGCGAAACTGGTAGACGCAGCAGACTTAAAATCTGCCGACTTCGGTCTTGCGGGTTCGACCCCCGCCGCTCGCACCACCATCCGTCAGGCGGCGATCCCGAACAGGGCGCCGATCCCGGCCGTGACCGCCAGGGCCACGGCGCCCCAGAAGACCACGCGCACCACCGGCCTCAGCTTGGCCGCGCCGCCCGCCTTGGCGCCCAGCGCGCCGAGCAGGGCGAGGAAGATCAGCGTCGCCGCCGCCACGACAGGCGAGATCCAGCCGGTCGGCGTCAGCGCCAACGCGATCAGGGGCAGGGCGGCGCCGATGGCGAAGGTCGCGGCCGAGGTCAGGGCCGCCTGAATCGGCCGGGCGGTAGTGATCTCGGATATGCCCAGTTCGTCGCGGGCGTGGGTTCCCAGAGCGTCGTGCGCCATCATCTGCTCGGCGACCTGGCGGGCCAGGTCCGGCGTCAGCCCGCGCCCGACATAGATGGCGGTCAGTTCGCGGCGTTCGGCCTCGGGATCGGCGGCCAGTTCGGCGGTCTCGCGGGCGATGTCGGCCTTTTCCGTATCGGACTGCGAACTGACCGAGACATATTCGCCCGCCGCCATCGACATGGCCCCGGCGACCAGGCCGGCCACGCCCGCGACCAGGATGGCGGACTTGGGCGAGCCCGCCGCCGCCACGCCGACGATCAGGCTGGCGGTCGAGACGATGCCGTCGTTGGCCCCCAGCACCGCGGCGCGCATCCAGCCGATCCGGCTGACCAGATGGGTTTCTTCGTGAATCGCGCGGCTCATGCGGGGGCTCCCTAACGGTAGCTTGAGCGTATCATCCTTGGCGTCGAGGCGCATCGTCTTGGCGCCGTCATGTCCGGGGGGTAGTCACGCCGGGCTCGTTTCAATCTTCCCGGTGTCCCCATGATTCTCCGCCGCGTTCTGGCCCCGACCCTGGCGCTCGTCCTTCTGGCCGGCGCAGCCCTTCCGGCCATGGCGCAGCAGGCGGCCCAGCCCGCCGCTAGCGCCGCTTCGGCCGAGCGGGCCGCGCCCGCCCTGGTCGTGACCATCGTGGTCGATCAGTTGAGCGCCAACCTGTTCAACCAGTATCGCGGTCAGTTCACCGGCGGGCTGAAGACCCTGGCCGATCAGGGCATGGTGTCGATCAACGGCTATCAGACTCATGGCGTGACCGTGACCTGCGCCGGGCACTCCACCGTCCTGACCGGCGCCCATCCGGCGCGCAGCGGCATCCCCGCGAACGACTGGATCGACACCGCGACGGGTCAGGAGACCTATTGCCTGGCTGCGCCGCAGAACACGCTGGCGCACGGCAAAAACACCGACAACGGCCCGGTCGGCCCTGATATGCTGAAGGCCTCGACCCTGGGTGACTGGTTGAAGGCGGTCAGCCCCCGGAGCCGCGTCTTCGGCATCTCCGGCAAGGATCGCGGCGCCATCAACCTGGCCGGTCACAAGGGCGACGGCGCCTTCTGGATGACCGAGGGTTTCGGCTTCACCACCTACGTCGAGCCGGGACAGTCGGCGAAGGCCAAGCTGGCTCCGGTGGCGGCGCTGAACGCGCGGATGATCGACCGCTTCAGCCGGAATGCGCCCGCCTGGACTTATCAGCACGACGCCTGCCGTCGTCTGGAAGGCCAGTGGGTCATCGGCGGCCAGACCTTCAACTCGACCCTGCCGCCGGCGGACGTGAGCATCGAGGGCACGCCCGTCCTCGATGAACTGACGCTGGAGGGGGCCGCCGAACTGCTGGACAATCAGCAGTTGGGGCGTCGCGGCGTCACCGACATGCTGGGCGTCAGCCTGTCGGCCACCGACCGCATCGGCCACGGCTATGGCACTCAGGGGCCGGAGATGTGCGAGCAGATGCTGCGCCTCGACGCGGCGCTGGGCGTCTTCCTCGACAAGTTGGCGACCATTCCTGGCGGGGTGGTCGTGGTCCTGACCGCCGACCACGGCGGGTCGGACTTTCCCGAGCGCACCTCGGTCGAGGGCTATCCCGCCGCGGGCCGCGTGGACCGCGCCCTGTTGCCGCGCGTCAATGAGGCGCTGAAGGCGCGCTTCAACCTTGACGCCAATCCGCTGGTCTCGTCGGCGGGCGGGCTGATCGTGGTCGGCGCGGATAGGAAGTCGCTGGCCGAGCCGCTGCGCAGCCAGGTGCTGGCCGCCGCCGTCGAACTGCTCAAGGGCGAGCCCCAGGTGGCGCTGGCTGTTTCGCGCGACGAACTTCTGGCCGAGCCCATCCCCGCCTCGGACAACCCCGAGGAGTTGAGCCTGCGCCAGCGGCTGCGTCTGTCGGCGGTGGCCGGGCGCTCGCCCGACATCCTGCGCGCCTATCAACCGGGCCTGACCGGCCCGGGCCGGATCGGCGACGCCATCTCCAGCCACGGTTCGCCGTGGGACTATGACCGCCGCGTGCCGATCATCTTCTGGTGGCCGGGCGCGAATGGTCAGGAGCGGTTCCTGCCGATGCGCACGATCGACATCGCCCCGACCCTGGCCCACCTGATCGGGGTCAAGCTGACGGACGAAATCGACGGCCGCTGCATGGACCTGCCGCAGTTCGCCGCGGGGCGTTGCGACGCTCCGAAGCCGTAACTTCGTGTTTCGCGGTTCATAAACTCGTGTTTCGGGCCGGGGGCGTGGTCTTACGTCCCCGGCGTTTCATTGGCACAAGGGTTCAAAGCCTCTGAAACGAGGCGACGGCCCCTAGAGCCACGAGGAAACACAATGAACAGAGCCCGCCGCGCGCGCATCGTCGCGACCCTGGGGCCCGCGAGCCGTGCGCCCGCGACCGTCAAGGCGCTGGCCCAGGCCGGGGTGGATGTCTTCCGCCTGAACTTCAGCCATGGCTCGCACGAGGACCACGCCGCCGCCTTCAAGGCCGTGCGCGGCGCCGAGCTGGCGCTGAAACGCCCGCTGGGCATCCTGGCCGACCTGCAGGGACCCAAGCTGCGGTTGGGCCGGTTCGCCGACGTCGAGATCGCCATCAAGCCGGGCCACAAGATGAGGTTCGACCTGAACCCGGCGCTGGGCGACGAGACGCGGGTGCAGATGCCGCACCCGGAAATCTTCAAGGCCCTGCGCACCGGCATGCTGCTGCTGATCGACGACGGGCGCATCCGCCTGCGGGTCGGCGAGCGCAGCGACGAATGGGCCGACGTCACGGTCGAGAGCGGCTCCAAGCTGTCGGACCGCAAGGGCGTGGCCGTGCCCGAGGCCGTCATTCCCGTCTCGGCCCTGACGCCCAAGGACCGCGAGGACCTGGCCTTTGCGCTGCGCCTCGGCGTCGACTGGGTGGCCCTCAGCTTCGTGCAGCAGGCCGAGGACATGGCCGAGCTGAAGCGGATCGTGAACGGTCGCGCGGCCTGCATGGCCAAGATTGAGAAGCCCCAGGCGCTGAACGATCTGGAGAGCATTCTCGACTACTGCGACGGCGTCATGGTCGCGCGCGGCGATCTGGGCGTCGAGATGGAGCCGGAAGAAGTGCCGGTCGCGCAGAAGAAGATCCTGCGCGCCGCCCGCCAGCGCGGCGTGCCCGCCATCGTCGCGACGCAGATGCTGGAATCCATGACCAGTTCGCCGGCCCCGACGCGGGCCGAGGCGTCCGACGTGGCCAACGCCGTCTATGAAGGCGCCGACGCCCTGATGCTGTCGGCGGAGACGGCCTCGGGCGACTATCCGATGGAGGCGGTGCAGATCATGAACCGCATCATGGAACGGGTGGAGCGCGACCCCCTGTGGCCGGGCCTGATGGACGCCGAGCACGCGGGCATGGACATCCACGACGTCGACGCCCTGGTGGCGGCGGCGCGCAAGGCGGCGGAGGCGGCCTCGACCGCCTGCATGGTGGTCTTCACCACCCTGGGCGGCACGGCGCGGCGGATGTCGCGCGAGCGGCCCTTGCAGCCCGTCCTGGCCCTGACGCCCAAGGCCGAGACGGCGCGCCGTCTGTCGCTGGTCTGGGGGCTGGAGCCGCGACTGGGCGAACAGCCGACCTCGCTGGAAGGCCTGACCGACGACGCGGTCGAAAGCGCCATGATCTATGGCCTGGCCGAGCCGGGTCAGCGCATCCTGATCCTGGCCGGAACGCCTTTCGGCGCGCCGGGGGCCGCTAATCTGTTGCGTCTGGCCCATGCTCCGGCCCATGCTTACGGTGACGCTGGACGAGGAGCAAAACGCTCCCGCAGGACCTGACGGGGATCAATGATCAAATACATCGGCTCAAAGCGCGCGCTTCTGGGCCATGTGACAGGCGCCGTACGCGCCGTCCTGCCGGACGGCGGGACGGTCTGCGACCTGTTTTCCGGCTCGGCCCGCGTCGGTCATGCGCTGAAGGGACAGGGGTTCCGCGTCTGGTCCAACGACCACAACGCCTATGCCCACACGCTTGCGACGACCTATGTCCAGGCCGACCGTGAACGCTGGGCGGCGCAGGCCGAAACCATCCTGGCCGAACTGCGGACGCTGGCGCCGCAGGCCGGCTGGTTCACCAAGGCCTTCTGCGAGGACGCCCGCTTCTTCCACCCCGATAACGGCGCTCGCATCGACGCCATGCGCACTCGCATTGAGACGATGGGGCTGGAGCCCGAACTGAAGGCCGTGGTTCTGGTCGCCCTGATGGAGGCGGCGGACCGTGTCGATTCCACCGCCGGGCTGCAGATGGCCTATATGAAGCAGTGGGCGCCGCGGGCGCTGAAGCCGCTGGAGCTGCGGCTGCCGGACCTGCGGCCCGGCGTGGCGGCGGGGCCGTGCAAGGCGACGCAAGGGGACGCGGTGGCGATCGCCGATCAGGTCGAGGCCGACCTCGTCTATCTGGACCCGCCCTACAACCAGCATTCCTATCTGGCCAACTACCACTGCTGGGAAAGCTTGATCCTGTGGGACAAGCCCGAGACCTATGGCATCGCCAACAAGCGGGTGGACGTGAAGACCCGCAAGAGCCCGTTCAACAGCCGCCCCGGCATCGGCCCGGCGTTGCAGTCCGTGGTCGAGCGGCTGAAGACGCCGAACCTGATCGTCAGCTTCAACGATGAAGGTTATCTGTCGCGCGACGATCTGACTTCCATGCTGTCGGCGCGCGGCCATGTTCAGGTGGTCGAGATCGCGCGGCCCCGCTACGTCGGCGCCCGGATCGGCATCCACAATCTGAAGGGGGAAAAGGTCGGCTCCGTCGGGCGGCTGCGCAATGTGGAGCACCTGTTTGTGGTGACTCAGGAACCGATCGACCTGCCCGTCGCCGCCTGAGCCGGAACATTCCTGCGCCGTCGGGGTTATCGGCGGCATGAGTATGCCTGCCCATCGTCCGCCTTCCCATCACCGGACTTCGACCGGTCTTCCCAACTGGGCGATCATTCTGGCGGTGATCGCGGTCGTTCTGGTCCTGGGCCTGCTGGTGGGCGGCGCTCTGGGCGTCTAGGCGCCTTCCCATTTCGTCATCCCGGAAGCGGCGCAGCCGCTTTATGGGGCTGCTAGAGACGTGGGGGGGGCGTGTGCGGCGGTCCCGGCTCTTCGCCTCGCTCCGCGAAACTTCGGCCGGGACGACGGTCGCTTTTAAACTTCTGCCAACAAGGCCTTGATCGGGCTCCAGCCGCGGCGATGCGCTGGGCAGGGGCCGAGGGTTTTCAGGGCCTGTTGATGGATGGGGGCGTTGTAGCCCTTGTGGCTGGCGAAGCCGTAGCCGGGATATTGTCCGTCCAGGTCGATCATCAGCCGGTCGCGCGCCGTCTTGGCCAGGATGGAGGCCGCCGCGATGGACAGGGACAGGCCGTCGCCGCCGACCACGGTGGTCACCGCGCAGGGCAGTTTGAAGCGATAGTTGCCGTCCACCAGCGCTACGGCGGGCGGGACGCCCAGGCCCTCGACCGCGCGGCGCATGGCCAGGCCGGTGGCGTGCAGGATGTTCAGCTCCTCGATCTCTTCCACCGTAGCGAAGCCGACGCACCAGGCCAGGGCGCGGGCCTTGATCTCGACCTCCAGCGCGGCGCGGCGCTTTTCGGTCAGGGCCTTGGAGTCGTCGATGCCCGGGGGCAGGTCGTCGGGGTTCAGGATCACCGCCGCCGCCGAGACCGGCCCGGCCCAGGGACCACGCCCCGCCTCGTCCACGCCGCAGACATGACCGCCTGAAGCCGCCTCGCGCGCCAGGGCTTCCAGCGCCAGCGTCGGGAAGGCGCGGACGATCTTGGCGGCGGCGGGCTTAGGCGGGCTCATCGCGCGTCAGTGCCACGAACCTCCGCGTGACGGAAGCCGGTCTGCTCGCCCATGGACGGCAAAGCTTGTGGCGCATAGGCTCGTCTCAGCCCAGAAGCGACACAGGACTGATGCAGTGATTAGACCTCTCTTGCTGTCGTTCATTTTGCTGAGTTCTTCGGCCACCATGGCCCAGGCCCAGACGACTTCTGCGGCGACCGTCACGCCCCAGCGTGTCGAAATATCCGATGGCCGACATCTCGCCTTCTATTGCGTGGGGGCAGGGTCGCCGACGGTCATATTCGATTCCGGCCTCGGTGCGGGGGCACAGGCCTGGTCGCGGGTCCAGCCTGAAGTTGGCGAAACGACGCGGGCCTGCGCCTTCGACCGCCCCGGCTATGGGGCCAGCGACGAAGGCCCGGCCCCGCGGGACGCGACCCGTATCGTCGGCGATCTGAAAGCAGGACTGAAGGTCGCCGGCATCGCTGGCCCCTATGTCCTCGTCGGTCATTCGATGGGCGGCTACGACATGCGGCTGTTCGCCAATCTTCATCCGGAGGAGGTCGTCGGCATGGTGCTGGTCGATCCCAGCATCGACGGCAACGAGGCGCCGCTGCGCGCCGTGTCCCCCGCCTTCGTCAAGGCCATGGCCGAATTCCACGCCACCGCCGGGAAATGTATCCGGGCCGCTGCGGAAGGCCAGATGACGCCGGAACATCCCATCTATGCCGAATGTGGTTCGCCGCCGCTGGACAGCCCCATGGCGAGCGGCGCGCTGGCTCGGACGGCGCTGTCGGAACAGCTGAGCATGGACGACAGTTCCCGCCAGGTTCTGGCGAGCGAACCCGCGTCCAGCGCCCTGCCGCTGATCGTGCTGACGGCGGGCGGGCAAAACGGACCCGAAACGGGGATGGCGGAAGCGGAGCGGATGGCGCTGTCGGCGGTGACCCGCGAGAACCACGCCGCCATCGCTGCGCGGTCATCGGCGGGGACGCATCGGGTGGTGGAGGGCGCGCCTCATATGATCCAGATGGCCAAGCCGGACGCGGTCGTGGGCGCTATCCTTGAAGTTATGGGGCGCCCATCGCGCGAACCTGAGCATGACGGAAGCAAGTCGTCTGGTGGTCGTTGACCATGCCGACGGCCTGCATGAAGGCGTAGACGATCACCGGACCGCAGAATTTGAAGCCGCGCACCTTCAGCGCCTTGGCCATGGCCACGCTCTCCGGCGTCTGGGTCGGGGCCTCGCGGAAGTCGGTCCACTGGTTCACCTGCGGTTGGCCGTCGACGAAGGACCAGAGCCAGGCTGAGAAGTCTTCGCCGTTGTCCCTCATGTCCAGCCACAGGCGGGCGCCATTGATGGCGGCGTCGATCTTGGCGCCCGAGCGGATTATGCGGGGGTCGGCCAGCAGCCGCCCTCTATCCGCCTCGCCGTAGCGGGCGACAATCTCGGGATCGAAGCCGTCGAAGGCGTCGCGCATCCCCTCGCGCTTTCTCAGGATGGTGATCCAGGCCAGGCCGGCCTGAAACCCGTCCAGAACCAGCTTCTCCCATAGGGCGCGGGGGTCGTACTCGGGCACGCCCCATTCCTCGTCGTGATAGGCGATGTAGAGCGGGTCGGTCGTGCCGCACCAGCCGCAGCGGCCGTCAGCTTTCTCGGATTCGGTCATGGCTCGATGTTGCTGGAACGTTCTGTTCAAGCAAGGGGGAAACGGCGTTCCCCGCTCGCCAGCCCTGTCATCCCGGAAGAGGCGCAGCCGCTATCCGGGACCGCAAGAAACACCGACGGTCATCGTGTTGGGCGGTCCCGGCTCTCCGCCTCGCTTCGCAAAGGCTCCGGCCGGGATGACGAGAGCGGGGCAGGGGGCTGGGCGGCTTCATCGAGGGCGCGCCACGGCGGCGGTCGTCTTGGTTGCGGCGTTCATGACAAGCAGATTTGCCGTATTTCTCAAATTAGCCTTGAAATTCAGGGAGCCAGGCGGGCCGTTCGACAGTCACGGGACGCCCTTCGACGGTCAATTCGCCCTCCAGACGGTCCAGCCGCAGCAGGGCGATGGCGCGCCCCTCGGTCCCGGTCATGACCTCGCCGGCGCGAAGCTCGCCGTTCAGCACCTCGGCGCCGCGCGCTGGGGCGGGGCCGTCGAAGACGATGGCCATCATGCGGTTCTTGATCGTGCCGCGCCGCTTCATGCGCGAGGTCGTCTCCTGACCGATGAAGCAGCCCTTGTGGAAGTCGATGCCGTTCAGCAGGTCGAAGTCCGCTTCGATCGGATAGGTCTTGTCGGTCAGCGAGTCCGCCGTCGGATCCGGCACGCCCAAGGCCAGCCGGTGGGCCTGCCAGTCGGCCTCGGTCGCATTCGTCTCGCACTGATCGCCCCAGCGGCGGCCGCCCAGCGCAGGCAGGCGGGGATCGGGGACGAAGCCTTCGGGGGTTTCCTGCCAGGCGACGAAGACGGCGTCGGGAATGGGCATGACCTCGACGTTGGAGCGCAGCCGATACATCGACAGCCGCTGGACCAGGGCGTCGCGACGCTCGGCGGCGACGTCCAGCACCACGCCGTTCTCCTCGCCCCACAGGAACAGGTCGAACAGCAGCCGGCCGGGCGGGGACAGCAGGGCGCCGAAGCGCAGGTCTCCAGGTTTGAGCGTCTCCACGTCCTGCGTCAGCAGGTTGTGCAGGAAGGGGCGGGCGTCAGGGCCGGTGACGCGGATCAGGGCGCGGCTGTCGAGGCGAGCGATGGACATGCGGCCAAGATAGGGAGGGGGAGGCGGTTGCGACAGCCCTTCTCCCCTTGAGGGAGAAGGTGGGCGCCGGAGGCGCTCGGATGAGGGGTGTGAGCGCGGTGTTCAGGAGGGGAGGCTGGACGGCGAGGTCAGGGTTTCAACCGTGCTGCCGACACCCCTCATCCGTCAGGCTTCGCCTGCCATCTTCTCCCTCAAGGGGAGAAGGATCACACCACCGCATACCGCGCCGTGACGCCGTCCGGTTGGAAGTCGTGCTGATCCAGCCGGTCCAGCGAGGCCACGACGCGGGCGACGAAGTCCTGAGGGTCGCCCTCCTCGATGGCGGGGCGCAGCCAGTCGGTGACGACGGCCCGGGCCGGATAGGTCCCGACCGGGCCGGGGACGCTGAGGGCCACCTCGATCCCCTCGGCGATCCAGCCGGCGACCGTGGCGAAGAAGTCCATCCCGGCCAGGAAGTCCGAGCGGCGCACGACGTAGAGGGTGATCTCGCCGCGCTCGACGCCGTCCGGCCGCACGATGACGCCGCTGCGGTCCGGCCGCCAGTCGTCCGACAGTTCGACCGCGCGCCACAGGCAGAACCAGATGCGGCAGGTCTGGGGCCTGATTTCATGCACTGAACAGCCCGCCCCATCGACGCAATAGCCGCACAACTCCCCCGTCGGCTTGGCCAGTTCGGGCAGGTTCAGCGGGATCACGCGGCAACACTCGACGCAGCCGCCGCAGGTCCGGTCAGGCAGAAGGGGAAGGCTCATGGACGGGGTTTAGCGCAGAGGGGGCGGAAATGCGCCTCCGAAGCGCTCATCGCCGGGCGCCGCCCTTCAAAACCGTAACAGAGACACTAGCTATTGCGCCGCAGCGCCGTTTCGAATGTCCGCGCCCGGCAAAGTTCAAGGAGAAGCCGATGAAGATCGACCTGGAAGGCAAGACCGCCCTGGTCACGGGGGCCAGCGCCGGGATCGGTCTGGCCATCGCCACAGGACTGGCCCGGGCGGGGGCCGCGGTCACCATCGTCGGCCGCGAGGCGGTGCGCCTGGACGAGGCGGCGGCGCAAATCCGCTTGGCGTCCGGCCGAACCGACGTCGGCGCCGTGGTCGCCGATCCCGGCACGGCCGAAGGCTGCGCCGCGATCATCGCCGCTTGTCCCGAGGTCGACATGCTCATCAACAATGTCGGCATCTACGGCGCGCGCCCCTTCTTCGACATCGACGACGACGCCTGGCTGGAAATCTATCAGGTGAACGTGATGAGCGGCGTGCGTCTGTCGCGGCACTACGCCAAGGGCATGCAGGCGCGTGGATGGGGGCGTATCCAGTTCATCTCCAGCGAGTCCGCGCTGAACATCCCGACGGAGATGGTCCACTACGGCGTCAGCAAGGCGGCGCTGCAGGGCGTCTCGCGCGGTCTGGCCAAGGTGCTGGCCGGCAGCGGAGTCACCGTCAACACCATCCTGCCGGGGCCGACGCGCACCGCCGGGGCCGAGGCGATGATGGCCGATCTGGCCGCCAAGCGAGGGATCGACGCGGCCCAGATGGAAGGCGTCTTCCTGGCCGAAAACCGGCCTTCGTCCCTGCTGGGGCGCTTCGCCACGCCGGAAGAGGTGGCCAACCTGTCGGTTTACGCCGCCTCGCCGCAGGCCAGCGCGACGACGGGGGCGGCCCTGCGCGTCGAGGGCGGGATCGTGGAAAGCATCGCCTGATCGTCCCGTCCGGCGCCGTTGTGGTCTAGGGGCGCATCTACGCTGAATTCCGTAGAGAATCCCTCTAGGGTCGGTTCATGCATGGGCGTTTCCCGATCCTCTATATCGCCGAGGCGGACGCTGAAGAGGCGGTCCTCTCGTCGGGGACGCTCGCCCATCTGGTCGAGGCCATCCCGCACGCCACCTTCACCGTCGTCGGTTCGCCGGCCAGCGCGCCGCTGTTTGCGGACACGCCGCGGCTGGAGCGGCTGATCGTTCTGGACCGCGACGGGCGCTGGGACTGGATCGCCCTGTGGAACCAGGTGCGCGAGACGCACTGGGGGCTGGTGGTCGACATGCGCGGCTCGACCCTGTCGGGCAAGCTGCGGCGTCAGAAGCGCGCGGTGCGGGGCAAGCCGCAGCCGGGCGTGCATCTGGTCGAGCAGGCGGCGAGCGTGCTGCAGCTGGACGAGATTCCGGCGCCCAAGCTGTTCGTCGGGCGCGACACCCAGGAAGCCGCCGACGCCCTGATCCCGCCGGGCGAGGGACCGATCCTGGCCATCGGGCCGGGCGTGGACTGGGTCGGCAAGCGCTGGCCGGCCGAGCGTTACGCCAAGGTGGCGGGGCCGCTGCTGGCCGACGACGGGCCGCTGGCGGGCGGGCGGCTGATGATCGTCGGCGAGGACATCGACCGGGATTCCGCCCACACCATCCGCTTCGCCGTGGCGCGCCATCGGGTCATCGAACTGCAAGGCAAGCTGACGCGGCTGCAGACGGTGGCGGCGCTTTCGCGGGCCAGCTTCTATCTGGGCGCGGACTCGCTGTGGACCCAGTTGGCCGTGGCGGCGGGCGTGCCGGCGGTGGGCGTGTTCGGCCCCTCGGACGAGACCCTGCGGCGTCCCTGGACCGGCGCCGCGGTGCGCGGTCCGCGCAGCCTGCAGGAGTTCACCGACATGGACCCGCGCCTGAACCAGCACATCCAGCACATGATGGACCTGCCCTATGAGCGGGTGCTGAAGGCGTCGAGGAAGCTGCTGGCGCAACTGGCGGATTAGTTCGCGAGCCCCTGAATTCGTCATTCTCGGGCTTGTCCCGAGAATCCAGACACGCGCCGGTGTGGAGTCGAGGCGTCGCGCGTTCCCTTTCGGCGTCGCGCGTCTGGATCCCCGGCACAGGGCCGGGGATGACGATGGAGAGGGCAGCCTCTCGGGCTTGTCCCCGGCCGGCGACAGCGCGCATAAGCGCTCGACCTCAGGAGATGCGCCAATGACCCAAACCTATGACCTGATCGTGCGGGGCGGCGAGGTGGCCAACCACGCCGGGCGCGGCAAGGCGGACGTCGGCGTCATCGACGGGCGCATCGCCTTCATCGGCGACCTGAGCCAGGCGTCTGCGGGCGAGGTGTTCGACGCGACGGGCCTGACGGTCCTGCCCGGCGTCATCGACACCCAGGTTCACTTCCGCGAGCCCGGTCTGGAATGGAAGGAAGACCTGGAGACGGGCAGCCGCGCGGCGGCCCTGGGCGGCGTGGTCGCTGTGTTCGAGATGCCGAACACCAATCCCAACACGACCGATCCCGACACCCTGGCCGACAAGCTGGTGCGAGCCAGGGACCGGATGTGGACCGACCACGCCTTCTACGTCGGCGGCACGCACGAGAACGCCGAGCATCTGGGCGAGCTGGAGCGCCTGCCGGGCTGCTGCGGGGTCAAGGTCTTCATGGGCGCCTCGACCGGCGACCTGCTGATCGCCGACGACGAGGGGGTGAGAAAGGTCCTGTCGAACGTGCGCCGCCGCGCCACCTTCCACTCCGAAGACGAATACCGACTGGTCGAGCGCCGCAGCCTGGCCCGCACCGGCGACTGGACCAGCCACCCCGAGGTGCGCGACGCCGAGAGCGCCATCATGTCCACCCGCCGTCTGGTCGGGCTGGCCAAGGAAACCGGCGCGCGCATCCACGTCCTGCACGTCACGACGCGCGACGAGATGGAGTTCCTGCGCTTCCACAAGGATGTCGCCACCGTCGAGATCACGCCCCAGCACCTGACGCTGGTCGCGCCTGAAGCCTATCAGCGGCTGGGCGCCTATGCCCAGATGAACCCGCCGATCCGGTCGCAGGAGCACGTCGACGCCCTGTGGCTGTGGGGGATGCAACAGGGGGTGGCCGACGTCCTGGGCTCGGACCACGCGCCGCACACCAAGGAAGAAAAGTCCAAGCCCTATCCGGCCTCGCCGTCGGGGATGCCGGGGGTGCAGACTCTGGTGCCGCTGATGCTGACCCATGTGGCTGAGGGCCGTCTGTCGCTGGAACGCTTCATCGACCTGACCTCGGGCGGGGCGCAGCGGGTGTTCGGCACGGCCAACAAGGGGCGGATGGCGGTCAGCTATGACGCCGATCTCACGATCGTCGATTTGAAGGCGAAGAAGACCATCACCCATGGCCAGCAGGCCAGCCGCTGCGGCTGGACCCCCTTCGACGGCTTCGAGACGACGGGCTGGCCGGTGGCCACCATCGTGCGCGGCCGGGTGGTGATGAAGGACGGCGAACTGATCGGTCAGGCGCATGGCCGCCCGGTGCGGTTCCAGGAGACCTTGGCGGGGTGAGCGACGCGAAGTCTCAACTCGGGCTGCCCAAGCTTGGCCTGATAGGCTTCGGCGCCTTCGGGCGGCTGACGGCGCGGCATCTGTCGCCCTGGTTCGACATCCTCGCCTACGACCCGGCGGCGAACGACGGCGAGGGGTTGGCGCGGCTGACGACGCTGGCGGAGGCCGCCGCCTGTCCGGTGGTGGTGCTGGCCGTGCCGGTCGGGGTTCTGGAGGAAACGGTCGCGGCCATGGCACCGCATGTGACGCCGGGCGCCCTGATCCTCGACGTCGGCTCGGTGAAGGTGAAGCCGGCCAAGGTGATGCTGGACGGCCTGCCCGAGGGTGTCCGAATCGTCGGCACTCATCCCCTGTTCGGCCCCCAGAGCGGCAAGGACGGCATTCCGGGTCTGCGCATCGCCGTCTGTCCGGTGCGCGGCGACAAGGCGGCGTGGCACGTGGCCGCCTTCTGCCGCAAGGCGCTGGGCCTGAAGGTCTTCGTCGTCACGCCGGAGGATCACGACCGCGAGGCGGCGACGGTGCAGGGCCTGACCCATTTGATCGCCAAGGTGCTGATGGCCATGGAGCCGCTGCCGACGCGGATGACCACGACCAGTTTCGAGCGGGTCATGCAGGGGGTGGATATGGTCCGCCACGACAGCGCGGCGGTGTTCCGCGCCATCGAACACGACAACCCCTATGCCGCCGAGGTGCGCCGGCGGTTCTTCGACCTGGCGGAGCAGGCAAGGGCGGAGCTGGAGGGGTAGTCCTCTGCCTTCTCCCCTTGCGGGAGAAGGTGGCAGGCGAAGCCTGACGGATGAGGGGTCTCTCAGAGGCCGGGTGAAGGGCTGCTACTTGCCGTCGCGAAACCCCTCATCCGACCCGCTGGCGCGGGCCACCTTCTCCCTCAAGGGGAGAAGGGAGAGCTTACTTCAGCACGAAATCCGCCACCGCCTCGACCACGCCGGGCGCAAGCGGCAGGGCCGGGTCCACATAGGTCGCCATATTGGCCGCGCGGTCGGCGGGCGCGGTTTTCAGCACATGGTTGACGCCGTCCCAGACGACGAGCTCGGCGCGGGGCTGGGCCGCCTTGATCGCCTCGGCGTCGGCGACTGAAACCTGAATGTCGGTGGTTCCCTGGCCGACGAAGACGGGACCGTTGTAGGCGGCGGCCAGCCTGGCCGGGTCCAGCGCCAGCCACGAAATCAGGTAGGGCTGGACCGAGGGGCGGAACAGGGCGGCCAGTTCGGCGGGCGGATCGGCCACGGTGCGGCTGGCCTCCAATTCGGCGAGGGCGTCATAGGCGCGGGTTTTCAGCGGCTCGGGCAGGGGCGCCAGTTGTTCGCGCAGCACCACGCCCGCGGGGCGCCCGGCGCCCGACAGCAGCACCAGGCCGCAGACCTTGTCGTCGCCGTTCTCGACGGCCGCCAGGGCGACGAGCGCGCCCTCGCTGTGGCCGATCAGCCAGACGCAGGGGCGGCCCGTCTTCGCCGCCGCCTCGGCGGCCCAGGCGCGGGCGTCGTCGGCATAGGTGTTGAAGCGCAGGTCGGCCTCGGCGGGGCCGGCTGCCGCGCTCTCGCCGAGGCCGCGCTTGTCGATGCGGAGGGTGGCGACGCCGCGCTCGGCCAGACCCTCCGCCAGCAGCTGATAGGAGGCGGCCCGAAGGCCGAGTTGCGGGCTGTTCCCGTCGCGGTCGGTCGGGCCGGAGCCGGGCAGGATGACGGCGGCGGTGCGCGTCTGGCCCTCGGGCCTCAGCAAGGTTCCGTGCAGGGGCGCAGGGCTGGATGCCAGTTCGACGGGCGTCGAAACCGGCGAGAGCAGAAGGGCGGCGGCGAGGGTCAGCATGGTCGTCTCCGTCGTGTGGGTTGGGTAGAGATCAGAAGGGTTGGCGGTCGGGATCGGTGCGCCAGACGCGCCAGCTTTCGAAAGCGGACCAGAGCGCGGCGATCAGGACGGCGGCGATCACCCCCTGCATCCCCAGCGGCTGGGGAACGAAGGGCGACAGGAGGATGGCCGCCAGGCCGATCAGGCAGAACAGACGGCCGGCCAGCCGATTGGAGCGGTCCCAGGCGAGGCGGCTCTTATGGCTCCACGGCGTACGCACGCCGATGCCGACATTGGGCCCGACCCGACCGAGGAAGGCGCCGATCAGCAGGAAGAGCAGGCCCATCCCCGCCATGTGGAAGTTGACGGGCGCGGTGGTCAGGGTGCCGCCCAGCGAGGTGGCCAGCATCAATACCGACGCGCCGCCGATCGCCAGCAGCGCCACCAACTGACCCATGATCAGGCCGCGCCGTCGCGCCGGATCTTCGGCCTTGTGGGCATAGAGGGCGCAGCCGCCGCAGGCCAAGGCGCCGACGCCCGCGATCAGAAGCAGGCTGGCGGCCAGCTCGCCGCGTCCGCCGAACCGGTCGGCGACGCCCTGGGCGTTGAAATGCAGGGGGATGGGGCCGGTCGGCCCGGCCAGGAAGACCCAGGCGGCGGCGCCGGCGATGGCCGCCGTCACCACGATGGAGGCGATGTCGATCAGGCTCAGGTCGGGTTTTCGGGCTGCGGTCATGGTTGCTCCTCCTCGTGGGTCTTGCCGGCGCCGGTCAGGTCCAGGAGGAAGGCCATGGCCTCCTCGACCGCCGAGATTTCCAGCCGGTAGCGGATCGACTGGCCGTCGCGCTCGGGGCTGACCAGACCGGCCTCCTTCAGCGCGTTCAGGTGGCCGGTGATGGTCGGCCAACTCATGTCGAAGGCGGCGGCGATGTCGCCGGACGCCAGCGGGCCCGCCCTCAGCATGGCGATGATGCGTCGCCGCACCGGGTGGGATAGGGCCTTGAACAGGGTGTTCATAGGGAATAGGCTAATTAGGAAGCGTCCTAAATGCAACCCGTGTTCGATGAAGGGGCCGCGTGTCTCCTTGACCGTTCATCCCGGCGGAGGTCGGGATCCAGACTAGGCAGCGCGCATCTTAGCTGCGAGCCGGGCATGGCGATGAGCTTGCAGCCAAAGCACTGGATCCCGGCGTCCGCCGGGATGAGCGGGGGGTAAGGGGGGCGCTTCTTGCGGTCTCGGATAAGGGCTGCGCCCTTTCCGGGATGACGGGGGAGGGCGGGCGGCCTATGGCTCGGCTTCGTTCTTCAGCGTGAGGCAGGCCATGGAAATCCGCGATCAGATCGTTCTCATCACCGGCGGCGCGCGCGGCGTGGGCGCGGCGGCAGCGCGGGCCTTCGCCGGGCAGGGCGCGCGGGTGGCAGTCAACTGGCGGGCCAGCGGGGCGCAGGCCGAGGCCCTGGCCGCCGAGCTGGGCGAGCGGGTCATCGCGGTCCAGGCCGACGTGACCGACCGGGCGGCGGTCGAGGCCATGGTGGCCCAGGCCGAGGCGCATTTCGGCGGTGCGATCAGCACCGTGGTCAACAACGCCCTCGACTACAGCTTCAACGGCGACGCGCGGGCGCAGATGACGGACATCGCCTGGGCGGCCATGGCGAGCCAGTTCTCGACCGTGATCCACGGGGCGCTGAACGTCATCCAGGCGACGGCGCCCGGCATGACGGCGCAGAGCTTCGGCCGGGTGGTCAACATCGGCACCAACCTGTTTCAGAATAGTGTTGCTGTTCAACCGATTTAATCGGAGCGTCGAGGAGGGGCGTTGCGTCCGAACATCATGCGCGATTGGCTATGTCCGCTTTCGGAACCGAAGCCTATTTCCGCTACCGACCCGTAGCGGAACTTCACAAAGCGCGCTTCGCGTGCCTTCGCCATTCAAGAGTTGTCAGTGGTCGCTCTTTTCTGGCCGCGATTTGACGCAAATCTCGAAGGCGCCCCATAGGGCGAACGGAGAGCAAAAGCAGAAGGTGAGTATTACCGAAAGGAGTATGGCCTTTTGGTTGCTCGGCGGAATGAGCGACATTGCAAATATGGATGTCACCGCAGGCCCGAAAAACAAAATTAGCCACCAACCATTCTTGCCTCTTGCCCTAAGTCGTTGATCGAGAAGTATCAGGACATACGCGAAAAACAGAACTCCAAATGCCAGTGACAGGACTTCGGAGGCGGCTTTTGGCAACAGCCTGAAATAGTCCGCCAGCCATAAGGCTAGGACACCGATGCTAGCCCCGATCGCGAGTCTTGGCCCTGTGAGAGACTTTAAAAAAGGCGCGCGCATTAGTTCTCCCGATCTAGGGACTGATCCTAGCCTGAGCCCAAGTAGTAGCGGGATGGTGTCCGCTTTCCACGGTGGGCTCAACTGATCGCTGCAACACACGCAGCGAAGGTCTCCGCTGGCGTCCGATAGAGCAAGGTCTTTCTTGGCCGTTCGTTGAGCTGGCGTGCGATGGCGCTGAGCTGGGCCTGGCTGTGGAGGGACAGGTCGGTTCCGTGGG
>NZ_JBFRFI010000014.1:0-28647 GCF_052114745.1 Brevundimonas sp. 2YAF1 | reverse complement strand
CGGCGATGGATCAGGCGGGCGGTTCAGAGGTGAAGGGAGCGGCTCGCGAACACGCGTTGCTCTTGTGGTCTCAAGTAGCCCGAAGGGCGATAGACCACACCTCAATCAAGACGCCGCTGGGGCCTAGCGACGGGGCGTTCGACCCGTCCGCCATAGAGGTTCCGGTCAGGGTCGAGGGGGTTACTCGGACCGTTCCAGGACCGCGTCGTCGCGCGGCCTGCCCGTCATGGGCGCCGGGGGTAGCCGCTAACAACGGCGCCTGCCCCGAGCTCATGTCCAACTCTTCGCGCGGGGCGTCGGCCTTCGTCGAAACGGTAAAACTACATCCACTCCGGGCGAAGGCCCGGCGCCCCGCCCAGCCCTCCGCCGCCCGCGTTCACGCGAGGCGGGCGAACCTGTTCCTTCTCCCCTTGCGGGTGGAGGAGGCTCGCATGCGAGCCGACGACGGGTGGCAGGCGAAGCCTGACGGATGAGGGGTCTCGCGACATTGGCCGACAACGAATAGTCAGTCCTCAGCGCCACCCCTCATCCGACCTCGCTCCGCTCGGCCACCTTCTCCCGCAAGGGGAGAAGGGAAGGGCGTTGTCACGGCGCCGCTTTCGGGATTACCTCCGGCGACAACGGAAAGAACCCGCATGACAGACAAACCCGCCGGGATCGGCAAACGCATCGAACTGACCATCCGCGCCCTGATCCTGGGGTGCTTGCTGGCGGCGGTGTTTACGGCGGCCAACACCTATCTGGGGCTGAAGGTCGGCCTGACCTTCGCCTCGGCCATTCCGGCGGCGGTCATTTCGATGGCCCTGCTGCGCGCCTTCAAGGGGTCGACCATCTGGGAGAACATGACGGTTCAGACCGTCGCCTCGGTCGGCGGCGCCATGAGCTCGATCATCTTCGTCCTGCCCGGTCTGGTCATGATCGGCTGGTGGATGAACTTCCCCTTCTGGGAGTCGGTGATGATCTGCATCCTTGGCGGCGTCCTGGGGGTGACCTTCTCCATCCCGCTGCGCCGGACCCTGGTGGTGCAGGCCGACCTGCCCTACCCCGAGGGCGTCGCCGCCGCCGAGGTGCTGAAGGTCGGGTCGCCCGGCGCGGATGAGTCCGCAAGCGCCGTGCGCGAGAACCGTTCGGGCCTGGTCGTCGTCGTCGGCAGCGCCGTCGCCTCGGCCTTCTTCGCCTTCCTGGCCTCGGCCCGCGTCTTCGCCGCCGAGACCGTCGCCTTCCTGCGCCTCCCCGCCGCGCTCGGCGGCGGCGCCACCGGCGTCGGCTTCTCCATGCAGTTCGCCCTGCTGGGCGCCGGTCACCTGATCGGTCTGGCCGTCGGCCTGACCCAGTTGTTCGGTCTGGTTCTGGCCTGGCTGATCTTCGTGCCCATCCTGACCTCGCCCGACACCGTGGCCTGGCTGGCCGCCCACGGCGTGCCCTCCATCGCCGCCTCCGTCCCGGCGGGCGCCCCGGCCGAAGAACTGGCCATGACGGTCTGGGCCAAGGAAGTCCGCTTCATCGGCGCCGGCGTCATCGGCGTCGCCGCCCTGTGGACCCTGTTCAAACTCGCCAAGCCTCTAGTCGCCGGCCTGGTCTCGGCCCTGGCCGCACAGGAAAAACGCGCCCACGGCGAGGTTCTGGACCGCACCGAACAGGACATTCCGATCAAGCTGGTCGGCCTGCTCTCGGTCGGCGCCCTGGTCGGCATCGCCGTCCTGCTGGCCCTGTTCACGCAGGGCACGACGCTGGCGGCCTCGGCCCCCATCCTGGTCATCGGCGGGCTGATTTACGTCGTGGTCATCGGCTTCGCCGTGGCCGCCATCTGCGGCTACATGGCCGGTCTGATCGGCTCGTCCAACAGCCCGGTGTCGGGCGTCGGCATCCTGGCCATCGTCATCGCCTCGCTGCTGATGCTGGGCGTCATGGCCATCGCCAACGTGCCTGCCGATCCGTCGATCATCGCCTTCGCCCTGATCGTCACCTCCATCGTCTTCGCCGTCGCCGTCATTTCCAACGACAACCTGCAGGACCTGAAGACCGGCCAACTGGTCGAGGCCACGCCCTGGCGTCAGCAGACGGCCCTGCTGGTCGGCGTCGTCGCCGGCGCCCTGGTCATCCCCTTCGTCCTGGACATGATGAACCAGGCCTTCGGCTTCGAGGGCGGCCCGCCCGCCATCGTCGAGGGCACGCAGACCCTGGCCGCGCCGCAAGCCACCCTGATCTCGGCCCTGGCCAAGGGCGTCATCAGCGGCGACCTGCGCTGGGACCTGATCGGCATCGGCGCCGCCGTCGGCGTCCTGGTCATCATCCTCGACGTGGTCCTGCAACGCTCGACCAAGGGCAAGATCAAGCTGCCGCCGCTGGCCGCCGGCATCGGCGTCTATCTGCCGGCCGCCGTCACCACCATGCTGGTCATCGGCGCGGTCTGCGGCTGGATCTATGAGAAGTGGATCGCCACGACCCGCTTCAATGAGGTCGGCCGTCGCATGGGCGTGCTTCTGGCTTCGGGCCTGATCGTCGGTGAAAGCCTGTTCGGCGTCTTCACCGCCGCCGTCATCGTCAGCACCCGGAACGAAGCCCCCTTCGCCCTTCTGCCCAAGGAGACCATGTGGCCGGCCATGCTGGCGGGCGTCGTCGCCTTCGCTGGCCTGACCTTCGCCCTCTACGCCTGGATCCGCAGCCGCTCGGCCAAGGTCTGACCCAGCTCTAGCTAAAGCGCGGAGGCGAAGGCCTCCGCCGCCCGGCTGGGCCGCCGTTCGCGGTGGCGCAGCAGATGAAACGGCCGCTCGGGCAGATCGAGCGGCAGACGAACCAGCCGCCCCGCCTCGATCAGGGGCTGGGCGGCCAGTTCCGAGATCGCCGTGACCAGATCACTGGCCGCCACCGCCGCCAGGATCGCCTCGTTCGACGGCAGGGTCAGAACCGTCCGCAGCTCCGACGCCGCGACGCCGCGCGGCAGGGCCGCCTCGAACTCGCTACGCGTGCCAGACCCCTCTTCGCGCAAGACCCAGTCCAGCCCGCGCAGATCGGACGCCGACAGGGGCTCGC
Organism: Brevundimonas sp. 2YAF1; assembly: GCF_052114745.1. Classification (NCBI taxonomy): domain Bacteria; kingdom Pseudomonadati; phylum Pseudomonadota; class Alphaproteobacteria; order Caulobacterales; family Caulobacteraceae; genus Brevundimonas; species Brevundimonas sp. 2YAF1. The sequence goes on along the minus strand of NZ_JBFRFI010000014.1, from coordinate 25,614 downwards.
CCCGCCCCGCCAGCGGATGCCCCGGCGCCGCCACGACCACCAGCCGGTCGGCGTCGATCCGCGCCTTTTCGACCCTTGCAGCCTCGAACGCCCCCTCGATCAGGCCCAGTTCGGCCTCGCCCGCCAGCACCGCCTCGACCACCCGATGGGTGTTGCCGATGGTCAGATGCAGGTCGATCTCCGGGTGGGCCCGGGCAAAGGCCGCCATGCGGGGCGGCAGCCAGTAGGCGGCGATGGTCTGGCTGGCGAACAGCCGCACCGAGCCGCGCTTCAGCCCCGCCAGATCGTCCAGCACCCGCTCCGCCGCCTCGGCCTGGGCTAGAACCGCGCGGGCCTCGGGCAGGAAGGCGGCGCCCGCAGCGTTCAGCGCTAGCCCCCGGCCGACCCGGTCGAACAACCGCGTCCCGTGCCGCGCCTCCAGCGCCGCCACCGCCGCGCTGACTGCCGACTGGGTCAGGTTCAGCGCCTCGGCCGCCCGCGTCATATGCAGACGCTCGGCCACGGCGACGAAGATGCGGAGCTGTTCCAGTGTCATAACCAATCAATCGTCTTTATCGATTGTTAAATCCAGAACTATCCATTGGATCGATCAGACGTCGGAGCAGAGGATGCGGCGTCATGACGACCGCCCTCCACCCCGTCCACGCCCGCCGCTCCCTGACCGGCCCGATGCGCCTGCTGCCGGGCGTGCTTTTGAGCGCCGGGATCGGCGCCGCGGCCTTCGGCCTGCAGATGATCGAGACGCAGCTGTTCGGCCATCCGTGGATCGAAGGCCTGGTGCTGGCCATCCTGACGGGGGCGGGCCTGCGCCTGGTCTGGACCCCGTCCGAGGTCTGGACGCCCGGGGTGCGCTTCAGCGCCAAGACCTTGCTGGAGGTGGCCGTCGCCCTGCTGGGCGCCACCGTTTCCGGCGCCGCCGTCATGGCCCTGGGGCCAGTCCTGCTGCTGGCCATCGTCGGCGTGGTCGCCCTGGCCATCGTCGGCGGCTACGCCCTGGGCCGGGCCTTCGGCCTGCCGCCCGCCATGGCGCTGCTGGTGGCCTGCGGCAACGCCATCTGCGGCAACTCCGCCATCGCCGCCGTCGCCCCGGTCATCGAGGCGGAAGGCCAGGACGTGGCCGCCGCCATCGGCTTCACCGCCGTCCTGGGCATTCTGGTGGTCCTTCTGGTCCCCGTCGTCGGCGCCCTGATGGGCTTCGACCCCGTCAAGGTCGGCGTTCTGGCCGGTCTGACCGTCTATGCCGTGCCCCAGGTTCTGGCCGCCGCCGCCCCCGCCGGGCTGCTGGCTGTCCAGACCGGCGCGATCGTCAAGCTGGTCCGCGTCCTGATGCTGGGCCCGGTCTGCCTGGTGCTGGGCCTGATGCGCTCGGGCAAGGTCGAGGGCGCCAAGGGTCCCAAGCTGCACCACATGGCCCCCTGGTTCATCATCGTCTTCCTGATTCTGATGGGACTGCGCTCGGCGGGCCTGATCCCGGAAGTCGTCCTGCCCTCGCTCCAGACCGGGGTAACCGCCATGACCCTGATCGCCATGGCGGGGCTGGGGCTGATGGTGGATCCGCGCGCCGTGGTCCGCGCCGGGCCGCGCGTGGCCGCTGTCGCCGCACTTTCGGCCCTACTGATCGGCGCCCTGGCGTTGACGACGATCGTGCTGATTTTGCCGGCCTGACGCACAATCGAACCGCCACGCTGGCCTTTCGAGTCAGAGGGCTGTAAGAGGCGCCGCTTCCTTCCTGATACCGCATCTTGCAGCGGCCCGGAGTTTCCGCGGCCGAACACAGTCCGCCCGAGCCCGAAATGAACCTTCGTAACGTCGCTATCATCGCCCACGTTGACCACGGCAAGACCACCATGGTTGACGCCCTGCTGGCTCAGTCCGGCGTCTTCCGAGCCAACGAGGCGACCACTGAGCGCGCCATGGACTCGGGCGACCAGGAAAAAGAGCGCGGCATCACCATCCTGGCCAAGTGCACCTCGGTGCTCTGGAACGGCAAGGCTGGCGAAACCCGCATCAACATCATCGACACCCCCGGCCACGCCGACTTCGGCGGTGAAGTCGAGCGCATCCTGGGCATGGTGGACGGCTGCGTCATCCTGATCGACGCCGAAGAGGGCGTCATGCCGCAGACCAAGTTCGTTCTGACCAAGGCTCTGAAGATGGGCCTGAAGCCCATCCTCTGCATCAACAAGGTTGACCGCGCCCACGCCGATCCGGACCGCGTCCACAACGAAGCCTTCGACCTGTTCGCCGCCATCGGCGCGACGGACGAGCAACTGGACTTCCCGCACATCTACGCCTCGGGCCGTTCGGGTTGGGCCACGCTGGACCTCAACGTCCCTAGCGATAACCTTGCCCCGCTGTTCGACCTGATCGTCGAGCACGTCCCGGCGCCCAAGGTTCAAGAAAACCGCGACAAGCCCTTCCAGATGCTGAACGTCCTGATCGAAAGCGACCCCTTCCTGGGCCGCCTGCTGACCGGCCGTATCCAGAGCGGCAAGGCTATCCCCGGCATGGCCATCCATGCCCTGGACCGTGATGGCAAGGAAATCGAACGCGGCCGCATCACCAAGGTCCTAGCCTTCCGCGGCCTGAAGCGTCAGGCCCTGGACGAAGGTTCGGAAGCCGGCGACATCGTCGCCATCGCCGGCATGTCCAAGGCCACCGTGGCCGACACCCTGTGCGCCATGGAAGTCACCGACGCCCTGCCGGCTCAGCCGATCGACCCGCCGACCATCTCCATGACCGTCTCGGTCAACGACAGCCCGCTGGCCGGCCGCGAAGGCGACAAGGTCCAGTCGCGCGTCATCCGTGACCGCCTGCTGAAGGAAGCCGAAGCCAACGTCGCCATCCGCGTCACCACCACCGAGGGCGGCGACGCCTATGAAGTGGCTGGCCGTGGCGAACTGCAACTGGGCGTTCTGATCGAAAACATGCGCCGTGAAGGCTTCGAGGTCTCGATCTCCCGTCCCCGCGTGGTCTTCCAGACCGGCGAGAACGGCGAGAAGATGGAGCCCATCGAAGACGTCATGATCGACGTCGACGACGAGTTCTCGGGTATCGTCATCGAGAAGCTGTCGGCCCGTAAGGCTGAAATGACCGACATGGGTCCGTCAGGCGCCGGCAAGACCCGCATCAGCCTGAAGTGCCCGTCGCGCTCGCTGATCGGCTATCAGGGCGAGTTCCTGACCGATACGCGCGGCTCGGGCGTGCTGAACCGCGTCTTCAGCCACTACGAAGCCTATAAGGGTGAGATCGCTGGCCGTCTGCGGGGCGTGCTGATTTCTAACTCGGACGGCGACACGGCGGCCTTCGCCCTGTGGAACCTGGAAGACCGCGGCATCATGTTCGTCGGCGCTGGCGAGAAGACCTACGAAGGTATGATCATCGGCGAGAACGCACGCTGGGACGACCTGGACGTCAACCCGATCAAGGGCAAGCAACTGACCAACGTCCGCGCCTCGGGCAAGGACGAAGCCGTTCGCCTGACCCCGCCGCGCCAGATGTCGCTGGAACAGGCCATCGCCTATATCGGCGACGACGAGCTGGTCGAGGTCACGCCCAAGTCGATCCGTCTGCGCAAGCAGATTCTGAACCCCTCGTTCCGCAAGAAGCGCGCCCGCCCCGACTGAGGCTGATGACAGACGAAATGAAGAAGGCGATCCGAAAGGGTCGCCTTTCTTTTTGGGATCTTTCCCTGAGGGCCTACCGCCCTTCGGGCTACTTGAGGCCGGCTGGTTGGGGCCTACCGACCTTACGGTCTGCTTGAGGCCGGTTTGTTAGGGCCTACCGACCTTACGGTCTGCTTGAGGCCCGCTGCCCTTCACCGTCCTCCCGGCCGAAGCGCAGCGGAGAGCCGGGACCGCCCCACACACGACGGTCCGCGCTTCCTGTGGTCCCGGATCGACCTTTCAGGTCGTCCGGGATGACGATGGAAGGGGCCTACTTCCTGAAGCCCAGCATCCCCAGCCAGCCGCCGCTGGTCAGCAGGGCGACGTCCAGCAAGGCCATGGCCAGGGGCGTCGACGCGGGCGCGGCGATGAATTTCGCCCGCCACTCGGGGGCGAATTTTGCCTTGTAGGCGCGCAGGCCGGCGAAGCCGTAAAGCGCGCCGCCCTCCTCGAACACCAGGGCGCCGACGCGGGCGAAGACGGGGGCGACCCGACGATCCTCCAGCCCCGACAGCGGGGCCATGCCCAGATCGAAACCCTCATAGCCCTCGGCGCCCGCCCACTGGATGGCGCGCACGAACAGATAGTCCATCGCCCCCGTCGGCGCGTCCGGCCGATAGCGCATCAGGTCGATGGCCACCTCGCCCCGCCCCGCGCCCGGCAGCAGGTTGGCGAAGGCGACGATGCGCCCGCCCTCGCGCACCACGGCTAGAGGAGTCAGGTCCAGATAGTCGGGATCGAACCGGCCCAGGGAAAACGCCTTCTCCTCGCTGTTATGGATCTTCATCCAGGCCTCCGACACGGCGCGCAGCTCCGCCGCCAGTCCGCTGGCCGAACCCGGCGGCAGGACCTCGAACGACGCCCCCTCGCGTTCGGCCCGGTTCACGGCGGTGCGCAGGTTCTGCTTGGCCTTGCCTTCGAGCGAGAAGGCCGCGACGTCGATCACCGCCGCCTCGCCGACCTTTCTGACCGCCAGCCCCATGGTCGCCAGTTCGGCCAGCAACCCTTCGCCGATGGAATAGAAGACAGCCGCCCCGCCGTAGCGGTCGGCCATGGTGGCGAAGGCCCACAGCAGTTCCTGCCGTTCGACGCGCTGGCCGACGGGCTCGCCCATGGCGATCCAGCGGCGGCCGCGGACCCGATAGGCGATGAAGCTGCGGCCTGACGGGCTGAACAACAGGGCCTTGTCGCCTAGAGTCGCCAGCCAGCCCTCCGGCGCGGCGCTGTCGGCCTCGGCCAGGGCGATGCGGGCGCGGGCCAGATCGGCCGAACCGGCCGGTCCATGGCTGCCGGCCCCCGGCTCGGTCAGCAGGGAGCGGATCGCCACCGCCAGGGTCAGGATCGCCATCACCGCCCCGGCGCGCAGGAAGCCCGAGGCCTGACGATCGATCAGGAAGCTCCACCACAGTTCGTCGGTATAGGCCACGTCGCGATAGGCGAAGAAGCCGAGCCACAGGATCGCCCCCACCGCCGCGATCAGCAGCAGCAGCCAGCCCGGGGTCAGCGGCTCTCCTAGCCGCGAGCGGCGGTTGAACGCCGCCCGGCACGGCGCCAGCAGGAAGGCGATGGCCGTCAGCTGCGCCGCCTCCTCGAACTCCAGTCCCTTGAGCAGGGAAAAGACCGCGCCGACGATCAGGGCCAGCATGGCCGCATAATAGGCTCCCCGTCGACGCCGCCACAGGCCCGCCGACAGAAGCAGCAGCAGAAAGCCCGCCACGCTGGCGGCGAAATGCGACAGGTCGATCAGCAGGGGCGGCGCGAACCGGTCCAGCGCCCGCAGCCGGTCGCTGAAGGCCGGCGTCACCGCCGAAGCCAGCATCAGGGCGCCGGCGCAGAACGAGGCCACGGCGAAGACCTGCGGCGTCAGCTCATAGGCCAGCCCGCCAAGTCGCCGCAGAATGCGTCCCGCTCCGCCGTGTCTCGCCTTGGCTGTCATCCGTCCCCCTTAAGCTTGCACCATAGAGCAGGAATCGGTCGTTTGCGGCGCTGAAAAGGTCATTTCTAGGCCGCTGAAACAATCCGAAACCCAGCGGGTTCACCTTTTCGCGAGCGCCAGACTCGCTCAATCGGAGTGACCTCATGATCCGCAAGACCGCCCTGCTGACCGGCATCGCCGGCGCCCTCCTGTTCGCCGCGCCCGTGCTCGCTCAGGGCGCGACGACGCCGCAGACGCCCGAACCGGCCCCCACAGAGGCCGCTGCGGCTCAACCCCAAAGCCTGACCCTGACGCCGGGTGCCGTGGTCCGGAGCGCCGACGGCGCGGAACTCGGCAAGCTGGTCGGCGTGCAGAACGGCGCCTCGGGCCAGGAACTGACGGTGCGCGGGGCCGATGGCGCGGTCCGCCCTGTCGGGCTGGCCGGCATCCGCCAGGACGGCGCCGAAATCGTCGTCGACGCCACCCTGTCCGACTTCCAGGCCGCTGCGCCCATCAGCAGCGAGGCCCCGACCGAGGCGGCCCCCGACGCCACCCCGCCGACCCTGCCCACGGAGCCTGATTCCACGCCCACCCCGGACGAGCCGCCGGCGGTCGCTGCGCCGGCCGCCTGATCTTCGGCCGGGTATGAAAAAGGGGCGGCCGTCGGGCCGCCCCTTTGTCGCTTCTGGGTCGCTTCTGGGTCGCTTCTGGGCGTGTATCCGCGCCGTTCAGGCCCGCCTCTTGACCAGCCCCAGCAGGAACAGCAAGACCACCGCGCCGATCGTGGCGACGATGATGCCGACGATCCAGTTGCCGGCCGCATCCACGCCCAGGAGATTATTGGCCAGGAACCCGCCGACCAACGCGCCGACGACGCCGACCACCAGATTGGTCAGCAGGCCGTGGTCCCGCTTCATGATCTTTTCCGCCAGCCACCCGGCCACGATGCCGATGATGATCCAGGCGATCCAACCAAAGCCGCTCATGTCCTTGCTCCCTTCAAGTCCGGCTTGATGCCTTGGCCCTAATGCGTCGGTCGCCCAGGGGTTGCCTCCGCTCGCCCGTCAAGCGCCGCCATTCTCCAGAAAAGCGAATCCGGCACGGCGCTTGCGGCGCAGCAGGCCAGCCGTGTCGTTTCGACACAGCGCCCTTAGGACAGAGAAAGGGGCCGTCATGGCCGCCGACATCGATCTTCATCTAGGCCGCCGCCTGCGCCGCCGCCGCCGTCTGCTGGGCCTGACCCAGCAGCAGCTCGCCGTTCAGGTCGGCATCCGGTTCCAGCAGATTCAGAAATACGAGTGCGGCGCCAACCGCATCTCCGCCGCCCGCCTGTGGGAATTGGCCGAAGCGCTGGAGACCCAGGTCAGCTATTTCTACGACGGTCTGACGGAGGCGCTGCAGCACCATGAGGATGCGGCCGCCACCGCCGTGGAAGGCTTTTCCCGCAAGGAAACCCTCGATCTGATCCAGGCCTATCATCAGCTGGACGAACGGCCGCGCCGCCGTCTGCTGGACCTGGCTCGGTCGCTACACACGGACCACGAGGCGGCCTGACCCCTCGCTCCGGCAGGACGGGCGGTGTATGCCGCCGCCATGACCGAGCTGGAAGCCTTCGCCGTCGAACTGTCGCATGAGGCCGCGCGCACGGCCCTGCCCTATTTCCGTGGCGACAACGCCGAGGAGAACAAGGCCGGGCCCGGCGCCTTCGACCCCGTCACCGAGGCCGACCGCGCCGCCGAGGCCGCCATCCGCCGCCTGATCGCCGCCCGCTATCCGCACCACGGCGTGATCGGCGAGGAATACGGCGAGGACCGGCCCGATGCCGACCATGTCTGGGTGCTGGACCCCATCGACGGCACCCGCGCCTTCATCGCCGGCCTGCCACTGTGGACCACCCTGATCGCCCTGCGTCACGAGGCGCGCCCCGTGATCGGCGCCATCGGCCAGCCCTACCTGGGCGAGGTCTTCCTGGGCGGCCCTTCCGGCGCGCGGCTGTTGCGCGATGGCGCCGACACCCCGCTGAAGACCCGCGCCTGTCCGCTTCTGGCCGACGCCCTGGTCGCCACCACCGATCCCGACATCTTCGTCGGCGCCGACCGCGAGGCCTGGACCCGGCTGCGGGCCTCGGCCCGGCTGGCCCGCCTGGGCTGCGACGGCTACGCCTACGCCATGGTGGCTGCCGGCCGCATAGACCTGGTGGCCGAAACCGAGCTGAAAATCTGGGACTGGTCGGCGCTGCTGCCGGTGATCGAGGCGGCGGGGGGCCGGGTCACGGGCTGGACCGGCCAGGCGCCAGACGGCGACGGCCGCATCCTGGCGGTCGGCGACGCCGCCCTGACGGGTCAGGCCCTGGCGGTTCTGAACGCGACCTAGTTAGCCCGCGCCCTTCTCCGGCGCGGGCGACGCGGCCTGTCCTTCAGCGGGCGCGACATAGCCGGCCAGGGCGTCGAACTCGTCGAGGAAGACGCCACGCAGCGGGTCCGCCTCCATGATCACTTCGTGCAGCGCGCCCGAAACCTCGACATACCGGCCCCGGCCCAGACGCCGCGCCGCCCAGCGGTTGGTCTGTTTCCAGACCTTGTCGTCCTCGGCGGCCTGAACCACGCAGACGGGGATCTTCACCGCCTTCAGCGCGCGCGGCTTCAGGACGCGTTCGCCCGCGTCGAGAGCGAAGGCCAGCCACCCCCAGGTCGGGCCGCCGATGGCCAGATGGGGGCAGGCGTAGAGCTGCTGCCGCCACATGTCGTAACGCGCGCGGTCGGACGTCAGGGCGTCCTTCTCGAAGGTGTGGTCGAAGGGGTCGTCGGCGTCGTCCAGCACATAGTCGCCCGCCTTGCCGTGACGCAGGTTCCAGCGCACCGCTAGCTTGACCGACCACATCGACCGCTTGCCGGTCTTGATGCGCAGCATGGGACTGGACAGCACGGCGCCGGCGAACCGGTTCTCGCCCGCCTCTAGCGACAGCAGGTTCAGGCAGCCCCCCATCGAGTGGCCGACCATGATCCACGGCTTGGGCGCGCGGGCCTCATAGGCGTCCAGCAGGCGGGCGTAGTCGTCGAGAAACTCCTCGACCGCCCGGGCGTGGCCGCGCAGCCGGTCGGGCAGCAGGCGCGCCGACAGGCCCTGGCCGCGCCAGTCGTGGGCCAGGACGCAGAAACCGCGCGCTAGGAAATTGCCGATGACCTCGAAATATTTCTCGATCGGCTCGGTGCGGCCGGGGCTGAGCACCACCGTGCCGCGCGGGGTCTTGGCCACCATGGCCGAGGGCGTCCACAGGGCGGCGCGCAGGCGCAGGCCGCCCGCGCCGCGGAACCAGTCGCCCTCTCCGCCGGGAGGGGAGGCGGCGCCGGGAACCCCCATCAGGGGCGCATGGGCGGCGAAGGCGGTGGGGCGGCTCACTCGGGCTTCCTGAACTTCAAGGTCATGCGATCGCTCTCGCCGATCGCGTCGTACTTGGTGCGGTCGAACTCGGGATTGGCCGGCTGGCCCAGCGGCGCCGTCAGACGGCGCGGCGCCAAAGTCTCGACGCCGAAGGGATGGTCCTTGGTGTCCTTGGGGTTGGCGTTGATCTCGGACGCCTCGACGAAGACGAAACCGGCCTCGGCTGCCAGTTGTTTGACGAAGGATTCCTGCACATAGCCGTTGGCCGCCGCCGGATCCTGATCCTCGTCCGGTTGCAGCCGGTGCTGTTCGACCCCCAGGACGCCGCCGGGGCGCAGGGCCGCATAGGCGTCGGAAAAGGCCTTCTCGGCGATGCCCGCCGCCATCCAAGCGTGGATATAGCGCATGAACAGGACCAGATCGACGGTCCCGGCGGGCGCCACCGGCCCGGTCGTCGGGCCAAAGGCGCTGAACTGGACCTCGCCGTACAGCTTCTTGTCGCCTTCCAGCCGCGCCCTGAGCGCCGCGTTCAAGGCGGTTTGCGCCGGATCGGCGGCTGGCCCCTCGGCGAATCCCGCCGCGACATAGGTGCCGCCGCCCTTGCTCAGATAGGGGGCCAGGATATCGGCGTACCAGCCGCTGCCGGGCCAGAACTCCACCACCGTCATCTTCGGCTGCAGACCGAAGAACCGCAAGGTTTCAATGGGATGACGCCAAGCGTCGCGCGCCTTGTCGGCCGCCGAACGCCAGTCGCCCGCCACCGCCCAGTCAAGCGAGCCTTCCGACGGTCCCGCCGGCGTGGTCGGCGCGGGGGCCGCCGCCTTGTCTTGCTTCTTGCCGCAAGCGGCCAGGCCGGCGAAGGCGGCCATGCACGCCCCGGCCAAAACCGCGCGTCGCGTCGATCGCTCAGACATGCGCGCCTCCTTCCGCCGATTGGGTCATGCCCGTGGGCTTAAGGCGCTTCTGCGCGAGGGTCAAAACCGCAAACCCCATCAGTTTGCGGTCTCGGGCTTGCGGAAACGCAGGGTCATCCGGTCGCTCTCGCCGACGGCGTCGAAGGCGGCGCGCTCCTCGGCCGTCAGGACGCGGCCGTCCTTCTGCGAAGTGCGCGTCGGCGGCAGGGTCCAGACCCCGAACGGATGGTGACGGTCATCCTTGGGATTGGCGTTCAGTTCGCTGCGCGCCTCCAGTTCGAAGCCGGCGCGGCGGGCGGCGTGGATGACGTAGCTTTCGGGGACGTAGCCGGTCGAGGCGGTGTCGGCGACGTTCATCCCCTCGACGCTGCGGTGCTGTTCGACGGCCAGGACGCCGCCCGGCTTCAGCGCCTTGAAGAAGGCGGCCAGATAGGGATCGGTGCGCCCGTCGCTCGACCAGTTGTGGAAGGCGCGCGCCACCACGACCATGTCGGCCGAACTGTCGGCGACGCCCATGCTCTCGGTCGGCTTGCCCACGGCGACATAGCGGCCGCCGGTCGCCGCCGCATAGGGCTCCAGGATATTGCGCCACCAGCCCGCACGGCCGGGTTCGATCTCGACCACCGTCTGGCCGGGCTGCAGGCCCCAGAAGGTCAGGGTCTCGAACGGATGGCGCTGGCTGTCGCGGGCGCGGTCGGCCTCGGGGCGCGCGGTCGAGGCGACGGCGGCCTGAAGTGCCGCGTCCTCGGCGATCGCGGGCATCTCCATCGACAGACCCTGGCGGTGCCGCAAGGCGGGCTCGGGCGGGGCGCCCAGCGGAGCGTTCTGCGCCAGAACGGGCGAGGCGAGGGCGGACGCCAGGATGGCGGCGAGGACGAGGGGTCGCATGAGGGCTCCGGTCGGTCCTGAAAGAGACAATCCTCAACCCTTACGGCGCTTCGCGGCCTCGGCAAGGCGCGGATTGGGCCAAGCGACGATTTCGCGCGCCCCTTGCGGCGCGAAAAACGCCGCCTACTTCTTCTTCCGAGAGCGCCGATCCCGGGCTCTCCAGACTTGGCGGGGCCGATTACGGATCGTCGGGACTGAATCCCTCCGCCGTCCGGGGCTCAATTGCCGGGCGGTTCAACCTTGCTGAATTTCAGAAGGATGACCCATGCGTACCTATGATTTCTCGCCCCTGTACCGTTCCGCCGTCGGCTTCGACCGTCTGGCCCGCCAGTTGGAAAGCGCCGCGCGTTCCAGCCAGGAGAACGGCTGGCCCCCCTATAATATCGAGACGACCGGCGAGAACGCCTATCGCATCGAAATCGCCGTCGCCGGCTTCTCGCCCGACGAGCTGAACATCGAGGCCAAGGAAAACCAGCTGACCGTCATCGGCAAGAAGGCCGCAAACGACGACGCGTCGGCCCAGAAGACCTATCTGCATCGCGGGCTGGCCGAGCGTGACTTCGAGCGCCGCTTCCAGCTGGCCGACTATGTGGTGGTCAAGGGCGCCGACCTGTCGAACGGCCTGCTGACCATCGACCTGCAACGCGAACTGCCCGAGGCGCTCAAGCCGCGCCGCATCGAGATCGCGACCGGCAAGCTGATCGAGACCAAGACCGACAAGGCCGCCTAAGCGCGCCCGACGTCCGAAAAACTGAGGAAGGGGCGGCGTTCGCGCCGCCCCTTTTTCGTGCCCACAAATCTCCGTCATCCCCGGAAACGGCGCAGCCGTTATCCGGGACCGCAGGAAGCGTCGGCGTCTGGGGCGTCCCGGCGCTTCGCCTGACGGCTTCGGCCGGGATGACGAACAGGTTTTAAGCCGCCACGGCCTTGAGATCGGCCGGGTCCAGCCCGCGCGCGCCGCCGACCTGGGCGCCGGTGAAGTCGGCCTGTTTGGTCTGGGCGCCGTGCAGGACGGCGCGGCTTAGGTCCGCCCCCGCCAGCACCGCACGGCGCAGGTCGGCGCCGGACAGATCCGCCCCGCGCAGGACCGCACCCGTCAGGTCAGCGGGCAACAGCCGCTCAGGCCCCAGCATCAGCGGCCCTAGTTGCGCCTCGCGCAGGTCCGACCCATTCAGCTTGGCCCGCGCCAACCGCGCCCCGCGCAAGTCGGCGCGACGCAGATTGGCCGAGCGCAGGTCCGCGCCTTCCAACTGCGCGCCCTGAAGCTGCACGCCCTCCATATCCAGGCCGTAGAAGACCGCCCCCTTGGCCGACAGGGCCGTCAGGTTCAGGCCGCGAATGGATTCCAGCGGTCGCAGGTCGACCCCGTCGAACACCGAGGGCTGGCCCTCGGCCCCGCCCGTCTCGCACCACTGGGCGTGGTCGCGCAGCATCTCGGCGGCAGGCATGCGACTGACCGGCTCGCCCGCCGAACGATTGTCGGTCAGCGCGCCTTCCATATTGGCCCCGTCGGTGCGCCACATGGTGGCCTTGACCCCGACCAGGATGGCCCCGGAAAGGTCGGCCCCAGACAGGTCCGCGCCCGAAAGGTCCGCCCCCGCCAGATCGGCGCCGCGGAAATTGGCCTGTTTCAGATTGGCCCGGACCAGCTTGCAGTCCTTCATGATGGCGTCGGTGAAGTCGGCGGCCACGGCCACCACCCCCGTCATGCGCGACCGTTGCAGATTGGCCCCGACCAGGCTGGCGCCCTGGGCCTGGGTGTCGGCGCGTTTCTGGGCCTCGACCACGCGGAAGCCCAGCTTGGAATCTGCCGCCGCGATGGTGCCTTCGCGCAGGTCGGCCTCGAACAGGTCGGCGCCCGACAGGTCCGCCCCGCGCAGGCAGGCGCCGCGCAGGTCGGCCCGGCGCAAACTGGCGTCGGTCAGAACGATGTCCTGCATGTCCGCGCCGAAAAAGTTGGCGTTGTCCAGCTTGGCCCCGGTCAGGTCGCAGCCGTTCAGGCGGGCGGCGGCGAAATCGGCGTCGGACAGGTTACGGCCGCGCAGGCTCAGACCCGACAGGTCCATCCAGGCGAAGACGGCGCGCGCGCCACCGGGCCGCGCCTGCCACAGGCGATCATGCTTGACGCAGATGGCGTCGACCTCAGCCTGGGTCAGTTTCTTGCGGACAGGATCGGCGGCGTCGCTCATGCCCCCAACATGGCTTACGGCCGTTAAGGAAGCTTTGCAGAAACAAACATTTCTACGCGCTCAGCAGGCCTTGCGCGCGCAAGGCGTCCGCCAGTTCGCCCTCATTGGTCCACAACCGGGTGTAGCCGGCCTCGCCCAGCCGGTTCAGCTCGGTCGTCAGGTCGGCGCGCGGCGCGGCGACGAAGCGGCCGTCGAAGCCCTTGCCGTCCTCGCTGACGCGGACCATCGGCCGCCCGGTCTCGACCCGGTGCAGGAAGCCTTCGCACAGGACGGCGGCGTCCTCGGCCAGCAGGCCGGTCTCGACCGTCAGTCCCGACTGGCGCAGACGTTCGGTGCCGCGCCCCGAGGCGAAGGGCGAGGGGTCCAGGGCGGCGATCACCACCCGCGTCACCCCGGCCTCGGCCAGGAAATGGGCGCAGGACTTGCGGCCCGACGACCGCGCGCCGCAGGGCTCCAACGTGACATAGGCGGTCGCGCCCTTCACGGCCTCGCCCGCGGCGGGCACGGCCTGTTCCTCGGCGTGAGGCCGTCCGCCAGGGGCGGTGGCGGCTTCCGCCAGCACCACGCCGTCCTTGACCAGGACGCAGCCGACCGCCGGATTGGGCCAGGTCTCGCCCATGCGCGCCAGCGCCAGATCGATGGCGCGGCGCATGTGGACGGCGTCGCCTCCCGAAGCGTCCATGCCGGACGTGCTCACGCGCCCGCTTTCGTGATCGCCGGCAGGGCTTGCGCCCGCCCCTCGTCCAGATAGCGGGCCGCGACCGGCTTCAGGTCGGCGTCCAGATCGATCTCCAGCGGATTGCCGGTGGGGATCTCGACGTTGACGATCTGATCGTCCGGCACGTCGAACAGGTGTTTGACAATGGCCCGCAGCGAGTTGCCATGAGCCGCGATCAGAACGTCTTCGCCAGCCTTCAGGCGCGGAGCGATGGCCGCGTTCCAATAGGGCAGGACCCGGTCGAGCGTGGTCTTCAGGCTCTCGGTGTCAGGGATGTCCTGGCCCGCATAGCGGGGGTCGGCGCCGAAATCGAACTCGCCGCCCGGGGCCAGCGGCGGCGGCGGTACGTCATAGCTGCGGCGCCAGACCTTGACCTGGTCCTCGCCGTGCTTGGCAGCCGTCTCGGCCTTGTCCAGGCCAGTCAGCCCGCCGTAGTGACGCTCGTTCAGACGCCAGTCCTCGATGATCGGCACGCCCTTCAGACCCGCCGCGTCCAGCGCCAGGGCGCCGGTGCGCTTGGCCCGCATCAGCACCGAGGTGAACATGACCGCCGGCTTGAACCCCGCCGCTGCGATCAGTTCGCCGCCGCGCCGCGCCTGGGCCTCGCCCTCGGCCGTCAGGTCGACGTCGACCCAGCCGGTGAAGCGGTTTTCCAGGTTCCACTGGCTCTGGCCGTGGCGCAACAGGATCAGGCGGGGCATGGACGTCTCCGTAACTTCTCCTTCGCGTAGGCCGTGGACGCGGGGGCGGTCAAGGTTTCGGCGGCCTGGAAGGCCGTGCAGCCCGAACGCATCCGGCGCGTTGTTGGCCTCATGGGGGACGCCCGCTATACCGCGACGCTAGGGTGCGGGTCGTTCAGTCCCGCTCGCCCATTCGCGCCCGCTCAGGAAGACTCATGTTGAAACCGCGCCAGGACATCCGCCCCAACACGGCGGAGTACGAGACCCTTCCCCTGGTGAAGCCGACCGGCTTCCGCGAATACGACGCCCGCTGGATCCTGGAAAAAGAGATCAACCTGCTGGGCATCCAGGCCCTTGGCCTGGGTCTGGCCACCTATGTGCATGAGATCGGGCAGCGTCCCCGAATCGCCGTCGGCCACGACTTCCGCTCCTATTCCCTGTCGGTGAAGCAGGCCCTGATCCTCGGCCTGCTGGAAGGCGGGATGGAGGTGGTCGACATCGGCCTGGCCTTGTCGCCGACGGCCTATTACGCCCAGTTCGCGCTGGACTGCCCCTGCGTGGCCATGGTCACGGCCAGCCACAACGAGAACGGCTGGACCGGAGTGAAGATGGGCGCCCAGGCGCCGCTGACGTTCGGCCCCGACGAGATGACCCGCCTGAAGGCCATCGTCCTGAGCGGCGAGGGCGTGGCCCGCCCCGGCGGCAAGCTGGAGCGCGTCGAAGGCTTCCGCGAACGCTACATCCAGGACGTCGCGTCCAAGGTCCAACTGACCCGCCCCCTCAAGGTCGTCGCCGCCTGCGGCAACGGCACGGCCGGCGCCTTCGCCCCCGAAGCTCTGCGCCTGATGGGGGCCGAGGTGATCGAGATGGATACCGAGCTCGACTGGACCTTCCCCAAATACAATCCGAACCCGGAAGACCACGCCATGCTGATGCAGATGGCGGCCAAGGTGCGCGAGACCGGCGCCGATCTGGCCCTGGGCTTCGACGGCGACGGCGACCGCTGCGGCGTGGTGGACAATACCGGCGAGGAGATCTTCGCCGACAAGATCGGCCTGATGCTGGCCCGCGACCTCTCGGCCCTGCACCCCAACGCCACCTTTGTCGTCGATGTGAAGTCGACCGGCCTCTACAAGACCGACGCAGTACTGAAAGCCAACGGCGCCACCACCGTCTATTGGAAGACCGGCCACTCCTACATCAAGCGCAAGACCGCCGAGCTGGGCGCCCTGGCCGGGTTCGAGAAGTCGGGCCACTTCTTCCTGTCGGGCGATCTGGGCCACGGCTATGACGACGGTCTGGTCGCCGCCGGCGCCGTCCTGGCCATGCTGGACCGCAACCCCGGCAAGTCGCTCAGCGAACTGAAGTCCGCCCTGCCCGACGCCTGGACCAGCCTGACCATGTCGCCCCACTGCGACGACGAGCTGAAGTACGACGTCCTGGCCAGGATCGTGAAGGAATACGAGGACCTGGCGGCGTCGGGCGGCGAAATCCTCGGCCGCAAGATCGTCGAGGCCATCACCGTCAACGGCGTGCGCGTCCACCTCGAGGACGGCTCCTGGGTGCTGGTCCGCGCCTCGTCCAACAAGCCGGAACTGGTGGTGGTGGTCGAGAGCATGCGCTCCGCCGACGACATGCGCGACCTGTTCAGGAACGAGGTCAAACCGCGCCTCGCCGCCTATCCCGAGATCGGCGCCTATAATCAGGAAATCTGAATCCCTTTGACGCGACGCGACGGCTCTGGCGTGGTGACCCGATGAACGACGCCTCCTCCCTGCCCGTGGTCATCGTCGGCGGCGGCTTCTCGGGCGCCATGCTGGCCGCGCGGCTGGCCGAGCGCGGACAGGCCTCGGTCCTGATCGAGCGCGGCGCCGTCTTCGGCCCCGGCGTCGCCTATACCGCGACGCTGGACGCTCACCTCCTGAACGTGCGCGCCGAGCGGATGAGCGCCCTGGCCGCTCGGCCCGGCGACTTCGTCGACTGGCTGAAGGACCATCATCCCGACCACGCCGACCCCAACGGCTTTCCCACCCGCCGGCTCTATGGCCTCTATGTCCGCGCCCGGCTGGACGCGGTCGAGGCGGCCCATCCGGGCCTGATCCGGCGCGTGACCGGACAGGCGGTCGCCGTCGACGGGCGGACCGTGGCGCTGTCGGACGGCCGCCGCATCGAAGGCCGCGCCGTGGTGCTGGCCACCGGCAACCCCGCCCCGCGCACCGCCCCGACGGATCAGAGCCCGCGCGTCCTGTCCGATCCCTGGGCGCCCGGCGCCCTGGACCGCGTTCAGCCCGAGGACGCCGTGCTGATCCTCGGCTCGGGGCTGACCATGGTCGACGTGGTTCTGGCGCTTCAGGCGCAGGGCTGGCGCGGTCGGGCCACGGCGGTGTCGCGGCGCGGCCTGACGCCCCGCGCCCACGGCGCCCATCACGACGCGGCCGTCGCCCTGCCGCCGGACGCCCTGAACGGCGCCCTGTCCCAGCGGCTGGCCTCCGCCCGGCGGCTGGCGCGCGAACACGGCTGGCGCGGCGTCATGGAGGGCTATCGCCCGATCACCGCCGAACTGTGGCGCGCGGCGACGACGCAGGAACGCGCCCGCTTCCTGCGCCATCTGCGCCCCTGGTGGGACGTCCATCGTCACCGCATCGCCCCCGAGATCGCCGCGGCGCTCGACGCCCTGGTCGCCGAAGGCCGCCTGACCGTCCGCGCCGGCCGCATCAACGCGACCGAGGCCTCCGCCGACGCCGTGACCCTGACCGTGACGCCGCCGCGCGAGGCCGCGCAAACGTTGACGGCGCAATGGCTGATCGACTGCACCGGCCCCGGCCACGATGCGGCGGCGACGCCGCTGACCGCCGCCCTGATCGCCGAGGGCCGCGCCCGCCTCGACCCGCTGCAACTGGGTCTCGACCTGGACGAGGCGGGGCGCGTGCTGCACGCCGACGGCGCCGCCGACCCGGACCTCTACGTCCTTGGTCCGCCGGCCCGCGCCGCCCTGTGGGAAACCATCGCTGTCCCCGACATCCGCCAGCGCATCGAGGCGCTGACGGACTTGCTGGCGATCTAGCCCGCCGCCTTCACCGCCGCCGCCACATCGGCCACGACGCGTTTAACCAGAGCCTCGTCGTCGCCCTCGGCCATGACGCGGATCAGTTTTTCGGTGCCCGAGGGACGGACCAGCAGACGGCCCGAGCCGTTCAGCGCGGCCTCCGCCTCCACGATGGCGGCCTTGACCTTGGCGTCTTCCAGCGGCTTGCCGGACGTGTAGCGGACGTTCTGCAGCAGTTGCGGCACCGGCTCGAACTGGCGGGCCAGATCGCTCATCGGCACGCCCGTCTCGACCAGGACGGCCAGCACCTGCAGCGCCGCCATCAGGCCGTCGCCGGTCGTGGCGTGGTCCTTCAAAATGATGTGGCCCGACTGCTCGCCGCCGATGTTGAAGCCGCCCGCGCGCATCCGTTCCATGACGTAGCGGTCGCCGACCTTGGTGCGCTCCAGCGTCAGGCCCTCGGCCTTCAGCTTCCGTTCCAGCCCCAGGTTGGACATGACGGTGGCGACCACGCCCCCGCCGTTCAGACGTCCGCGTCTGCCCCAGTCCAGGCCGATCAGGGCCATGATCTGGTCGCCATCGACGACGTGACCCTTCTCGTCGCAGATGATGACCCGGTCGGCGTCGCCGTCCAGGGCGATGCCGATATCGCAGCGATAGCGTTTCACCGCCTCGGACACCGTCGCCGGATAGGTCGAGCCGCAGTCGGCATTGATGTTCAGCCCGTTCGGCTCGACGCCGACGGGGAAGATCTCGGCCCCCAGCTCATAGAGGGTGGTCGGGGCCACGCGGTATCCGGCGCCGTTGGCGCAGTCGATGGCGATGCGCAGGCCCTTGAGGCTGAGCCGCTTGGGGAAGGACTGTTTGGCGATCTCGATATAGCGCGGCGGGGCGTCGTCGATCCGCTTGACCCGCCCCAGCTTGTTGGCGGGAGCCAGATCCTGATCCAGCGCCCCGTCCATCATGGCCTCGATCTTCAGCTCGATCTCGTCCGACAGCTTGTAGCCGTCGGGACCGAACAGCTTGATGCCGTTGTCGGCGTAGTCGTTGTGCGAGGCCGAGATCATGATGCCCAGATCGGCGCGCATCGACCGCGTCATCATGGCCACGCCCGGCGTCGGCAGGGGGCCAAAGGTGCGCACGTCCATGCCTACGCTGGCCAGACCCGCCACCAGGGCCGGCTCGATCATATAGCCGGACAGCCGCGTGTCCTTGCCGATCACCACCAGGTGACGGCGGTCGTCGTCGGTGCGGAACAGCTTGCCCGCCGCCAGACCGACCCGCAGCGCGACCTCGGCCGTCATCGGATGGGTGTTGGCGCGACCGCGAATGCCGTCGGTGCCGAAGTATTTTCTCTCGCCCAAGGGCGTCGTCCTTCGATGTCGGGGGGCCGACCGGTTTGCAAAGAAACCTTTCGAAACCCATTTTTTGATGTCGTCGGTCTTCGCTTCCCCTAGACGCAAGGTCACAGGGCGAGACGGGCGGAACCCTCTCGCTTACCCCTTACGGCGGCGTCGCGCAAAGCGAGACCGCCCCGCCCCTTCACCGGAGCAGATCTCATGTGCGGCATCATCGGCATTACGGGCGCCGGCCCGGTCGTCCCCCGTCTGGTCGACAGCCTGAAGCGGCTGGAATATCGCGGCTACGATTCCGCCGGGATCGCCGCCATCGTCGACGGCCGGATCGAGCGCCGCCGCGCCAAGGGCAAGATCCGCGAGCTGGAAGCGGTGCTGGCCGCTGATCCCCTGTCGGACACGACGATCGGCATCGGCCACACCCGCTGGGCCACCCACGGCGCCCCGACCACGGCCAACGCCCACCCGCACCAGGCCGGTCGCGTCTGCCTGGTGCACAACGGCATCATCGAGAACTTCGCCGAGCTGAAAGCCGAACTGGAAGCCGAGGGCCGCGTCTTCGAGAGCCAGACCGACACCGAGGTCGTCGCCCATCTGCTGGACCACAAGCTGGCGGCGGGCCTGGCCCCGCTGGACGCCTTCAAGGCGACGCTGGATCGCCTGACCGGGGCCTATGCGCTCGCCGTCCTGATCGAGGGCGAGGACGAGCTGATCCTGGGCGCGCGCCGCGGCAGCCCGCTGGTCGTCGGCTGGGGCGAGGGCGAAATGTATCTGGGCTCGGACGCCCTGGCTGTCGGCCCCTTCACCCAGAAAATCTCCTATCTGGAAGAGGGCGATTACGTCGCCATGACCCGGTCGGGCGCCCACATCTTCAACGCCTCGGGCCACCCCGCCGACCGCGCCGTGGTCCAGGTCTCGGCCTCCTCGGCCCTAGTCGAGAAGGGCGCCTATCGCCACTTCATGGAAAAGGAAGTCCATGAACAGCCCGACAGCGTCCAGCACACCCTGTCGGAATATCTCGACCTGGCGACGGCCACGGCCAAGCCGCAAGCCGTCGATTTCGCCGCCGTCGACCGCATCCAGATCGTCGCCTGCGGCACCGCCTTCTACGCCGGTCAGATCGGCAAATACGCCTTCGAGAAATATGCCGGCCTGCCCTGCGACGTCGAGATCGCGTCGGAGTTCCGCTACCGCTCGCCGGCCTTGACGCCCGGCACGGTCGCCGTCGCCGTCAGCCAGTCGGGCGAGACCGCCGACACCCTGGCCAGCCTGACCTGGTGCAAGGCGCAAGGCCTTCGCACCGCCGCCGTCGTCAACGTCCACACCTCGTCCATGGCGCGTGAAGCGGCGGTCCTGTGGCCGACCCACGCTGGCCCTGAAATCGGCGTCGCCTCGACCAAGGCCTTCACCGCCCAGGTCGCGGCCCTGCTGGCATTGGCCGTCGCGGCGGGCGTGGCGCGGGGCAAGATCGACCCCGTGCGCGAGGCCGAACTGGTCAAGGCCCTGTTCGAGGCGCCGCGCCTGATCGCCGAGGCCCTGCAGATGGACGGCCAGATCCGCGCCATCGCCCTCGACCTGGCCAAGGCCACCGACGTCCTGTTCCTGGGCCGGGGCGCCATGTTCCCCCTGGCCATGGAAGGCGCGCTGAAGCTGAAGGAAATCAGCTACATCCACGCCGAGGGCTACGCCGCCGGCGAGCTAAAGCACGGCCCCATCGCCCTGGTCGACGAAAAGACCCCGATCATCGCCCTGGCCCCGCTGGACGAGGTGTTCGAGAAGACCGCCTCCAACCTGCAGGAGGTCGCCGCACGCGGCGGTCCCGTCGTCATGATCGCCCCGGCGACCGCCCCCGACCCGCACGGCGCCGGCATCCGCCGCGTCGACGCCCCCGACTGCCACCCGCTGATCGCGCCCCTGGTCTATGCGGTGCCTGTGCAGCTGCTGGCCTATTACACCGCCGTCCAGAAGGGCACGGACGTCGACCAACCCCGCAACCTGGCCAAGTCGGTCACCGTCGAGTGAGGTGACCCGAGCGACGGCGGGCGTTTGGACCCGTCACGTTTTGCGCCTATGAAAGCCGGCTAACGGCTGTTCAGGACGACCGATGACGACTTCTCCCGCCCGCCTTCGCAAGGCGGTCCTGCCCGTGGCCGGTCTCGGCACCCGCGTCCTGCCCGGCACCAAGACCACGCCCAAGGAACTATTGAACGTCGTCGACCGGCCGATCCTGTCGTACATCGTCGAAGAGGCGCGCGAGGCTGGGATCGAGCACATCGTCTTCGTCACCGGCCGCGCCAAACAGGCCATCGAGGACTATTTCGACCACCAGATCGAGCTGGAGGCCCAGCTTCTGGCCAAGGGCAAGATCGAGCTGCTGGAGGCCATGAACGCCGAACTGGCGCGGGCCGGCGAGATGAGCTTCACCCGCCAGATGCAACCCAAGGGTCTGGGCCACGCCGTCTGGTGCGCCCGCGACATCATCGGCCACGAGCCCTTCGCCGTCATCCTGCCCGACGTGATCGTGGATTCGCAGCCGGGCGCCCTGAAACAGCTGGCGGACCTCTACGCCGAGGTCGGCGGCAATGTCATCGGCGTCGAAGCCGTGCCCGAGGCCGCTGCCCACAAGTACGGCATCGTCGACCCCTCCAGCCGCGACGGTCGCCGCTTCGCCATGAAGGGCATGGTTGAAAAGCCCGCCCCCGGCACGGCCCCCTCCAATATGTCGATCTCGGGCCGTTACATCCTGCAGCCGGAAATTTTCGACATTCTGGAAACCCAGGAACGCGGCGCCGGCGGCGAGATTCAGCTGACCGACGCCATGGCCCGGCTGATGCAGGCCCAGACCTTCACCGCCTATGAGTATGAGGGCGTGACCCACGACTGCGGCGACAAGATCGGCCTGCTGCGCGCCAATGTCGCCCTGGCCCTGAAACGCCCCGACCTGGGCGAGGCGACCCGCGCGGCGATCACCGCCCTGCTCTGAGCCGCCGCCTGACGAAGGTTCCAGCTCCGCCGCACGCCTGCGCGGCACGACCTTGTGTAACTCTGCGGGAAGAACCCTGTGTTTTCGTCGAGCGGCGAGAACAGGGGCGGCGTATATTTGCCTCTGTCGGGCGCTGCCCATTTCAAAGGAGAAGGCGAGCACAGCGCGCGGGCGATCAGGAGCAGTAAAATGAAAGCGATGATTTTAAGCGCGGCCTTTCTGATCTCTGGCGCCGCGCCGATCTACGCCGAAGCGCAGTCCCTGCGCGCCGAAGCACACGTCGACTCCGCGCTCGTTACCTATGCCGATCTCGATCTCACCCAGGCCGATGGCGCGCGGATTCTCGGCCACCGCCTGAATGTCGCGGCGCGCTATGTATGCCGCGACGCCAATCTGGCCATGTCCCACTATCGACTCCGCCACCTGTGCATCAAGGACGCCTTGGCGGACGCCTGGGGGCAGGTCGCTGTACAGCGCACGCTCGGGTCCGCTGACAACGGCGCCGTCATGCTGGCCGCCGTGCAGCGACGGCCGTAACGGCGTCACGCCCGCATCGGGGAGAGCCCTGGACGTCCTCTGTCACGCGCCGCCGCTTTCGTCGGCTCGCGCCATCGGCTAGGCAGGAGGGACGACGGCAAGACAACTAGGGCTCGATCCATGCGCGTGATCATTCTCGGCGGCGACGGCTTCTGCGGCTGGCCCACAGCCCTGCACCTGTCGGCCCGCGGCTGGGAGGTGCTGATCATCGACAACCTCAGCCGTCGCAATATCGACAACGAGCTGGAGGTCCAGTCCCTGACCCCCATCCGCACCATGGGCGAGCGCATCGCCGCGTGGCGTGAGGTCAGCGGCCGCAGCATCGACTTCGTCAACATGACGGTCGGCAAGGAGTTCGACCGTCTGGTCGCCCTGATCAAGGACTGGAAGCCCGACAGCGTCGTCCACTTCGCCGAGCAGCGGGCGGCCCCCTATTCGATGAAGTCGGCGCGGCACAAGCTCTACACTGTCGACAACAATATCAACGCCACCAACCACCTGCTGGCCGCCATCGTCGAGAGCGGTCTGGACGTGCATCTGGCCCACCTGGGCACCATGGGGGTCTATGGCTACACCACCGCCGGCCTGCGCATCCCCGAGGGCTATCTGAAGGTCACGGTGGACACCGACCACGGCCCGACCGAGCAGGAGATCCTGTTCCCGCCGAACCCGGGCAGCATCTATCATATGACCAAGACGCAGGACGCCCTGCTGTTTCAATTCTACGCCAAGAACGACGGCCTGCGGATCACCGACCTGCATCAGGGCATCGTCTGGGGCGCCCAGACCGAAGAGACGCGTCATGACGAGCGGCTGATCAACCGCTTCGACTATGACGGCGACTACGGCACGGTGCTGAACCGCTTCCTGATGCAGGCGGCGGTCGGCTATCCGCTGACGGTCCACGGCACGGGCGGTCAGACCCGGGCCTTCATCCATATCCAGGACACGGTGCGCTGCGTCGAGCTGGCGCTGAAGAACCCGCCGAAATCGGGCGACCGGGTCAAGATCCTGAACCAGATGACCGAGAGCCGCCGCGTCCGAGACCTGGCGCAGATGGTCGCCGACATGACCGGCGCCGAGGTCCACAACGTGCCCAACCCGCGTCAGGAGGCCGACGAGAACGAACTGGTCGTCGCCAATGATCAGTTCCGCGATCTGGGCCTGAAGCCCATCACCCTGGCTGAGGGTCTGCTGGCCGACGTGACCGACATCGCCCGCCGCTACGCCGACCGCGCCGACCGGACCAAGATTCCCTGCGTCTCCAGCTGGAACGGCAAGCGCGCCGAAGCGCTGCAATCCCAAGCGGTCGACGCCCCGCCGGCCGCCGCCAAAACCGCCTGACTGCATCGCCTGACTGCATCGCCTGACTGCATCGCCTGATCGGACCGCCATGACCGAGCCCGCCGCCCCTTCTCTGCTGGTCTTCGGCGGCGGCTATCTGGGGCTCGAGGTGGCGCGCGAAGCGATCCGACGGGGCGGCCGCGCCTTCGCCACTTCGCGCGACCCGGCCCGGCGGGCGGCGCTCTCGGCGGTCGGCGTCGTCGCCGTCGATCCGACCGACGCCGCGGCGCTCAGGGCCGCCGTCGCCGCCGTCTCGGCCATTCTGGTCACCGCCCCGCCCGACAGCGCAGGCTGTCCGGGACTGACGGCGCTGATCCCCGCCCTCACCGCCTCCGGCGCCCGGCCCGACTGGATCGGCTACGTCTCCTCGACCGCCGTCTATGGCGACCGCGCCGGCGGCTGGGCCTTCGAGGACGACGAACTGAACGCCGCCAGTCTGGAGGGCGCCCGCCGGGTGCGGACCGAGCAGGACTGGCTGGATGCCGGGCGCGCCATGGGACTGACGGTGCAGATCTTCCGCCTGCCTGCGATCTACGGTCCCGGCCGCTCGCCGGTGGACCGCCTGCACGACGGCACAGCCCGGCTGGTGCGCAAACCGGGCCAGGTCTTCAACCGCATCCATGTCGAGGACGCCGTCTCGGCCTTGTTCGCCTCCATGGCCCGCCCGCATCCGGGCCGCGCCTACACCCTGGCCGACGACGAGCCCGCGCCGGCGGACGTGGTGATGGTATGGACGGCGGCGCGCCTTGGCCTGCCGTCCCCGCCCGAAGTGGCGCTCGATGATCCGTCGGTGTCGGACGCCATGCGGCGCTTCTACAACGACTCCAAACGCCTCTCGAACGCCCGCGCCAAGGCCGAACTCGGCTGGCGGCCGAAGTACCGGACCTGGCGCGAGGGGATAGAGACGCTGCTGCCCCACACAGACCGTCACCCTCGGGCTTGACCCGAGGGTCGGGCGCAGGTGCGAGCGCTTCGAACACTGTGCAGACTGAACCCTCGATCCTCGGGTCAAGCCCGAGGATGATGGCGGTGATGAACGCGGTTGCGCCCTTCTGCGCTCAAGCAGCGAGCGACCGCGTCGCGAGCGTTAGCGCCCCTTGGCCCTTAATGTCAGAAAGGAAGCAGGTTCCGCTGGCGGCTGTAGCTCATGGTGCCGACGTTGGCGCCCAGGCGCAGGCCGACGCCGGTGCGGATAGGGGCCAGGACAATGCCGTCGGCGCGCTGATAGTTCACGCCCAGACCGGCGACCAGATAGGCCGAGCCCTCGACGCCGGGGTAGCGGCGATAGAGCATGTCGGGGTGATAGAGGCCGTAAACCAGGGTGAAGACCCGGCTGGCGTTGCCGCCGACGTCCCAACCGATCGAGGCGCCCTGCCAGAAGACTTCCTGCGAGGCCGACAGATCCTTCATGTGCAGGGCCCCGCGACCATAGCGCACGCCCACGACGGCGGCGCCGGCGGCTTCCTCGCCGGCGATATAGGCGGTCGGGCGGTCGCCCTGTTCGGCGAAGACGCGCTCGAGGGCCGAGCCCATGGCCTCGGCGGCGATGCCCATTTCACGCGAACCGGCCGAGACCAGTTCTTCGAACGTATAGGCCTGGGCGTTCTGGTCCGAGGCGATCGGATAGGCGGGGTCGACCGGCTGGCGCGTGGCGCAGGCACCGAGGCCCACGGGCAGGGCGCCGGCGGCGGCGAGACCAAGGCTGGAACGGATCAGTTGGCGGCGATGCATGTCGAGGCTCCTGACAGAGAACGGTTCGCCCATCGTCGCGGGCTTGACCTACCGTCCGTGTCTTTTGCGGCAGCCTTGCGGCTTCAAGGTTAACGGAACCTTGCTTAGCCATATTCAAAGCCGCCTAGGTGTCGAAGCTATGAAGGTTGTTCACCCGGGGTTGGGCTGAGAAGCTGGGGTTGCAAAGCACCAACCTCAACCGAAGAGCTCCCCGGATGAACGTGCACAAGAATGCCCGGCTGACGCCGTCGGGTCGAGCCTTGCTGGC
>NZ_JBFRFI010000013.1:0-29629 GCF_052114745.1 Brevundimonas sp. 2YAF1 | reverse complement strand
ATGTTCTTCACGTAGTCGGCGTGGCCGGGGCAGTCGACGTGGGCGTAGTGACGGTTGGCCGTCTCATATTCCACGTGCGAGGTGTTGATCGTGATGCCGCGGGCTTTTTCTTCCGGGGCGGCGTCGATGTCGGCGTAGTTCATCGCCTTGGCGCCGCCGGCCTTCGCCAGCGTCATCGTGATCGCAGCCGTCAGCGTCGTCTTGCCGTGGTCAACGTGGCCGATCGTGCCGATGTTGCAGTGCGGCTTGTTACGTTCGAACTTTTCCTTGGCCATTCTCTAGCTCCTGGGTCCCCGAACCGGGGGTCCTATTGGTTGGGGGATGAAGGCGGGCGGTCTGCGCGCAAACCGCCCGGGTTTCAAGTGCGCCCGTCGCGAACGACGGGTTGGCGATGGGTTAGGCGTACTTCTTGATCACTTCGTCGGCGACGTGTTGCGGCACCGGATCATAGTGGTCGTACTGCATGGTGAACTGGGCGCGGCCCTGCGACATGCCCCGGAGGGTGTTCACATAGCCGAACATGTTCGCCAGCGGGACGAAGGCGTTCACGACAGTGGCGTTGCCGCGCATGTCTTGACCCTGGATCATGCCGCGACGGCCGTTCAGGTCGCCGATGACCGAGCCGAGGTATTCCTCGGGGGTCACGACCTCGACCGCCATGATCGGCTCGAGCAGCTTCGGAGCGCCCTTTTCCTTCAGTTCGCGGAAGGCGGCGCGGGCCGCGATTTCGAACGCCAGCACGCTGGAGTCGACGTCGTGGTACTTGCCGTCCGTCAGGGTCGCCTTGAAGTCGATCAGCGGGAAGCCGGCCAGCAGGCCGTTGTCCTTGACGGACTCCAGCCCCTTTTCGACGCCCGGGATGTATTCCTTCGGCACGGCGCCGCCGACGATCGAGTTTTCGAACACGAAGCCCGAACCCGGTTCACCCGGTTCGAAGGTCAGCATGACGCGGGCGAACTGGCCCGTACCGCCGGTCTGCTTCTTGTGCGTGTAGTCGATGTCGACCTTGCGGCCGAGCGATTCACGATAGGCCACCTGCGGGGCGCCGATCGTGGCGTCGACCTTGTAGGTGCGGCGCAGGATGTCGATCTTGATGTCCAGGTGCAGCTCGCCCATGCCCTTCAGGATCGTCTGGCCCGACTCGTGGTCGGTCGAAACGGTGAAGGACGGATCTTCCGAAGCCAGCTTGGCCAGAGCCACGCCCAGCTTCTCTTGGTCGGCCTTGGTCTTGGGCTCGACCGAGATCTCGATCACGGGCGCCGGGAATTCCATCTTCTCGAGGATGACGGGCGACTTCAGCGGATCGCACAGGGTGTCGCCGGTGCGGGTTTCCTTGAGGCCGGCCAGGGCGACGATGTCGCCGGCGTAGGCTTCCTTGATGTCCTGACGGTCGTTGGAGTGCATTTGCAGCATCCGGCCGACGCGCTCTTTCTTGTCGCGGCTGGAGTTCAGCAGCGACATGCCGGTTTCCATCTTGCCCGAGTACAGGCGGCAGAAGGTCAGCGAGCCGACGAAGGGGTCGTCCATGATCTTGAACGCCAGAACCGACAGGGGCTCGTCGTCCGAAGCCTTACGGGTGACCGGCTCTTCCGTCTTGTAGTCGATGCCCGGGGTGGCCGGGATGTCGACGGGCGACGGCAGGTAGTCGATCACGGCGTCCAGCAGCGGCTGAACACCCTTGTTCTTGAACGCCGAGCCGCCGAGGATCGGATAGAAGGCGCCGGTCAGGACGGCCTTGCGGATGCACTTCTTCAGGACTTCGACCGAGGGCTCTTCGCCGCCCAGGTAGGCTTCCATGGCGTCGTCGTCGAGTTCGACCGCGTTGTCGATCAGGTACTGACGAGCAGCGTTGCACTCCTCGACCATATCGGCCGGGATTTCACGCACGTCGGCGTCGGCGCCGACGGTGTCCGTTTCCCAGATCAGGGCCTTCATCTCGACCAGGTCGACGACGCCCTTCAGGAAGTTTTCAGCGCCGATCGGCAGCTGGATCGGCACGGCCTTGGCGCCCAGACGGTCGCGGATCGACTCGACCGAAGCGTTGAAGTCGGCGCCGATCTTGTCCATCTTGTTGACGAAGACGATCCGCGGAACCTTGTACTTGTCGGCCTGGCGCCAGACGGTTTCGGTCTGCGGCTCGACGCCGGCGTTGCCGTCCAGCACCGTCACGGCGCCGTCGAGCACGCGCAGCGAACGCTCGACTTCAATGGTGAAGTCCACGTGGCCCGGGGTGTCGATGATGTTCAGGCGCTTGCCGCGCCAGAAGGCGGTCGTCGCGGCCGACGTGATGGTGATGCCGCGTTCCTGCTCCTGGTCCATCCAGTCCATGGTGGACGCGCCATCGTGCGTCTCGCCCATTTTGTGGTTCTTGCCGGTGTAGAACAGGATCCGCTCGGTCGTCGTCGTCTTGCCCGCGTCGATGTGGGCCATGATGCCGAAGTTGCGGTAGTCTTCGATGTTATGCGTGCGGGGCATTGGAGTTGCCTTCGGGGTGCTTCGCGGACGCGACGAGCGCCCAAGGTGATATCGGATAAGACAGCGCGGGCGATTTAGCTCAAACCGCCCGCGCCGGATAGTCTCAGATAAGCGCGCCGGATGGCGCTTTGAAGACGCTTACCAGCGGTAGTGGCTGAAGGCGCGGTTGGCTTCGGCCATCTTGTGGGTGTCTTCGCGCTTCTTGACCGCGGTGCCGCGGTTGTTCGAGGCGTCCAGCAGCTCAGCAGCCAGCTTTTCCGTCATGGTGTTTTCACCGCGCTTGCGCGCAGCGTTGACCAGCCAACGGATGGCCAGGGCGCGGCGACGGTCCGGACGGACTTCGACCGGCACCTGGTAGGTGGCGCCGCCGACGCGACGCGAACGGACTTCGACCGACGGCGCGACGTTGTCGAGAGCCGTGTGGAAGGTCTCGACCGCAGTGTGGTCTTTCTTCTTCTCGGCCAGGATATCGAAGGCGCCATAGACGATGTTCTCGGCGACGGCCTTCTTACCTTCGTACATGACGTAGTTCATGAACTTAGTGACGATCAGATCGCCGAACTTGGGATCCGGCAGAACTTCACGCTTCTGGGCGCGGTGACGACGCGACATGGATTATTCCTTGCAGTGCCCGGCAGACGCCGGGAAAATCTCTGTGGGTCCAGGCCAGCAGGCCTGAAGACGGTTCGCTTACTTCGGACGCTTGGCGCCGTAGTGCGAACGACGCTGCTTGCGGTCCTTGACGCCTTGCGTATCGAGCACGCCGCGCAGGATGTGGTAACGCACGCCGGGCAAGTCCTTCACGCGGCCGCCGCGGATCAGAACAACCGAGTGCTCTTGCAGGTTGTGGCCTTCGCCGGGGATGTAGCAAACGGCTTCGTAGCCGTTCTTGGCCAGACGGACCTTGGCGACCTTACGCAGAGCCGAGTTCGGCTTCTTCGGGGTCGTCGTGTAAACGCGGGTGCAGACGCCGCGACGCTGGGGCGAACCCTCCAGAGCCGGCACCTTGTTGCGGGTGGGCTTGGGCTTGCGCGGCTTGCGGATCAGTTGGTTGATCGTGGGCATTTCGAATTCGTCTCTTTTCGATGTGGAGGCGTGTGCCTTTCGGCCGGAGCGCCTCATGAGCCTTCTTTTGGACGCCGCCGAAGCGCCGCCCGGGTGTTGATCGAGCGAGCCGTGGCGCCCAAACGAAAAAGCCGGAACGCGCGCTTTGGGCGTTCCGGCGGGCACAGCCCGTCCGCTCGATTGTCACGATCTCAACGGACGGCGAACCGCCCACGTCTCGAAAGTGCGCGCCGTTTACGCGGGATGTGTGAACGCGTCAAGTGATTCACCCCCGCCCCGCCTCGCGGTCGGCCGCGACGGAAACCCCTGACGCTCCCGTTCATTCTCTGACACGTCTCGTCTCGCAGCCACAAGGCCGCCGTTCCATGACCGCAACGCCGCCGCTGAACGACCCGTTGATACAGCCCCGGCGTCGCCGATGGGCCGGCAAGCGTCTGGCGTTGGGTCTGCTGGCCCTGCTGCTGGTCGCCGTGGCCGTGTGGTTCTTCTTCCTGCGCGGCGGCGAGACGACCGCCCCCTATCGCACCGAGGCGGTTCAGCGGGGCGATATCGTCACCAGCGTCTCGGCCTCGGGAACGCTGGAGGCTCTGGTCACCGTCGAGGTCGGATCGCAGATTTCGGGTCAGGTGACCCAGGTGCTGGTCGACTACAACGACCGGGTGAAGAAGGGCCAGGTGATGGCCGTCCTCGACCCGCAGAATCAGCGCTCGGCGGTCGACCAGTCCCGGGCGGCGATCCAGGCGGCCCAGGCCCAGGTGGCCACGGCCCAGGCTCAGGTCGCGCTGGCCCAGGCCGACTATGAACGGCAGAAATTCCTCTTTGACCGGGGCATCGTCGCCCAGGCCGTGCTCGACACCGCCAGCGCCACCCTGCGCACCGCCAACGCCGGCGTGCAGCAGGCCCGTGCCCAGGTCGCCCAGCAGCAGGCGTCTTTGCGCGCCAATCAGGCGACGCTGGGCCGCACCACCATCGTGGCTCCCATCGACGGCGTGGTCATCGACCGCAAGGTCGAGCCGGGTCAGACCGTGGCCTCCGGCCTCAACGTGGCCGTCCTCTTCACCCTGGCCCAGGACCTGTCGCGGGTTCAGGCTCTGATCAGCGTGGACGAGGCCGACATCGGCGCGGTCAAGGTCGGCCAGACGGTCAAGTTTACGGTCGACGCCTTCCCCAATGACAACTTCGTCGGCCAGGTCACGCGCATCCGCATGTTGCCGACGACCGCATCCAGCGTCGTCGCCTACACCGTCGAGGCCGAGGCCGAGAACCCTGGCGAGAAGCTGCTGCCCGGCATGACCGCCAACGCCGAGATCATCCAGCAGCAGTTGACCAACGTCCTGCGCGTGCCCAACGCCGCCCTGCGCTTCACCCCCGCCGGGATGCAGGCCCCGTCCGGTCAGTCGACGGGCGGCTCGCCCTTCGGCGTCGCGGGCGGTGGGCAGCAGCGCCAGGGCCAGGGTCCGGGCCAGGCCCAGGGCGGCGGACAGGGCGGCATGGCGGTGCGCATCGCCGATCAGCTCAACCTCGACGCCGACCAGAAGCGCAAGATCGAGCCGATCCTTCAGGCCGCCCAGGCCGCGACCCGCGCCGGGGGGCGCACGGCCGCAGCCGGTCGGAACGGCCCGTCCGGCCAGCGGCGCGGCCCTAGTCCGGCTACGGCCGCCGCCTTCAACAAGGCCTTCGACGAGATCAAACCCCTATTGCGCCCCGACCAGCAGACCCAGCTCGAGACCCTGCGTGGTCGGTTCGCGGGCGGCGGCGGGCGCGGCGTGGTCTGGGTCCTGGTCGGCGACAAACCGGTCCAACGCTCGGTCCGCACCGGCGCCACCGACGGCAGCTATACCGAGATCACCGACGGCGACCTCAAGCCGGGCGATCAGGTCGTCACCGGCGGCGGCCCGCGTCCCACCGCCCCCAGCGCCCAGGCCCAGCAGCAGGCCCAGCGTCGCGTCGGCGGCGTCGGCGGCATCGGCGGCGGCGGCGGCGGCCCGCCGCGTTGAGGACAGGTGCATGATCGAGATCGAACGCCTGACCAAGACCTACGTCATGGGCGACGACGTCATCAACGCCCTGGGCGGCGTCTCCATGGCTGTCGACCGAGGCGAGTATATCGCCATCATCGGCCCCTCAGGCTCCGGCAAGTCGACGCTGATGAACGTGCTGGGCGGTCTCGACCGGCCCTCCTCCGGCGCCTATCGGTTCGAGGGCGAGCCGGTGGCCGAGTTCGACGACGACCAGTTGGCGGGGTTTCGCAACCGGCGGATCGGCTTCGTCTTCCAGTCGTTCCAGCTGCTGCCGCGCCTCAGCGCCGTCCAGAACGTCGAACTGCCGATGATCTATGCCGGCATCCCCCCCGCCGAGCGCCGCGCCCGCGCCGTCCAGTTGCTGGAACGGGTCGGCCTGGGCCACCGGCTGAACAACAAGCCGACCCAGATGTCGGGCGGCCAGCAGCAGCGCGTCGCCATCGCGCGAGCCCTGGCCAACGCTCCCGACCTGCTGCTCGCCGACGAACCCACCGGCGCCCTGGACACCGCCACGGGGCAAGAGGTTCTGGAGCTGTTCGACGAGTTGAACCGCCAGGGCCTGACCCTCTGCATCGTCACCCACGACACCGAGGTCGCCGCCCGCGCCCGGCGCCGCGTAGCCTTCCGCGACGGGCATATCGTCAGCGATGAAAGGGGGAGCGAATGACCTTCCAACTTCCGCTCATCCCCCTCTCCCACGTCGTCATCCTCGGGCTTGCCCCGAGGATTCAGCCGTCCGCGCCCTCGACACCCACGCCCCTCCCGCCCCGCACCATTCAGCCCCTCGCCAGCCCCGCCCTCCGCGCGTGGGTTTCACAAACCGCTAGGTTCATTGCCCTGCGCGGAACCCCCTGACATGGACCAGCAAACCCACCCCGGCGCCGCCTCGATGCTCAAGATCACGACCGGCGGGATGAGCCCGTTTGAACTGGTCCGCTTCGCCATCGGCGCCATCGCCGCCCACCCCATGCGGTCGGCCCTGACGTCGCTCGGCGTCGTCATCGGCGTGGCGGCGGTCATCATGATGACCTCGGTCGGCCTCGGCGCGCAGCAGAACGTCGAGAAGGCCCTGTCCAGCCTCGGCACCAACATGCTGGTGGTGCGCTCGGGCGCGCCGCGCGGCGGGGGCGGCGGCTTCGTACGCGGCGCCGGCGGCAGCGGCACCACACTAACGGCCAAGGACGCCGCCGCCATCGCCGAACTGGACGGGGTCAAGGCCGTCTCCCCCTCGGTCAACGGCGGGGCGCAGTTGATCTATGAGGGATCCAACTGGTCCACTCGGATCGAGGGCGTCACGCCCGACTACCTGATCGCCCGCGACCTGACCCTGTCGTCCGGCCAGATGTTCGACCAGGCCGCCGCCGATAGCGGGCGCAAGGTCGCCGTCCTGGGGCAAACCGTCGTCGGCAACCTGTTCGGCGAAGGCGTTGATCCCGTCGGCCAGCGCATCCGCGTCGGCCCCATCCCCTTTACCGTCATCGGCGTCCTGTCGCCCAAGGGCCAGTCGGGCTTCCAGGATCAGGACGACATCGTGGTCGTGCCTCTGGACGCCGCGCGTTCCCGCATCATCGGCCGCGGCCTGTCCGGCGACCAGATCAACCAGATCTACGTCAAGGCGACCGACAAGGACGCCCTCTATCAACTCGAGCAGGACGTCGGGAACCTGCTGCGCGAGCGCCACCGCATCCAGCGCGGCGCCGACGACGATTTCAACGTCCAGAACCTGACCTCGATCCAGGAAGCCGCCCAGGCCTCGACCGCCACCTTCACCATCCTTCTGGCCGCCGTGGCCGGGGTGTCGCTGGTGGTCGGCGGGGTCGGCATCATGAACATCATGCTGGTCAGCGTGACCGAACGCACCCGCGAGATCGGCCTGCGCATGGCCATCGGCGCCCGGCGCAGCGACGTCCTGACCCAGTTCGCGCTGGAGTCCGTGGCCCTGTCGCTGCTGGGCGGGCTGATCGGCCTGGTCCTCGGCGTGGGCGGCG
Organism: Brevundimonas sp. 2YAF1; assembly: GCF_052114745.1. NCBI lineage: Bacteria > Pseudomonadati > Pseudomonadota > Alphaproteobacteria > Caulobacterales > Caulobacteraceae > Brevundimonas > Brevundimonas sp. 2YAF1. The sequence goes on along the minus strand of NZ_JBFRFI010000013.1, from coordinate 22,080 downwards.
CCCTGCTGATGTCCAAGTTCGGCGACTGGCCCGCCGCCATCCCGGCCTGGGCCGCACCCCTGGCCATCGGCTTCTCCACCTTCGTCGGGGTTGTCTTCGGGGCCTACCCCGCCTGGCGTGCGGCGCAACTGGATCCGATCGAGGCCCTGCGGCGAGAGTAGCGCCCGTGCAACCCTATCTGTGCGATCGGCGTTCCGCGATATTGGAGACTCGCCCCGATATTGCCATGCTTGCCTTGGCATCTTTCGCGACGAGGGTTGGGGGAAGCCGCTATGACCGTTGCAGTCCTGGCCGGAGCGCCGGCCCGTCGTCCGCGTCCCGGCGTGCGGCGCGCCTTGATGGCCGGCGCTTCGGTGCTGCTGCATGTGGGCGTCCTGGGGTCCATGATCCTGCTGGCGGCCAGCGAAGACCAGGCCGTCCGCCTGCCCCCGCCGCCGCCCATCATCCAGTTGGAAATAGAGCGGCCGCCGGTCATGCCGGAAGAACGTCTGCGTCCGGTGGCTCCGATCCCGGTCCCGGTCCCGACGCCAGAGCCCCTGCCCGCGCCAACGTCATCGACCGAGGCGGCCCCGTTGGCCACGCCAATGCCGGCGCCGCAGGTCACGCCGACCCCGGCGGCGCCACAGCCGACGCCACAGGCTGCGCCCCAGACGACGGCCCAGGCAGCGCCCGCGCCGACGCCTGCGCCGACGCCCATTCCGGCTCCGATGCCGATTGCGGTTCCGGTTCCGGCTCCGGTTCCGATTGCGGTTCCGGCTCCGGTACCCGTGCCGGCCCTCAAGCCCATGCCGATGCCCCCGGCCGCCGCCGAACAGGCGACGCCCGCCCCGGCGCCCGTCGCCCCGATCCGTTCGCGCAAGAAGGACGAGGATGAGGCTCTCGACGGACCACCCGCGGCGCCGGCCCCGCGCATCGCTGCTCCCGCGCCCGGCGCGCCCTCGGCCGCCGCCGCCGGCGTGCCGGGCGTTTCCGACACCTGGCGCTTCGCCCCGGAAGGTCAGGACTCGCGCAACGCCCGCGCCTTGCGCACCTCGCCGGCGGGCTGTCGCTCGACCGAGATCCTCGCCCGCGGCGAACAGGCCATCTGCGACGAGCGTTTCAACGCCCGCGCGGCCGAGGGCGCGGCGCGGGCCCCGATCAGCGGCAGCGGCAACGCCCAGCGCGACGCCCGCTTCGCCCGCGAAGGCGCGCGCGAGATGCAACGCTATGAGGTCCAGCGCCGCCCCTTGTCAGGCGGCGTCGGCGTGGTCGGCCCCGGCGACTGCCCCGGCTCGAACTTCGGCACGGGCTGCGCCGGCGCGCATCTGAAAGACCTACCCGGCGTAGACATGCGCCAGGGAGCCCGCAGCACGGTCAATGAGGGTGAGCGCCGGACCAGCGGTTTCTCCGCCAGTGTCGGCGGTCTGCGCGTCGGCGGCGACTGACCCTTCGCTTCGTCGGCCCCGAAGGCCTCAAGCAGCCCGAAGGGCAGTAGGCCAGTACCGGGCCTCAAGTAGGCCGACGGGCGGTAGGCCCAGTACCCGGCCTCAAGCAGCCCGAAGGGCGGTAGGCCCAAAAGAAAAGAGCGGCGCTGTCACCAGCGCCGCCCTCTTCAGTCTTCGGTTCCGAAAACGGATCAGCCTTCCGACTGCTCCAGTTCCAGGGCCAGATCGGCCGGCAGCGGCTCGATCGCATCTTCGCGGGCCTGCGTCAGTTCCGCATCGCGCTCGTTCGCCAGCTTCTGCAGAGCGCGCAGATAGGCGCCCGTGCCCGCCGGGATCAGGCGGCCGACGATGACGTTTTCCTTCAGGCCTTCCAGCATGTCCTTCTTGCCGTGGACCGAGGCATCGGTGAGGACGCGGGTGGTCTCCTGGAAGGACGCCGCCGAGATGAAGCTGCGGGTCTGCAGCGACGCCTTGGTGATGCCCAGCAGGACGGGCTGCGTGGTGGCCAGACGGCCGCCGCGCTTCTCGACCTTCTGGTTTTCCAGAACGGCTTCGGCCACTTCGACGGTGTCGCCACGGATCAAGGTGGTTTCACCCGAATCCAGGACTTCGACCTTCTGCAGCATCTGACGGACGATGACTTCGATGTGCTTGTCGTTGATCGGCACGCCCTGCAGTCGGTAGACCTCCTGCACTTCGTTCACCAGATACTCGGCCAGCGCCTCGACGCCCTGGATGCGCAGCAGGTCGTGCGGATCCGGGTTGCCGTCGATGATGTAGTCGCCCTTCTGGATCAGATCGCCGTCGTGGACGGAGATGTGCTTGCCCTTCGGGATCAGGAATTCGACCGCCTCGGCCTGGTTGCCGTCGGCGTCCAGTTCCGGGGTGATCTTGATGCGGCGCTTGTTCTTGTAGTCGCGACCGAACTCAACGCGGCCATCCATTTCGGCGATGACGGCGCAGTCCTTCGGACGGCGGGCTTCGAACAGTTCGGCGACGCGCGGCAGACCGCCGGTGATGTCGCGGGTCTTGGCGCCTTCGGTCGGAACGCGGGCGATGATCTCGCCCGGCTTGACCTCGTCGCCGTTGGACACGGACAGAACGGCGCCCACGGGCAGCAGGTAGCGGGCGTCAGAGCCCGAGGCCAGCTTGGCGTAGGTGTCGCCCAGGGTCACGCCCATGGCCGGACGCAGGTCCGAACCGCGGGGGCTGGCGCGCCAGTCGGAAACCACGCGCTGGGCGATGCCCGTCGCTTCGTCGGTTTCTTCGCGGACCGACAGGCCCTCGACCAGGTCTTCAAAGCGGATCACGCCGCCGACTTCGGTCAGGATCGGGGTGGTGTAGGGGTCCCACTCCGCCAGACGCTGGTTCTTCTTGATCTCGGCGCCTTCCTTGACGCGCAGACGGGCGCCGTACGGGACCTTGTGGGTCTCGCGGTCCTTGCCGTCCACGACCACGGTGACGACGACGTTGCGGCTCATGGCCACCAGGTCGCCGTGCGCGGCGGTGACGGTCGGGCCGACGATCTTGGCCTTACCGGCGTTGGTCGCCTCGTAGAACGAGGTTTCCGCCACTTGGGCCGTACCGCCGATGTGGAAGGTCCGCATCGTCAGCTGGGTGCCCGGTTCGCCGATCGACTGGGCGGCGATGACGCCGACCGCTTCGCCGATGTTGACGTTGGTGCCGCGCGCCAGGTCACGGCCGTAGCACATGCCGCAGATGCCCGCGTCGGCTTCACAGGTCAGGGCCGAACGGACCTTGATCGACTGGACGCCGGCCGCGTCGATGACCTCGATCTCTTCTTCCTGCAGGTAGGAATCCGCGGGGAACAGGATCTTGTCGCCGCCCGGCTCCTTGATGTCCTCGGCCGCATAGCGACCCAGGACGCGTTGGCCCAGCGAGACCAGCACGTCGCCGCCTTCGACCACGGCGCGCAGGGTGATGCCGCGCGTCGAGCCGCAGTCTTCCTCGGTGACGATCGAGTCCTGCGCCACGTCGACCAGACGACGGGTCAGGTAACCCGAGTTGGCGGTCTTCAGCGCGGTGTCGGCCAGACCCTTACGGGCGCCGTGGGTGGAGTTGAAGTATTCAAGGACGGTCAGGCCTTCCTTGAAGTTCGAGATAATCGGCGTCTCGATGATCTCGCCCGAGGGCTTGGCCATCAGGCCGCGCATGCCGCCCAGCTGCTTCATCTGGGCCTGCGAACCACGGGCGCCGGAGTTGGCCATCATGAAGACGGAGTTGATGTCCGGCTCCTGGCCCTTGATCAGGACGCGGGGCTGGGCGATCTCGGCCATCATCTCGTCGGCGATCTTGTCCGTGGCCTTGGCCCAGGCGTCGACGACCTTGTTGTACTTCTCGCCCTTGGTGATGAGGCCGTCAGCGTATTGCTGCTCGTACTCTTCGACCTGAGTGCGCGTTTCAGCGACCATCTGTTCCTTCTTGGCGGGGATGACGATGTCGTCCTTACCAACGGAAATGCCGGCCTTGGCGGCTTCGCGGAAGCCCAGCTGCATCATCTGGTCGGCGAAGATGACCGTCGCCTTCTGACCGCAGTGACGATAGACCTGATCGATCAGGTTACCGATTTCCTTCTTGGTCAGGTTCTTCTCAAGCAGGCGGTAGCCGATGTTGGCGTTGTGCGGCAGCAGCGCGCCCAGCTTCATCCGGCCCGGGGTCGTGTCGATGACCTTGGTGACGACTTCGCCTTCCGCATTCATCTCGGTCCAGCGCGCCTTGATCTTGGTGTGCAGGCCGACGACGGCCGCATCCAGAGCCGCGTCGATTTCACCCATGTTGGCGAACAGCTTGCCTTCGCCCGGCTGGTTCTCCTTGACCAGCGACAGGTAGTACAGACCCAGGACGATGTCCTGCGACGGCACGATGATCGGCTTGCCGTTGGCGGGCGACAGGATGTTGTTCGTCGACATCATCAGGACGCGCGCTTCCAGCTGGGCCTCGAGGCTCAGCGGGACGTGAACGGCCATCTGGTCGCCGTCGAAGTCGGCGTTGAACGCGGTACAGACCAGCGGGTGCAGGCGGATGGCCTTGCCCTCGATCAGCTTCGGCTCGAACGCCTGGATGCCCAGACGGTGAAGCGTCGGCGCGCGGTTCAGCATGACCGGGTGTTCCCGGATCACTTCTTCCAGGATGTCCCAGACCTGCGGCTGCTCGCGCTCGACCATGCGCTTGGACTGCTTGACGGTGCCCGACAGGCCCTTGGCGTCCAGGCGCGCATAGATGAACGGCTTGAACAACTCGAGCGCCATCTTCTTCGGCAGGCCGCACTCGTGCAGCTTCAGTTCCGGACCCACGGTGATGACCGAACGGCCCGAATAGTCGACGCGCTTGCCCAGCAGGTTCTGACGGAAGCGGCCCTGCTTGCCCTTCAGCATGTCGGCCAGCGACTTCAGCGGACGCTTGTTGGCGCCCGTGATCACGCGACCGCGACGACCGTTGTCGAACAGGGCGTCGACCGATTCCTGCAGCATCCGCTTTTCGTTGCGGATGATGATGTCGGGCGCGCGCAGCTCGATCAGGCGCTTCAGGCGGTTGTTACGGTTGATGACCCGGCGATACAGGTCGTTCAGGTCCGAGGTCGCGAAGCGGCCGCCGTCCAGCGGCACCAGCGGACGCAGTTCCGGCGGGATGACCGGCACGATCGTCAGGATCATCCACTCCGGCTTGTTGCCGGATTCCAGGAAGGCCTCGATCAGCTTCAGGCGCTTGGACGCCTTCTTGGCCTTCATTTCCGAAGGGCTGTCGGCCAGTTCGCCGCGGTGACGCTCGGCTTCCGCGTGCAGGTCGATGCCCATCAGCAGGTTGCGGACGGCCTCGGCGCCGATTTCAGCCGTGAAGCCGTCGTCGCCGTACTCTTCCTGGTAGCGGTAGAACTCGTCTTCCGTCAGCAGCTGGTTCTGCTTCAGCGGGGTCAGACCCGGCTCGGTGACGATGTAGTTTTCGAAGTAGAGGACGCGTTCCACGTCCTTCAGCGCCATGTCCAGCATCAGCGAGATGCGCGACGGCAGGGACTTCAGGAACCAGATGTGGGCGACCGGGGCGGCCAGGTCGATGTGACCCATGCGCTCGCGGCGAACGCGAGCCAGGGTGACTTCAACGCCGCACTTCTCGCAGATGATGCCCTTGTACTTCATGCGCTTGTACTTGCCGCACAGGCATTCGTAGTCCTTGGTCGGGCCAAAGATACGGGCGCAGAACAGGCCGTCGCGCTCGGGCTTGAACGTCCGGTAGTTGATGGTTTCCGGCTTCTTGATCTCGCCAAACGACCACGACCGGATCTTCTCCGGCGAGGCCAGGGCGATCTTGATCTGGTCGAAGGTCGGAGTGACCGGAACCGGGTTGAAGATGTTCAGGACTTCCTGGTTCATCTTTTTTCCTTCTGCGGGAATGCCCCGCGAAAATTCATTCAGAGAGGAGAACAGGCGGACCGCCCTCCCCCGCCGGAGCGAGAGAGGGCGCTTGATCCGATCAGCTGTTTTCCAGCTCCACGTTCAGGCCCAGCGAGCGCATTTCCTTGATGAGAACGTTGAAGCTCTCGGGAATGCCGGCTTCGAAGCTGTCGTCGCCGCGGACGATCGCTTCATAGACCTTGGTGCGGCCCGCCACGTCGTCGGACTTCACCGTCAGCATTTCCTGCAGGGTGTAGGCGGCGCCGTAAGCTTCCAGAGCCCAGACCTCCATTTCCCCGAAGCGCTGACCGCCGAACTGCGCCTTGCCGCCCAGCGGCTGCTGGGTGACGAGCGAGTACGGGCCGATCGAGCGGGCGTGGATCTTGTCGTCGACCAGGTGGTGCAGCTTCAGCATGTAGATGTAGCCGACCGTGACCGGACGCTTGAACTGCTCGCCCGTCTGACCATCGAACAGGATCGACTGACCCGAACGATCCAGACCCGCCGATTCCAGCAGGTTCTCGATGTCCGAGATGTGCGCGCCGTCGAAGACCGGGGTCGCGAAGGGCACGCCCTTGGACAGGTTCTTCGCCAGTTCGATCAGATCGTCCTCGTCCTGCGGCAGAGGGGTGTCCTCGCCGTAGATCTCGGTCAGACGCTGAACCAGCGCCTGCTTCTGACCGCCGTGCTGCCACGCTTCCAGCAGAGCGGAGATCTGCTTGCCCAGACCGGCGGCGGCCCAACCCAGGTGGGTTTCGAAGATCTGGCCGATGTTCATGCGCGACGGCACGCCCAGCGGGTTCAGAACGATGTCGACGTGCGTGCCGTCTTCCAGGTGCGGCATGTCCTCGATCGGCAGGATCTTGGAGATGACGCCCTTGTTGCCGTGACGGCCGGCCATCTTGTCGCCGGGCTGAAGCTTGCGCTTCACGGCCACGAAGACCTTGACCATCTTCATCACGCCAGGCGGCAGCTCGTCGCCGCGCTGCAGCTTCTCGACCTTGTCTTCGAAGCGACGGTCGAGCGCCTTACGGGCGTCCTCGAACTGCTTCTTCATGGCCTCGAGCTCGCCCATCGCCTTCTCGTCGTCGAGGGCGACCTGCCACCACAGGCCCTTGGACACTTCGGCCAGCTTCTCTTCGGTCACGTCGCCGCGGCCCATGCCCTTCGGGCCCGAGACGGCGGACTTGCCGAGCAGCAGCGGCTTCAGGCGGCCATAGACGTTGCGCTCAAGGATCTTGAGCTCGTCGTCGCGGTCCTTGCCGAGGCGTTCGATTTCGGCGCGTTCGATCGCCATGGCGCGCTCGTCCTTGTCGACGCCGTGACGGTTGAAGACGCGCACATCGACGACCGTGCCGGCGACGCCGGGCGGCAGACGCAGGCTGGTGTCGCGCACGTCCGAAGCCTTCTCGCCGAAGATGGCGCGCAGCAGCTTCTCTTCCGGCGTCATCGGGCTTTCGCCCTTCGGCGTGACCTTGCCGCACAGGATGTCGCCCGGCTGGACTTCGGCGCCGATGGCCACGATGCCCGCTTCGTCGAGGTTGCGCAGGGCTTCCTCGCCGACGTTCGGGATGTCGCGGGTGATCTCTTCAGGGCCCAACTTCGTGTCACGCGCCATCACTTCGAACTCTTCGAGGTGGATGGAGGTGAAGACGTCGTCGCGCACGATGCGCTCCGAGATCAGGATGGAGTCTTCGAAGTTGTAGCCGTTCCAGGGCATGAAGGCGACGAGGGCGTTGCGGCCCAGAGCCAGTTCGCCCAGGTCCGTCGACGGGCCGTCGGCGATGACGTCGCCGGTCTTCACTTCATCGCCCACGCGCACGATCGGGCGCTGGTTGATGCAGGTCGACTGGTTGGAACGCTGGAACTTCGACAGGCGGTAGATGTCGACGCCCGAACGGCCGGCGTCCAGTTCGTTGGTCGCACGGACCACGATGCGGGTGCCGTCGATCTGCTCGACCACGCCGTCACGACGGGCGACCACGACAGCGCCGGAGTCCACGGCCACGACCGCTTCCATGCCGGTGCCGACCAGCGGCGCGTCCGACTGCACCAGAGGCACGGCCTGGCGTTGCATGTTCGCGCCCATCAGTGCGCGGTTGGCGTCATCGTTTTCCAGGAAGGGGATCAGGGCGGCGGCGACCGAAACGACCTGCTTCGGCGACACGTCCATCATGTCGACGTCGGCCTTGGTCAGCAGCTGCGATTCACCGTTGATCCGGCCGGGGACCAGGTCCTCGACGATCTCGCCGTCACGCAGTTCGATGTTCGACTGGGCGATGACGTGCTTCGCCTCTTCCATGGCCGAGATGTAGACCACCTCGTCCGTGGCCTTGCCGTCCTTCACGCGACGGTAGGGGCTCTCGATGAAGCCGTACTTGTTGACGCGGGCGTGGGTGGCCAGCGAGTTGATCAGGCCGATGTTCGGGCCTTCCGGCGTTTCGATCGGGCAGATGCGGCCGTAGTGGGTCGGGTGAACGTCGCGGACTTCAAAGCCGGCGCGCTCACGCGTCAGACCGCCAGGGCCAAGCGCCGAAAGGCGACGCTTGTGGGTGATCTCCGACAGCGGGTTCGTCTGGTCCATGAACTGCGACAGCTGCGAGGAGCCGAAGAATTCACGAACAGCGGCGGCGGCCGGTTTGGCGTTGATCAGGTCGTGCGGCATGACCGTGTCGATATCGACGCTGGACATGCGCTCCTTGATGGCGCGCTCCATGCGCAGCAGACCGACGCGGTACTGGTTTTCCAGCAGCTCGCCGACCGAACGCACGCGACGGTTGCCCAGGTTGTCGATGTCGTCGATCTCGCCGCGGCCGTCCTTCAGGCCGACCAGGATCTGCAGCACCTTCAGCACGTCGTCCTTTTGCAGGACGCGGATTTCGTCGGAAACCTCGGGGGTTTCCAGACGCATGTTCATCTTGACCCGGCCAACGGCCGACAGGTCGTAGCGCTCCGAGTCGAAGAACAGCGAGTTGAACATCGCTTCGGCGGCTTCCGGGGTCGGCGGCTCGCCCGGACGCATGACGCGATAGATGTCGAACAGGGCGTCTTCACGGCCCGTGTTCTTGTCCACGCGCAGGGTGTTGCGCATGTAGGCGCCGACCGTGACGTGGTCGATGTCCAGCACGTCGATGGTGGTGAAGCCGTGCTCTTCCAGCAGGGCGATCGACTCGGCGTCCAGCTCGTCGCCGGCCTCGGCGTAGATCTCGCCGGTTTCGTAGTTGACCGCGTCGGCGGCCAGATACTTGGTCAGCAGGGCGTCAGCCGCCAGCGACAGCGAGGTCAGGCCGCCATCGGCCAGCTTTTTGGCGGCGCGGGCGCTGATCTTCTGACCGGCTTGGGCGACCACTTCGCCGGTGTCGGCGTCGACCAGGTCGAACTCGGGCTTCACCCCGCGCCAGCGTTCGGGCTTGTAGGGCGTGACCCAGCCTTCGCCGCGCTTCTCGAACGGGACGGTCTCGTAGAAGGTCTTGAGGATTTCCTCGCCGTCCATGCCCAGGGCCAGCAGGAAGCTGGTGGCCGGCAGTTTGCGACGACGGTCGATACGGACGAAGACCACGTCCTTGGCGTCGAACTCGAAGTCGAGCCACGAACCGCGGTACGGGATGACGCGGGCGGCGAACAGCAGCTTGCCCGACGAGTGGGTCTTGCCCTTGTCGTGGTCGAAGAAGACGCCCGGCGAACGGTGCATCTGCGAGACGATCACGCGCTCGGTGCCGTTGACGATGAAGGTGCCCTTGTCCGTCATGAGCGGGATATCGCCCATGTAGACGTCCTGCTCCTTGATGTCCTTGACCGAACGGGCGCCCGTTTCTTCCTCGGTCTCAAAGACGATCAGGCGCAGCTTGACCTTCAGCGGCGCGGCATAGGTCATGTCGCGCTGGATGCATTCCTCGACGTCGTACTTGGGGTCCTCGAACTCGTAGGACACGTACTCCAGGACGGCGCGCTCGTTGAAGTCCTTGATCGGGAAGACCGACTTGAAGACCGCCTCGATGCCCTGGTCCCGACGCACGCCGCTGCGCACTTCGCGCTGCAGGAACTGCTCGTAGGAAGCGCGCTGAACCTCGATCAGGTTCGGCATCTTCACCGCTTCGGGGATGCGCCCGAACGAGTGACGAATGCGCTTCTTTCCGGTGAACGAGGTGGCGGAGGCGATCTTACCCAGGGCGAGACCGTCAGTGGAGTTTGCCATTCTGTTTTCCCAATCGCGGACCGATGAGGGCCCGACGTCAATGCAGCAGCCACGGCCCGCCAACCCGGCGATCCGTGACCGTAATTCTCTCGGCGCCCACCCTCGACCCGCCAGGGGATCAGGGCGCCTGATATGCTCGCTCCTTGGGAAAGGAGCGACGCCTGCGCACCGGTCGGAGGGCGACAAACCGGGCCTCGGCGCTTTCGCGCGGGATTCATGGAATCTGCGGAGCGGCATATATACGCGGATCTTCGGCGAAATAAAGGCCTTCGACACAGTAAAACCAGCCGTCATCCCGGGGCGGCGCAGCCGAACCCGGGACCCAGGCGGCGGCCTACCGGCGCCGTCCTGCCAGGGTCAAACGCCTGGGTCCCGGCTCTTTGCTTCGCTGCGGCCGGGATGACGGCACGACCTCGTCGACACCGCCGTTCGTTATGCTAAGCCTAGCCTTATGAACCGCATCGTCCCGCCCGCGCTTGCCGCCGCCGCCTTCGCCCTGACCCTGTCCGCCTGCGCCACCATGCCAGCGACGACCGCCCAGGTCGCCCCGCAAGGCCCCGCCACCCAGGAAAACTGGGAAGTCGGCCAGACCGCCTACCTGATGTGGAACGGCCAGCAGCGCGGCTGGAGCGTCACCCCGTCGGGCCTGCAGTACCGCCGCGTCGGCAAGGCCAGGCCGAATGGCGTCCAGCCGACCGCCACCGATACGGTCAAGGTCCACTATCGCGGCACCTTCATCGACGGGCGCGAGTTCGACAGCTCCTATTCGCGCAACCAACCCGCCAGCTTCCCGCTGAACCGCGTCATCAAGGGATGGACCGAGGGCGTCGCTCTGATGCGCGTCGGCGAGACCTATGAGTTCGTCATCCCCGCCGACCTCGCCTACGGCGCGCGCTGGGTCGGCGGCGAGATTCCGCCGAACTCGGCCCTGCGCTTCACCGTCGAACTGCTGGAAGTGAACCCGGCGGGCTGATCCCGCGCGAGGTTCCCACCTCATAAAGCCCTCCCCCTCGATGGGGGAGGGTTGGGTGGGGGTGAAGGCCGGTCGTTTCAGAATATGGACGCGGGAGGCATCGCCGCGCCTCAGGCGCCACATCCTCAAAACGGAGCGCCCACACCCCCATCCCCGCCCCTTCCCCCATCGAGGGGGAAGGGAGACAATCGGCACCCTTTTCCGCCCAGCCATCCTAACCGAGCCGTCCACTCCCTTGCTTCACAAGGGAGTGCCGTCGCGCCACGCCCGTTCAACGCACCCTGGCCGGCGCCGCGCCTACTCTTGCGGGCATGAGCATTCATCCCGAAACCCCGCCTCAGGCCCGCACCCGCCGCTCCGCCGATCTCTGGGCTCTGGCCCGCGCCGACTACCTGGCGGGCGGCAGCGCGCCCGAGGTGTGCGAACGCCACGACCTCAGCCTCTCGACCTTCCGCCACCGCGCCCGCGTCGAGGGTTGGCGGCGCGCGGATCAGGTCGAAACGCCCGTGGACGCGCCCTTCACAGAGCCGCCCGTCACCTATGAGCGCGAATACGACCCCGGCGATTGGCGCAACTTCGCCGAGGAACTGGACCGCCCCGTCCCCATCGAGGGGATAAGGCCGCCGCACGACGACTACGAAGTCCACGACGGCTTCGGCGCCCGCCCGCCCCGCGCCATGCCCGCAACAGCATCCGATCACCCGGACTTCGACCTCCAGGGCCCGAGCGAGGTCCTGCTCGAGGCCTACGCCACGCCCGGCGAACTGGCCGACCTCGCCTGGCTCAACGCCGAGCAGGCCATCCGGTCGGGCCGCATGATCGAGGCGCGCGGCTGGACCCGCATCCACCGCGACCTCGCCGCGACCAGCCGCCACTCCCCCGAAACCCGCGTCGCCCATGCGCGCACCGACCTCCTGCGCGTCGAAAAGGAAAAGCGAAAGGAACGCGCCCGTCTGGAGGATCTCCAGTATCAGGTCGCTCTCGCCCGGCAAGCGGCGGAAAAGACCTGAATCGCCCTGGCCATTGCACCAATTGCACTGTTTTTTTCGCTGCACCGTGCAATCCCGCCCTCCCTCGCTTGACGCAGGGGGCGACACATTGTGGTCTGCGGCCCAGTTCGAGCCGCGCTGGGGCGGCCCTCGGGGAATTCCTGTCCATGAAGCGTTTCGTCCTGGCCGTCAGCGCCTCCGCTCTTCTGGTTTCGATGGGCGCGCCTGCCCTGGCGCAAGTCGGCACGCCCGCCCTGCCCGTCGCCTTGGCGCCGATCCCTCAGGCCAAGGACGTGGCCTATCCGGGCGTGATCAGCCTCGACGTCGACGCCACCGACATCGGCCGGCGGCTGGTGCAGGTGCGCCAGACCATCCCCGTGACCCAGGCGGGTCCGATGGTCCTGCTCTACCCGCAGTGGCTGCCGGGCAACCACAGCCCCTCCGGCCCGGTCGCCAATGTCGGCGGCCTGACCTTCACCGCCAACGGCCAGCGGCTGGAGTGGGTTCGCAACACGGCCAATCCCTGGGCCTATCAGATCGACGTCCCCGCCGGCGTCAGCCAGATCGAGGTCGCCTTCCAGTGGCTGACCCCGGTCGAAGCCCCCCAGGGCCGGATCACCGTCACGCCTGAGATGCTGAACATCCAGTGGGAGAAGGCCCTGCTCTATCCGGCCGGCTACTACTCGCGTCAGATCACCTTCAGGCCGACCCTGAAACTGCCCGCCGGCTGGAACTACGGCGCAGGCCTCGACACCGTCAGCTTCGAGAACGGCGTGGCGACCTTCGCCCCCATCACCCTCGACCACCTGGCCGACAGCCCGGTCTTCGCCGGCCAGTACTACCGCCAGATCGACCTCGATCCGGGCGGCCGCTCGCCCGTCCGCCTGAACGTGGTGGCCGACACCGCCAAGATGCTGGAAGCCACCGACGAGCACATCCAGTTGCACCGCAACCTGGTCGCTCAGGCCGACCGCCTGTTCGGCGCCCGCCACTACAACCACTACGACTTCCTGCTGGCCGTGACCGACAAGCTGGGCGGCATCGGCCTGGAGCACCAGCGCTCGTCCGAGAACAGCGTCGATCCCAAATACTTCACCGACCGCGAGAGCACGCTGGCCGACCGCGACCTGCTGGGCCACGAATACACCCATAGCTGGAACGGCAAGTGGCGCCGCCCCGCCGACCAGATGACGCCCAACCTCAACGAGCCGCTGCAGAACTCCCTGCTCTGGGTCTATGAGGGCCAGACGCAGTACTGGGGCCTGGTCCTGACCGCCCGCGCCGGCCTGATGACCAAGCAGCAGGCGCTGGACGTCCTGGCCATGACCGCCGCCAGCTTCCAGAACATCCCCGGCCGCCAGTGGCGCGCCATGCAGGACACCACCAACGACCCCATCATCAGCCAGCGCCGCCCGCAGCCCTGGGGCTCCTATCAGCGCAGCGAGGACTACTACCGCGAAGGCTCGCTGATCTGGCTCGACGCCGACACCCTGATCCGCGAGCAGACCGGCGGCAAGAAGTCGCTGGACGACTTCGCCAAGGCCTTCTTCGGCGTCGAGGACGGCAACTGGAACCCGGCCCCCTACACCTTCGGCGACGTGACCTCGACGCTGAACGGGGTCCAGGCCGGCAACTGGCCCGCCTTCCTGCGCGAGCGCCTCGACGCGGTCGGCCCGACCGCGCGCGGCCCGCTCGACGGCATCGAGCGCGGCGGCTACCGCCTGGTCTTCAAGGAGCAGCCCTCCGGCTACATGGGCGCCCTCTACAAGGAGCTGGGCCGCAACGACTTCACCTATTCGCTCGGCTTCATGATGAACAAGGCGAACAAGATCACCTCGGTCCTGTGGGGCGGCCCGGCCTTCGAACAGGGCCTGACCTCGGGCTGGGAAGTCGTCGCCGTCGGCGGTCGCGCCGCCTCGGCCGACGCGCTCAAGGACGCCGTCACCGCCGCCAAGGGATCGACCGACCCCATCGAGTTGATCCTCAAGAACGGCGACGCCTTCAAGACCGTCCGCTTCGACTACCACGACGGCCTGCGCTACCCGCAGTTGGAGCGGATCGAGGGCACGCCCGACCGTCTGGGCGACATCCTGTCGCCTCGCCGTCGATAGGAAACACCCCCAAAGCACCCTTCTCCCCTCGGGGGAGAAGGTGGCTCGCGGAGCGAGACGGATGAGGGGGCCGTCGGCTTTACACACGGCGCCAGCCGCCTTGCCGTTGATACCGCCCCCTCATCCGAGCGGCTCCGCCGCCCACCTTCTCCCCCAAGGGGAGAAGGATCAAAGGAACCAAGAGACCCATGACCCGACGCCTGCCTGCCGCCGCCCTCGCCCTGTTGCTGACCTCGGTCGCCTCGACCGCTCTGGCTCAGGACGCCTGGACCGGCCCGCAGGCGCCGGCGTCGCCCACGCCCCAGAACACGCCCCTGGCCCTGCCCCGCGCCCTGCCGCCGATCCCGGCCCCCACGGCCGCCGCCTACCCCGGCGTCATCCGCTATGAGGTCGACGCCACGGGCGTGGAGCGCAAGATCGTCCGCGTCCGCCAGACCATCCCGGTCGCGGCCGGGCCTCTGGTCCTGCTCTATCCGAAATTCCTGCCGGGCAACCACGCCGCCACCGGCCCGATCCAGCTGATCTCGGGCGTCACCGTGACAGGCGGCGGAAGCCGTATCGACTGGCTGCGCGACACCATCGACCCCTACGCCTTCCACCTCGACGTCCCCCAGGGCGTCAATGAAATCGTGGTCGAGTTCCAGTGGCTGACCCAGCCCGACAACGCCACCTGGCGGGTGACCATGACGCCCGAGATGGTCAACCTCCAGTGGGAGAAGGCGCTGCTCTATCCCGCCGGCTACCGCTCGACCGGCATCACCTTCGCCCCCTCGATCCGTCTGCCGCAGGGCTGGAAGTACGGCGTGGCGCTGGACACCGACAGCTTCACGGACGGCCTGGCGACCTTCAAGCCGACCGACCTCTACACCCTGATCGACAGTCCCCTGTTCGGCGGCGCCAACTTCCAGCGCATCGCCATCGATCCGCGCCGTGGGAACGGCGAGGGCGCGGTTCACCTGAACATCGTCGCCGACGAGGCCAAGAACCTGGCCCCCACCGCCGAGCAACTGGGCTGGTTCGAGAACCTGGTCACCCAGACCGACCGCCTGTTCGGGGCCCGCCCCTATGACCGCTACGACTTCCTGGTCGCCGCCTCGGCCAAGCTGGGCGGCATCGGCCTGGAGCATCACCGCTCGTCCGAGAACGCGGTCCCGGCCGACTTCTTCACCAACTGGGGCAAGAACCTGGGCAGCGTCGGCCTGCTGCCGCATGAGTTCACCCACGCCTGGAACGGCAAGCGCCAGCGCCCGGCCGACGAACTGACCGCCAACCACAACATCCCCACCCAGAACACCCTTCTCTGGGTCTATGAAGGCCAGACGGAATACTGGGGCGACGTGCTGACCGCCCGCTCGGGCCTGGCGTCCAAGGCCGATATCCTGACCAGTTTCGCCGAGGTCGCCGCCTTCTACGACAACCAGCCCGGTCGCGCCTGGCGCCCGCTGCAGGACGTCAACAACCACAACCTGCTCGGCTACCGGACCAGCAACCCTTACGCCTCGTGGATGCGCGGCACCGGCGACTATTACCGCGAGTCTCTGCTGATCTGGCTGGACGCCGACACCCTGATCCGTGAGGCCACAGGCGGCAAGAAGTCGCTGGACGACTTCGCCAAGGGCTTCTTCGGCGGCGACGACGGTTCCTACGCCCCGCGCGGCTATACCTTCGACGACGTGGTCGCCGCCCTCAACGCCGTCCATCCGCACGACTGGGCCGGCTTCCTGCGCACCCGCCTGGACGCGACCGGACCCGACGCCAAGGCCCCGCTCGACGGTCTGGCGCGTGGCGGCTACCGCCTGACCTACACCGACAGCCTGACCGCCGCCGAAAAGCGCATCCAGAGCGGATGGGACAAGGACTTCCAGTACTCGCTGGGCTTCACCCTCTCGGGCGCGACGAACAAGCTGACCGGCGTCCGCTGGGGCGGCCGGGCCTTCGAGGCCGACATCGGCCCCGGCTGGGAACTGGTCGCCGTCAACGACCGCGCCGCCTCGGCCGAGGTCCTGCGCGACGCCGTCACCGCCGCCAAGGGCACGGACGCGCCCATCGCCCTGCTGCTCAAGAACGGCGACCGCTACCGCACCGTCGTCTTCGACTACCACGACGGCCTGCGCTACCCGCGCCTGGAGCGCATCGAGGGCACCCCCGACCGCCTCGGCGACATCCTGACGCCCCGCCGCCGCTAGGACGCCGCGCCAGAGACCAGAACGGCCCGGGAGCGATCTCGGGCCGTTTTCATATGGCTTAGGCCTTCAGCAGCGCCAAAAGCGCCTCGGCCGCCTCGCGCGACGAGGCCGGGTTCTGGCCCGTGACCAGCGTCCCGTCGGTCAGCACATAGGAGCCCCAGTCCGCGCCCTTGCTGAAGCGCCCGCCCCTGGCGGTCAGAACGTCCTCGACCAGGAAGGGCACGACCTGGGTCAGGCCCACAGCCTCTTCCTCGCTGTTGGTGAAGCCGGTGACCGGCCTGCCCTTGACCATCGGCTGGCCGTCCGCGCCCTTCACGTCCTTGAGAACGCCCGGCGCATGGCAGACGAAACCCGTCGGCTTGCCGGCGGCGGCGAAGGCTTCGATCAGCGCGACCGACTGCGGATCATTGGCCAGATCCCACAGCGGGCCGTGGCCGCCGGGATAGAAGACCGCATCAAAGTCCTCGGCCTTCACCTCGGCCAGGCGTTGCGTGCTCGCCAGGGCGGCCTGCGCCTCGGCGTCGGCCTTGAAGCGGCGGGTGTCGTCGCTCTGCGCGTCCTCGGCGTCGCTCTTGGGGTCCAGCGGCGGCTGCCCGCCCTTGGGCGAGGCGATGACGATCTCGGCGCCCGCATCCTTCAGTGCGTAATAGGGCGCGGCGAACTCTTCCAGCCAGAAGCCGGTCTTGTGGCCGGTGTCGCCGAGTTGGTCATGCGAGGTCAGGACCATCAGGATCTTCATGGCGTCTTCCTTTTGATCAGGGCTTTCGATTGGGGACGCCACAGATGGGAGCAGGAATGACGATCCGCCACGCCCAAAAGAAAACGGGCCGGAGGTTTCCCTCCGACCCGCTCGCTTGAAGTCTGCCTCCGGCCGAGGCCGGAAGCCAGGACCCAGTCTTACTTGACTTGGATCTTGGCGCCGGCTTCTTCCAGCTTCTTCTTGATCTCTTCAGCGATCTGCTTGGAGACGTTCTCGACGACGTTCTGCGGAGCGCCTTCGACCAGGTCTTTAGCTTCCTTCAGACCCAGGTCGGTGCGGACGCCGCGGACTTCCTTGATCACGTTGATCTTCTTGTCGCCGCCGTCGATCAGGACAACGGTGAACTCGGTTTGCTCTTCAGCAGCTTCAGCCGGGGCAGCAGCGGCAGCAGCCATGGCGACGGGAGCAGCAGCCGAGACGCCCCACTTTTCTTCAAGCAGCTTCGACAGTTCAGCGGCTTCCATGACGGTCAGAGCCGACAGTTCTTCAACGATCTTGGCGAGGTCAGCCATAGGGATATTCCTTCGGTAGGATGAGGTTCAGAGAGATTTGCAGAGATGACCGGGGTGCGGCTTAAGCGGCTTCTTTTGTCGCGTATGCGTTGAAGACGCGGGCCAGTTGGCCAGCCGGGGCTTGCAGGACGCCAGCAACCTTGGTCGCCGGGGCTTGCAGCAGGCCGATGAGCTTGCCACGCAGTTGGTCCAGCGACGGCAGTTTGGACAGTGCGTCCACAGCCTTCGCGTCCAGAACGTTCTCGCCCATGAAACCGCCGATGACGACGAACTTGTCGTTGCCCTTGGCGAATTCAGCAGTGACCTTCGCAGCGGTGACGGGATCCGAAGCGTAGGCGATGCCCACCGGACCCTTGAACAGATCGTGGTAGGCGCTGCCTTCCTCGAAGCCCAGCGCCTTAAGCGCCAGACGGTTCTTCACCACCTTGAATGCTCCGCCTTCTTTACGAAGGCGCAGACGCAGGTCGGTCATTTCCGCAACGGTCAGACCCAGGTTGTGGGTCACGACCACGGCGCCCGCGTCGGCGAACACGCTTTTCAGCGATTCGATCGACTCGGCTTTTTGTGCGCGGTCCATTGCGGTCTCCAGTTTGGTATTCGCCGCCAGGCTTATTCCCGGCGACGGATTGGCCAAAGCGCCGCGCATTGCTGCACAACGTTCAGGCCGGTCTAATTGTCCGAAGGAAGCAGGCCCCGTCCGCCCATGGCCGGATGAACCGGAACAGGCTGACCAAAGGTCTTTGCATCCCCATCTCCCCACGGCGTCAGAGGGCTCTCTGACGATTATGACGCGGGTGGCCCCCACGTCCCGAAGTTCTCGGACAGGATCCGCCGAGGCCGAAGCCTTAGCGAGAAGCCGCGCTCTATACACGGCCTGACGAGGAAAGCAACGGCGGGAGCTCCGAAGCCGGCCTTTCCGCGCCGAACCGTCAGGAAATCAGCGGCGGGGGCTGAAAGGCGCGGATCAAATCGGACAGGTCGGCCTCGTCCACGGCCGCGGCTGCGTCGCCCTGATTCATCCAGCGGCGCTCGCGCTGCAAATCTTCGGGCCAGGCCCCCAACTGGATCAGGACCTCCAGCGGATAGACGGCGACGATGCAGGCCTGGGTCGCGCCGGACTTCATCCGCTTGGCGTAGCGGAAATGGCCGACGGGCGTTTCCAGGGTCTCGCCCTGGATGCCGGCCTCTTCATAGGCTTCCTGCGCCGCCGCCTGGGGGTCGGTCTTGCCGACCATGCGGCCGCCCTTGGGAATCACCCAGCGACGCGTCTCGCGCGAGGTGATCATCATCACCTCCACGCCCGCCTCGCCACGGCGCCACGGCAGGGCCGCGACCTGGCGAGTCTCCGAGGCTTCGGTTCTGGGCTTCCCGGTCACGTCAGAAACAGGCCGCCGACGAAGTAGAAGATCGCGCCGATGGCGGCGGCGGCCGGCATGGTGATGAACCAGGCGGTGACGATGCTGCGCGCCACGCTCCAGCGCACGGCTGAAACCCGCTTGGCCGCGCCCACGCCGATGATGGCGCCGGTGATGGTGTGGGTGGTCGACACCGGAATGCCCAGGCTGGTCGCCGCAAACAGGGTGATGGCCCCGCCCGTCTCGGCGCAGAAGCCCTGCTGCGGGCTCAGGCGCGTGATGCGCGATCCCATGGTGTGGACGATCTTCCAGCCGCCGAACAGGGTGCCCAGAGCGATCGCCGCCTGGCAGGTGATGACCACCCAGAAGGGCACATGGAACTCGCCGCCCAGCATCCCGCGCGAGTACAGCAGGATGGCGATGATCCCCATGGTCTTCTGGGCGTCATTTCCGCCGTGGCCCAGAGAATAGGCCGAGGCCGAAATGAACTGCAGTCCCCGGAACACCCGGTCGGCGAAGGCCGGATTGGCCCGCACGAACAGCCAGGACACGATGAGCACCAGCAGCAGGGCCAGCAGGAAGCCGATGACCGGCGACAGGAAGATGGCGCCGACCGTCTTCACCACGCCGCCGATGACCACGGCCCCCGTCCCCGCCTTGGCGATGCCCGCGCCCAGCAGACCGCCGACCAGGGCGTGCGAGCTCGACGACGGAATGCCCGCCAGCCAGGTGATGATGTTCCAACTGATCGCCCCCATCAGGGCGCCGAAAATCACCTGATCCGAAATCACGTCGGCCGAGATGATCCCGCGCCCGATCGTGTCGGCCACATGCAGGCCGAAGAACAGGAAGGCGATGAAGTTGAAGAAGGCCGCCCAGCCCACCGCATAGATCGGCGGCAGCACGCGCGTGGCGACGATGGTGGCGATGGAGTTGGCCGCGTCGTGCAGGCCGTTCAGGAAGTCGAACAGCAGGGCGACGCCGATCAGGAAGACCAGGATCAGGAGGGCGTGATCCATCGGACGCTACAGGTGCTCGACCAGGACGCCATTGATGCGGTTCGCCACATCCTCGAACCGGTCGATGATCTTCTCGAGGTGGTCGTAGATCTCGCCGCCGATAATGAACCACAGCGTATTGCCGCCGGTCATGTCGTGACGGTGCAGTTCATAAAGCGCCTTCATCCCCTCGTCGTAGAGAGTGTCGCTCTGGCTCTCGAGACCGGCGATCTGCTCGGTCAGGACGTTCAGCCGCTCGTGGTTCTTGCGCATGGCGGGCAGCAGGGACACCGCCTCCGCCGTCAGGGCGGCGCACTGGACGGCGATGTCGGCCAGTTCGCACATCTT
Source organism: Brevundimonas sp. 2YAF1 (assembly GCF_052114745.1). Taxonomy (NCBI): domain Bacteria; kingdom Pseudomonadati; phylum Pseudomonadota; class Alphaproteobacteria; order Caulobacterales; family Caulobacteraceae; genus Brevundimonas; species Brevundimonas sp. 2YAF1. The sequence continues at coordinate 1,820 of NZ_JBFRFI010000013.1, read as the reverse complement.
GGGGGCGAACTCGCGCAGTTCGTACAGGGCCACGACCTTGGCGGTCTTCTGCATCTGGTCGATCGTGTCGTCCAGCGAGTCGGTCAGGCCGCGAATGTCCGCGCGGTCGAACGGGGTGATGAAGCTCCGGCGCACCGCGAACAGAACTTCGCGTGCGACGTCGTCGGCCTCATGCTCGTGATCGACGATCTTCTGGCACCAGTCGGGCGTAGCCTCGCCGCCGTCCATCATCCGACGCAGCGCCTCGGCGCCGTGAACCAAGGTGGCGGCGTGGGCGTCGAACAGGCGGAAGAAGTTGTCTTCCTTGGGCAGAAGCGCCTGGAACCAGCTCAGCATGGATCGTCTCCGAAACGGCCGCGCAGGGCGACTGCGCCCCAAGACCGGATTTAGCCCCTTGCCGTCAAGTCGTCCGCACACGGAAATCATGGTTTCCCACAATCGCCGTTGACGCTGCGTGTTGCCATGCAACATTACCTTCAGTTCATGTCTGTGTCCGCATTTGGGGAAGTGCGCTTGACCGATAATCGTGCAGCTCAGGAACAGTTTCTGATTCAGGCCGGCCAGGCTTTGGCGCGACGGGATCCCCGTCAGGCTATTGCGTTGCTCGATCAGGCGGACGCCTTGGGGCGGACCCACAACGGAACCCTGAACAGGGCTGTCGCTCTGCGCCTGCTCGGCGACTTCCAAGCTTCGCTGCGCGTTCTGGACGATGCGTTGGACATGAAGCCCTATGATTTCACGGCCTTGCTGGCGAAAGGGGCGATGCTCGAGAAGATCAGCCAGCCCAAGGCAGCGGTCGAGGTCTATCGCAACGCCCTGAAGATCGCGCCTCCGCGCGCCCACTGCCCGCCCGGAGTCGTGGCCCAGATGGACTATGCGGCCGGCATGGTCGAACAGCACGCCCAGGCGCTCGGCGACTTCATGCGCGAACGCCTTTCAGGCCTGCGGGCCGATGTGGGCGAAGCCGCGCTGGACCGGTTCGACGAGGGTTTGGAGATCTACGCCGGGCTGAAACAACCGCCGAAGCAGGAGCCCCTGCTGCTCAACTATCCTCGCCTGCCTGCTATTCCCTTCTACGACCGCAGCCTGTTTCCCTGGCTGTCGACCCTCGAGGAGGCCACGCCCGTCATTCAGGACGAACTGACCGGCCTGCTCGCGACCGCCTTTGACGAGTTCGCGCCCTATATCGCCTACCCCAAGGGCGCGCCGGTCAACCAATGGGGTGAACTGAACCACTCGCGCAAATGGAGTTCGCTGTTCCTGTGGAAGGACGGCCGGCGCCAGGATGCGGTGTGCGCCCGCTGCCCGCGCACCGCCGCCCTGCTGGAAAGCCTGCCGATGGCGGACCAGGACAGCTTCGCCCCCACAGCCATGTTCTCGGCCTTGCAGCCGCACACCCACATCCCGGCCCACACCGGGTCGTCCAACGTCCGCCTGCTCGTCCATCTGCCGATCATCCTGCCCGGCCCGGCCCGCTTCCGCGTCGGCAACCGGGAACGGGCGTGGGAGATGGGCACGGCCTGGGTGTTCGACGACACCATCGAGCACGAGGCCTGGAACGACGCCGACGAACTGCGTGTCATCCTGATCTTCGACATCTGGAACCCCTATCTCGACGAGAAGGAAAAGGTCCTGATCACAGAGATGATGAAGGCGCAGCGCGACTTTCTCGCCGCCTAGGTGTCGAAGCTATGAAGGTTGTTCACCCGGGGTTGGGCTGAGAAGCTGGGGTTGCAAAGCACCAACCTCAACCGAAGAGCTCCCCGGATGAACGTGCACAAGAATGCCCGGCTGACGCCGTCGGGTCGAGCCTTGCTGGC
>NZ_JBFRFI010000012.1:0-47410 GCF_052114745.1 Brevundimonas sp. 2YAF1 | reverse complement strand
TAGAACTCATCGACTCGCCCGCCTTCCAGCGATCCCAGATTTCAGCCCGCTGGGCCGCCGAGTAATAGATCCGCCGCCGCTGCTTCATCGCCCACGCTCCATCTCCGAAGAAAAGTTAGCGTGTTGCGTTCACCGGTTGAGCCCACCGTCGGTGGTGAGCAACTCCCGCCTAGCGTCCTGCTGCAGACATTGGCCGGACGCCTGGAAGCCGAAGTCAGCCAGGGAAGCCCTCTTCCTCGATAGAGACAACGTCAACGCCGCGAGGGTGTGCTCGTTCGGGGGCGTCGACCGTGAACTGGGCGCAAAGCTGGCGCGGACCGATGGCAAGGACTGACCCTTTCATCTTCGCCCGACGATGTGCCGTTTGTCGCGGCGCGCAAATTGACGGGTGTCATGCGCTGGCGTCTCCAGCCAGAGACAGGAAGGTTGCGACCTGCTCCGACACCATCGCATAGGATGGCCGCCCCCGGCGCTCATAAAGCAGGGGGCCGGCATGGGGGCGCTGTCTGACGCGGTCCTGCGACAGGCGTTGGACCGAGAAACCGCGCTGCGCGTAGCTGAGAAAAACGGCGGGCCAGAGCGTGGACCAGACCCCCGCCTGGGACGGATAGAAGCGGACGGCGGCGGCGAAGGCCAGCCAGTCCCTGCGCCCTATTGAAACGGGAAGCAGGGGGCCGTTTTCCGGCAACGGACGCGCGCCATGGAACAGCGGGCCAGGCAGGTCGGCGCCGTTGTACAGGCTGAACTGCACGACCGGGCAGGGAGAGGCGGAACCTCGGGCCAGATGCGCGGACAGCGCCACGCCCAGCACGGCGCACATGTCGTGGTCGATGTGGCCGCCCTCCCAGGCCGGGGTGATGATCCCGTCAATTGACGATGGCGGCAGGGCGGAGAGCAGGGCGGCGAAGACGTGTTCCAGCCCATGCAGCAGTTGGCCGTCGAAGGCCCGGGCGCCGCCGTCGCCGAGAATGATCCTTTGCGTGATCCCCAGAGCGTCGAGGCATCGCGTCGTTTCGTGAAGACGCTTCGTGCGCTCGTCAGGCGTTCGGGGAACGGCGTTGAAGGCCAACAGCAGCGGCTCGCCCTTGTCTCGCGCCTGGACCAGCAGAGGGATCGCGCAATACTCGTCGTCATAGTGGGCCAGCAGGACCAGGGTCGTCATCAGTGCGTCGTCCCGCCTGGGGAATGGCCGTCCGGCGCGATGAAGTTTCGGTCGCCGGTCAGGTCCGCATAGATGCGGGTCAGGCGCTCAAAGGTGCGGGGCCAGCCGTGGCGGCGAACCGCCCGCGTCCTGGCCGCATCCCCCAGCGCCGAGGGATCGCGAGCGAACAGATGGGCGACGGCTTCGGCGAGGGCGGCGGCGTCGGCGCCGTGGGCCGGGGCGCCGACGGCATCGTCGATGATCTCGCCCACGCCGCCTTGATCGGGGCCCACGACCGGCAGTCCGCAGGCCATGGCTTCCAGTACAATCAGGCCCAGGGTCTCGTTCGGGTTCGCGTGGATGAAGGCGTCGCAACCGGCCAGCAGACGGGCCAGGCGTCGAGGCTCGGGCTCGAACGGCAGGGCGATCACGCGGTCTGAATGGGGCAGGCCTTCGCCAGCGCCGATCAGCAGCAGACGATAGGGCGCGCCCAGTTGTTCGACGGTCTGGACCAGGACCTCGACCCGCTTCTCGGGGGCCTTGCGGCCAGCGAAGACCAGCAGGCGTTCGTTGGGCGCTACACCGATCATTCGCCGCAAGGCGTCGCGGCTTGCGGCGGACGGAGAAAAGACGGCGACATCGACGCCCAGGGGCACGGCCTGAACCTTGTCCAATCCAGCCTCGCGCAGCATCTCGGCCATATAGCGGCTAGGGGCCAGGACGGCGTCGAACTGGGCGCATCGGTCGATCCACAGGCGGCGCGCCACCCGCGACGCCCAGGGACCGAAATACATCTGGGCCAGCACGGCCGGATTGCTGTGGCAGAAGCCTATGACCGGCACGCCGCGCGCGTGTCCGACACGTAAGGCCGCGAGACCGGGGGCGTAGGGGTCGCCGGCCTCGATCAGTGTGGGGCGGCATTCCTCGATCCGCGCAGCCCAGTCGGAAGAACTGAGCGGACAGCGGTAGCCGTTGCCCAGCGGCAGGGCGAGCGAGCGAATCCAGGCGACCTCTGGGTCCTGATCGTGACGGCTCTGGGCGGGCAGGACCAGCCTGTGGACCACCTGCGGACGATGGACCGCCAGCCAGGCGCGCTTGGCCAGGAGGTAGCGTTTGACGCCGCCGCTGGCGGGCGTGAACAGCATGGTCGTATCGACCAGACACGGTGCGGCCCACTCCTGCGAGACTGCGGACCCTCCCGTCTCGATTGGCGATCCCCATGTGGATGGGACGCGTTCGGAAATGCCCTTCAGGCCATCCATCATTTCGTCCTGGCGGCCAGTGGAAACGGGCCAGGGTGGACGGAATACGTGGTCGTCGCCTTGACGATGGTCAAGGGGGCGCATCGTCGGCGGCGAGGGCACCGGGCGTGGTCTTCTGACGCTGGATCATGCCCCAGACCGCCAGACCGAGGGCGACGAGCAGAGGCAGCAGATAGAAGATCAGGCGAAAGCCGATCATGCCTCCGGCCAAGGCCTGAGGATCGGTGTCAGGCAGAACCAGCAACAGAGACGCTTCGAACACGCCCAGGCCGCCTGGCGACGCCGACGCGAGTCCGATCAGGCAGGCGATGGCGTAGGCCAGGACGAAGGTCTGGAAGGGCGGGGCGGCGGCGCCGATCAGCATCCACAGGATGGCGGCGGCCAGGATATTGTCGACGACGCCGATCACCACCTGGCCCAGGGCCAGGGGGCCGTCCGGCAGACGCAACTGCATGGTCAGAGGGGCCAGCGGCCAGCGCGTGCAGGCGATCACATAGAGCGTCGGCGCGCTCAGAAGCACGATGGCGAGGGCGCGGCCGGCCGGCACGCCGAGACCCGCCGCGCGAAGTTGGGGCCCGTCCGCGACGGCCAGGCCCAGTCCCACCATGGCCGCCAGCCCCAGCGCAAACGACAAGGCGCCGAACAGGGTCGTGGTCGCTGAAGGCAATAGCCGCAGCCCGGCGCGTCGATAGGCCCACGATCGCGCGAAGGTGGCGACCACGACATTGGCCCCCAGGCTGTGCGTGATGCCGTTGACGATGGTGGAGCCGATCAGGGCGGTGCGCAGCCGAACCGACACGCCGCTCCAGTGCAGCCCCAGCCATTCCAGAACCCCCAGCAGGGCGAAGCTGGCGGCGCACAGCGCCACGGCGGTCGCCACCCCACCCGGCCCCCAACTCGCCGCCTGGTGCAGCAGGTCGCGTCCGCTGAGATCCCGGTACTGGGTCCACAGCACCGCCACCGCCGCGACCATCAGCGCGACGCCGATCAGCGGGCGGCCCACGGCGAAGATACGCCGAACCGCGCTTCGGCCGGTGGCGAGAGCGGAGGAAGGTGTCAGATGCAGATGCAGAGGCAGGGCCATCGTAACTGCGGCGTCATGGCTTCTGGGCCGACGCCGCCAGCGCCTTCAGGACCGCATGATTTCGTCGCGCCATGAATATGCTCCCAATCTCTTCGCTGGACGAGGTTAGGCGCTACGCGGGAGGTCGATTTGACCGTCGTCATATTGGGTCGGTTCGGCGAGTGGAGAGGTGGCCGCTGCCGCGCATCGTCCTCTGGCGCCTGACCGATGCCCAGGTCGCGCGATCCAGGGTCGGACCCGGCCCGCGCGTCCGGCGAAGGGACTGAACGCGCCGCCTCCTCGGGGGGCGGCGCGCCAGCCGTACTTGTGTCGATCCTCCCTTCGGCTGGAGGTCATCACGACCGTCCGAGCTCAGTCGTTCGGCCAGGGCGTCCGGTTGTTCGCCGTGCTGACCTCGACTGGCGCGCCATCGAGGATCAGCCGGACGTTGGTCCCTGAAGGAAGGTCGCGTGGCAGGCGCAGACTGACCGTCTCGGTCCTGGGTTGCAGATCGTCGGGCGAGGCCAGGGGGCCGAATCGGGCGGTGGCCAGGACGGCGCCGTCCGGACCTTCGAGCACCACTCGTCCGCCGGGCGAGGGGACGGCGCCGAGGCCATGCACCGTGACCGACAGCCGTCCGCCGCGCCGCGCCAGATCGGCGGCGCCGATGCCGACGTCCGGTCGGGTCGACATCGGAGGACCGGCTTGGGCCAGGGCGAATTCGATCACGCTGGGGCCTGGCGGCAGGGTGACGGGAACGGCCTCTCCCGGCCCGAAGACAACCGTCTCGGTCCGGCCCGCATCGGGCCTGTCGTCGCCGTTCGCATCGGCGCCCTGCGTCATGCGCCATTGGCCGGGCGTGACCTCGGCCCCGCTGATAGCGGCCTTGATCGGCGTCGAGGCCATGTTCCAGACTACGATGCGGAAGCCGTCACGGGCGGGCTCACGCACCAGAATGCCGACCTTCAGCGCGTCCTCGGGAACGTCAAAGCGCCAGCTGATCCGGTGGCCCGGCACAATGCGCCCGCGAACGAGGGCGACGCCGCCGAGGCGCGCGCGCTGGAGTTGGTCGGACGGCAACTCCACCCGATCGGTCCACCAGTGGTCTTCGGTCTGCATCTTCATGCGGATTGAAGCGAACTGGATGTCGTCGGCGTAGAGCCGTTCGAGGAAGGTGCGATCTCCGGTTTCGGCGGCGGCGATGGCCAAGGCGTCGGACGAAGCGTCCGGCCTGGCGGCCGCCATGACATAGTCCTGGTTCAGTTCGGGCCGCCCCAGATCGCGGGCCGCGTCGCTGTTGACGCCGGACCATCCCGACGATCCGGGCGCGCCCATCGGCGCCAGATATTTCGCGTCGCCGGTCCAGCGGAAGGCCGACCACAACAGCATGGTCGTCGGGCCGGGGCCCGAACCGCGCTGGGCGTCGGTCGTCCAGTTGATGTCTGCGGGCCAGGCGATTGTTCCGTCCGGGCCGGGCTTGCCGTGCGCCAGATAGCCATCGGCCAATTCGAGCAGCAGGGCTCTCAGCTTCGGCGAGCCATTGTAGTCGACCAGGGCCATGCCGGGGTGCAGGACCAGATGGGACTGGGGCTTGGACCAGTCCCACGGCCTGTCTCGGGCAAAGTGCGAGCCGCTATAGTAGCTGGAGATGATGTGACGGTGGCCTGCGGGGTTCACCTCGGTCAATTCGCCATAGCGGCGGGCCGTCGCCATCAGTCGCTCCAGCGTTCGGGGGTCGCCGCGATTGAGCAGCGCGGCCTGGCTGATGGCGTTGATGCCCTCCTCGTAGGTGTGAAGCTCGTCGGTCTGGATCGTGCCCAGCCCATTGGTCCACATGCCGTTGCGGTAGCTGGCCTCGATCAGGGCCTGGAGCGAGGCGTTCAGCTTGTCGGTGTCGACGCCCATCAGGGCCGGGCCGACCCACTGATTGGTCAGGTCGGTGTCGTCGGAAATTCCACCGCCGAATTCGCCCTCCACCTGGCGGTTGTCGATCCACCAGTTGATGAACTGGCGCACCAGCTTCAGGTCCTCGACCTGACGAAAGGCCCATAGAGGCGCGCCGGGCGGCGGCGTCAGCTGGGTGAAGGCGGGCAGGGGCTGGGATGCGTTCCACTCGCTCCAATAGGCTCGACCCTCGACGTTCTCCGGATCGACGCGCAGCAGGTCCTTGAGGTCGAGATAGAACTGGTTGAACAGGCCAAGGTCTCGCGTGATCTGACGTTCCTCGACCAGGAAGCCGTAGCTGTCCTTGATCTGGGCCAGCCGGTCGGCGACGTGCTCGGGCCGGGCGGCGTCGCGAGACTTGAAGATCATCCGCACCCCCATGCCGTCCAGATCCGCCGCGTGGAAATTCGGGCTCGAGGCGGCGATGGTGAAGTAGAGGCTGTCGTCGTCGTCCAGGATGCGGTCGCGGGTGTCGAGAAAGACGGTGCGCCCTTCGCCCGGTTTGACCGCCACATTGACGTCCAGCATGTCGCGCAGCGGCCACAGCGGATCCTTGACCCGGATATTCAGCGAGATCAGTCCGTCCGGCCCCGGCGTGGAGGTCAGAGCCGGGATGTCGAGCACGATGCCGTCCAGACCGCCGGCTTCCTGGAAGCTCAGGGTCGGCACATTGCGGATCAGCGGTCCGCCCGGTCGCCCGCGTCGGAAGTCGATGGGAATCACGACGTGGGCCAGCGGCCGGTCGCCGGTCAGGACAGTGGTGCGCGGCGCCGTCGGCGCGCTGGAGGGCAGGGCGGCGACCGTGTCGCGCTCCTCCGCCGTATGGCGACCGGCGATGAAGGCGGACAACTTGTCGGTCGCGACGTAGTTGGGCTCGACCCCGGCGCGCACGACATAGGCGTAATCGCCGACGCTGTCGGGCAGGGCGCCGGGCGTGACGTTGTAGACGCCGATTTCCTGGATCGGGGCCTCCTGGTTCGTGTTGATGAAGCGCACCGCGCCGCCGTCGTGGGGCTTGACCCGGGTCGTGGTGCGTTCGGCTCCGCGCGGACGGTCAGCCAGGGTCTGGGGCGGAGACTCGTCGATGACACGACTGGCGTCGATGCGGGCTGTTACGGCGGACAAGCGGCCATAGGCGGCCCCCTGAATCTCGACCTGGTTCCAGGGCTCGTCGGGCAGGAACCATGTCGCCGTCTTGCCGCCCATCGAATAGACGTTCCAGTCGGGCAAGGTGAAGTAGTCGTTCCGTCCCGGCAGGCGCGAGCGATTGTAAACGCCCGGCCAGGTGGTTTCACGGATGCCGTCGTTGCCCTTCCACATGCGCTGGGCGATGTCGCGCTGCTCGGTGAACTCGACGCGGCGGATGCGGGTGACCGGATCAGCCAGATAGGGGGCCGAACCCTGGTCGAAGCCAAAGCGGCGATTCCAGGCGGCGCGCCAATCCGCCGTCGGCGTTGGAGCCGGCGTCGGCGAATCGACCGCGGCGGGCGATGCAATTGCGGCGGCCTCGTCATCCGACAGGGCGTGGTCGTAGATTCTCAGGTCGTCATAGTCCGAGCCGCGCGTGAAACTGTAGCGGCTGTGAACCTGGATCGGCGCGACGATCCGCGACGCGACCCCGAACTGGTCCAGGGCGGCGTCCAGAACGGCCGAAGTCCGGGTTGCGGCGACACGTTTGCCATCGACATGCAGGACCACGCCTTCGACCTCGTCCCAACTGAAGGCGATGTGCATCCAAGCGTCCGGGGCGGGCGTCTGGGGCAACTCATACGACACCCGGAGGCGGGCGAGGTTGGTGTCCGTGACGAAGGCGTCGAAGCCGTGACCGTTCCAGTCGATTCGCAGGAAGGCCATGTCCCAGCTGGAGTGGTCGGCATAACCGACGCGGAACAGAACAAAGGGCGTGGGGCCGACAGCGTAGCGTGAGCGCCAATCAAAGGCGACGGCGCCGCGGGCCGCGAAGATGTTGCCCGGCGCCCGCCAGGCCAGCTGCTGATCGTCGCTGCCCTCGATATAGCCGCCACGGGCGCCGCCCATGGGCTTCAGCGCGATCTTGTCAGCGAAGGTCGGCTCGGACTGACCGACCGCATAGTCGGCGGACAGCGAGGAATCGGCGGTGACGTGAAACAGCAGGCCGTCCGGTCGGAGAGCGGCGATCTGGGCGCTAGCTAGCGAAGCGGAGGCCAGGGCTGCGCCCGTAGCGAGAACGGCGACGACCGCCCGTTGAACGATAGACATCGAAACACTCCCCGGTCGCCGATCTGCGTCGGCCCGGTCAGACCCTAACCCGTCCTTGACACCGGTGTCGTCTTCAAATTTGCAGAGCCGAGACGGGCAGCTCCCGGACGCCTGCGCGCGCCCCGGATTAGCTGGCGGTCGCCGAATTGATCGCCCCTGAGATCGCCGAGAACAGTTTGTCGACCTCGATGGGCTTGGCGATCACGCCATCCATCCCGGCCTGCCTGTACTCGACCAACTGATGATCCATGGCATTGGCTGTGAGGGCGAGGATGGGGGTGCGTGATTGGCCGCTGTCCAGTTCGCACCGCCGGATGATCGAGGTCGCGGTTGGACCGTCCATTTCGGGCATCTGCACATCCATGAGGATGAGATCCCAGGGACTGTTCTCCCAGGCCGCCACGGCTGCTCGTCCATTGGGAACGATCACCGGAACGATGCCCGCTTGGCGAAGCAGGGTGTCGATGACCAGCTGGTTGGCACGGTTATCTTCCGCCACGAGGAGACGGAGCGGGTTCGCGCGTTCGGAGGTGTCGGTGGAACACTGGATATCGGGTAGGCGCGGGACCTGGCCTACGTGTTCCAGAGGCAGCCGAACGGTGAAGGATGTCCCTTCGCCAGCCACGCTGGCGGCGGAGATGTCTCCCCCCATCAGTTGGACGAGGTCCTGACAGATGGCCAGTCCCAGACCGGTGCCGCCATAGCCCCGGGTAATGGAGAGGTCCCCCTGTTCGAACTTGTTGAACAACCGCAGACGAGCATCGGGAGGAATGCCAATGCCGGTGTCGCTCACTGTGATGACCAGCAGTTCGCCCTGTCGATCGGCGACGACATCGATTCGACCCTGTTCGGTGAATTTGATGGCGTTCGAGGCCAGGTTGTTGAGGACCTGTCGCAGGCGCAACGGATCGCCCAGATAGGCGCCCTCGGCTCGCTTGGCGATGCGCAGTTCGAACTGCAGCCCTTTTTGCACGGCCAGCGCTGAAAAGGTGTCGTGCGCTCCGCTGAGCAGTTCACCGAGATCGAACTCCAGCGTCTCCATCTGGAGCTTGCCCGCTTCGATCTTGGAAAGGTCGAGCATGTCGTTGAGGATCCCCAGCAGGCTTTCTCCCGACTTGCGGATGATCTCCAGTCGCTCAGCCTGTTTGGAGGGAAGGTGATCGCGGGCCATGGCCTGGGCCATGCCGAGGACGCCGTTAAGCGGTGTGCGGACTTCGTGGCTCATGGCGGCCAGAAAGGCGGACTTTGCGGCGTTGGCGGCGGTGGCGTCGCTGACGGCCTGGTTCAGCGCGGCCTCGGCCGTCACGCTTTCCGAGATGTCCCGGACGATGGCGGTGTAGATCATGCCGGTGCGCGTCGTCAGCTTGGACAGGCCCACTTCGATCGGCACCAACCGGCCGTCCTTGGTCAGGCCGGTGACGTCCTGGCGGCTGCTCATGCGACGACTGAGAATGGCGCCTGCGGCGAAGCCCTGGGCGCGCTGCCGGTGCGCCTCGCGCCGTTCGTGCGGAATGAGGAAGTCGATCGGTTGTCCCAGGGCCTCGGGCGCCGTGTAGCCGAAGATGACCTCGGCGCCCTTGCTGAACAGCAGGATTCGCAGATCCTGGTCGGCGACGACAATCCCCTCAGACGAGATGTTCAGGATGCTGCTGAGGATGTCCTCCAGCGTCTCTGGTAGTCCGGCCTGAACCGCCAGGGTCTTCTTGAGCGCGCTCCGGGCATGGCGCCAGCGCGAACGGGCGTCATGGGCGCCGGGTTGTCCGCTGCGATGGGGGTTCTTCATGATCATGTCTTCCCCGGCGGCTCGCTGTGCGGACGCTTGGCGCGTTCGCTCTGTCAACGGTCCCTACATACGGGAATTCTGCGATTTTTAGATCTGCGTTCTCTCGAATTTTGAAATAAAATTCAGCAAAATCATTATATTACATGCGGGGCAGCGCCCTTTCGTCTTCGGTGGCGTTTCAGTGCGCCTGGGGCGCAATCTCGCGCGGCGGCGCTTGTCGGCCGCTGCCGCACGTCGAGTCCAGGCAGACGGACGCGAGCGTGCAGGCGCCGGGCGCCCCGCGCATGTTGCGCGGGGGCGAGTGCTGCAGGTCGCGAGCCGCGCAGAGCAGTCCCGAGGCGGCGCTCGGCGTCAACCTGTCCGGGTGGAAATCAGCCTGAAACGCCGGGTCCGCCGGGTGTCTCGGATCCGAGGGGAGCAGACCGCAGCAGAAACTGAAGTCAGGAAACCGGCGCCGGTTGGTGGGGCGATCTTCAAGCAGATGAAGGTCTCCGTGCTGCGGGTAGCAGGAGATGGCGCGATAGGCCTGATGCACGACGTCCCTGTCGCCTTCCAGCGCCTGCAGGAGATGACCTTCTCGCGCGAAGATGATGCCGGTGATGCCGAGGCCGGCATGCAGGGTTTGGGCCTCTGCGTTGATATAGGCCAAGGTCGGCCGCAGGCTTTCGCCCGCGTTTCGGGCGATGCGGCTGTGATAAATGAGGCGATGCAGGCGGGGCGGGGCCTCGCGGTCCGGCGCGCGGGGGCGGGCCTGGTCGTCTCCGCGTTGTCGTGCGCGGTGGAGGACGCCGATTGTGCCCGTGTCGTCGCCATCGAATTGGACGCCGATGGTGTCGAAGGCGTCCTGAATAGCGCGCAGGGTGCGGGCGTTCGCCTCTACGGGGCCGCGAATGCGCTCAAGCCTCTTGATGGTTTCGAGGCTGAGGCCGGAAAGCCGGGCCAACTCGGTTTGCTCGATGCGGGAAAGCGCTCGCGCCGCTCGAATCTGCTCGCCGGTAAGTGATAGAATATTGAAAGTCATTTGCTTGTGAAAAGCAATCGGATTGCACCTAGGGTGTAAGTGCATGCATTTGTGGGGGCAATTTTCTATTTATGTATAGGCATTGCAGACAAATGATCTTAACCGACGCTGAGTTCTCCTATAGGCATTAACTAGATATTGTCACGATTTACGCCGTAACTTCGAGCATCAATCGGCCATCGCAGAATATGATCAATTTTGATCTGGCGATATTGAATCGATTTTCCAGCGTTGCAGTGGCGCTGTTGGGGGATGAAGGCAATGGGGAACGCCTCACAGGCGATCAAAGTGATGATCGTTGACGATTCAGCGGTCGTGCGCGGGATCGTCCGGCGTCTGCTGGACGCCGATCCCCAGCTTGAGGTGGCGGCGGTCGCGTCCAACGGTGAAATGGCCCTCAAGGCGCTGCGCCAGCACAGGGTGGACGTGGTGCTTCTCGACATCGAGATGCCGGTCATGGGCGGGCTGGACGCGCTGCGGCGGATCGTCGTCGAACATCCCTCGGTCAAGGTGATCATGGTTTCGACGCTGACGCGCCGGAACGCCGAGATCAGCCTGGAGGCCCTGAGGATGGGCGCGGCCGACTATGTCGCCAAGCCCGAGGCCGGCATCGCCGCCGCGACCGAGTTCGGCCGCGACCTGATCGCCAAGGTGAAGGCCTTGGCGGCGTCGCGCGGGTCCCGGCCTGTGGTCGCGCCGCTGTCGCCCCATCGGCCGGCCGCGAACCTCGGGATGCGGCATGGTCGCGCGCAGCGTCCCATGGTGCGGGCGCTGGGCATCGGCGCCTCGACCGGCGGGCCGCCCGCGCTGTTGAAGATGTTCCGGGCCCTGCAGGGGGCGGGGGCGCGGCAACCCATTCTGGTGACCCAGCATATGCCGGCGACCTTCACCGCCCTGCTGGCCGAACAGATCGAGCGGGCGGCGGGGCGTCCCTGCGCCGAGGGAAGGGACGGCGAGCCGGTCCAGCCGGGCCGCATCTATGTCGCGCCGGGCGGCTGGCACATGACGGTCGAGAACGGCCCGACCTCGCCGGTCATCCGGCTGGATCAGGGCGCGCCGGAGCATTTCTGCCGACCCGCCGTGGACCCCATGCTGCGCAGCCTGGCCGCCGTCTATGGCGACGGGGCGGTGGCGGCGATCCTGACGGGCATGGGAGCGGACGGGGCTCTGGGCTGCGAGGCGGTCGCGCGCGCCGGGGGGCGCTTCATCACGCAGGATCGGGCCACCAGCGCGGTCTGGGGGATGCCGGCGGCGGCGGCGGCGACGGGGCTGGCGGAGGCCGTGCTGCCCCTGGACGATATCGGGCCGTGGCTTCGGCGCGCGACGGAGAACGCGGCGTGACCGGGCCGGACTTCGAGCATTTCTGCCGCCTGGTGAAGGACCGCTCGGGCCTCGTCCTGACCTCCCACAAGGGCTATCTGGTCGAGAGCCGGTTGAGCCAGGTGGCGCGCGCCGAAGGTCTGGCGGGCGTGCCGCAACTGCTGGAACGCCTGCGCCTCGGCGGGCCGTCGGTGGAGGCGTTGCTGCTCCGCTGCGTCGAGGCGATGGCGACCCACGAGTCCTTCTTCTTTCGCGACAGCACGCCGTTCAACCTTCTGGCCGGGCGGGTGTTGCCGCAACTGGCCGAGGCGCGGGCCGCGACGCGGGTCCTGCGGATCTGGAGCGCCGCCTGCTCCAGCGGCCAGGAACCCTATTCCATCGCCATCCTGCTGAAGGAGATGGGCGCTCGCCTCGCCGGCTGGCGGCTGGAGATCGTGGCCACCGACATGTCGCGGCCGATCCTGAAAAAGGCGGAGGAGGGCTTCTACAGCGACTTCGAGGTGCGCCGGGGCCTGACCGACGCCCGGCGCGACCGCTGGTTCGTCCGCGACGGTCACGGCTGGCGCGTCAGCCCGGAACTGCGGTCGCTGGTCAGCTTTCGGCCGCACAACCTGTTGAACGACAGCCTGCCGGGCGGGTTCGACGTGATCTTCTGCCGCAATGTGCTGATCTATTTCGACGTCGACCAGAAGCGGGCGGTCCTTCAGCGCATGGCGCGGACCCTGGCTGAGGACGGCGGCCTGTTTCTGGGCAGCGCCGAGACCGTGCTGGGCGTCACCGACGCCTTCGAACTGACGCCGGGGGCGGCCGGCCTGTTCCGGCGAGCCGTTCCGGGGCGCAGCGCCCGCACCGCCTGACGGGTGCGGGCGCCGCCCGAACTCCTAGCCGCGCATGAAGGATTCGATCTCGGCCCGCAGCGTGTCGAGCTCGCGCGCCTTTTCCGTCAGGCCCGCCGTCGCCGACAGCATGTCGGTCGCGGCCTGGGCGTTGTCCGACGCGGCGGCGGTCACAGCGACGATGTTGGCCGAGACCTCGCGCGTGCCCATGGCCGCTTCCTGAACATTGCGGGTGATCTCCTGCGTCGCGGCGCCCTGTTCCTCGACCGCGCTGGCGATGGCGGAGGAGGCTTCACTGGCGCGTTCGATGGTGCGGCGGATGCTCTCGATGGCGCTGACGGCGGCGTGGCTGGCCTTCTGGATCGAGTTGACCTGATCGGCGATCTGCTTGGTGGCGCGCGCCGTCTGATCGGCCAGGTTCTTGACCTCCGAGGCGACGACGGCGAAGCCCTTGCCAGCCTCGCCCGCGCGGGCGGATTCGATGGTGGCGTTCAGGGCCAGCAGCTTGGTCTGGGCGGCGATTTCCTGAATCAGGCCGACGACCTCGCCGACCCGTTCGGCCGAGTCGGCCAGGCCGCGCATGGTCTCGTCGGTGGACAGGGCTTCTTCGACCGCCAGACGCGAGATGCTGCTGGATTGTTCGACCTGACGGGTGATCTCCTGGATCGAGGCGGACAACTCTTCGGCGGCGGCCGCCACGGTCTGGACGTTGGACGAGGCCTCGTCGGAGGCGACGGCGACGGCCGAGGCCTGGCTATTGGTCTCCTCGGCGCTGACGGCCATGCCCTGGGCCATGTTGCTGAGGGCGACGGCGGCCCCGGCCACGTCCTGGCTGAAGTCGTTGACGCGGTCGATGAACCGGGCCTGTTCCGTGACGACGGCCCAGGTCAGCATCATGCCCGTCATCCGTCCCTCGGTGTTCTTCACCGCGGCGATGTTGAGGTCCAGCTTCTGATCACCCAGCTGGATCAGGGCGCGATGCGGCAGGCTGCGGGGATCGGCCAGCATCCGGCGCTGATGTTCTGGGTGCTTGTGGAAGATGTCGATGGACTGGCCGAGCATCTGATCGACCGGGATCGGCAGCAGGTGCTGAAGCGGACGCAGGGTCTCGATCGAGCGACGATTCACATAGGTCAGACGCAGTTCTTCCGGCTCGCACAGCATGACGTTCAGCGGCATGTCGTCCAGCATCTGCAGTAGGCGCTGGTTGTCGCGCTCGGCCTTGACCCGTTCGGTCTGCAGCGACCAGGTGGTCATGGCGGCGACATAGCGCCCCTGATCGTCCAGCACGGCGCTGACCAGCAGGTCCAGGAACTCGCCGCCGATCTCGATGGTCGCGCGATGGGGCAGGTTGCGCGGATCGGCCAGCATCCGGCGCTGATGGGCCGGGGCCTTGTGGAAGACGTCGATCGAGGCGCCGACCAGCTCGTCGGCCCGGATCGGCAGGACGTGTTCGATCGAGCGCAGCGTCGTCAGCGTGGCCTTGTTGGCGTAGGTGATCTCGAAATTGATCAGGTCGCAGATCATGACGTTGACCGGGGCGTCGTCCAGCAACTGCTGGAAGTCGGGCGTCCATTCGGCGGACGCCTTGGCGCTCTGGTCGATGGTGCGGGCGCTGCGCGCTGTGGCTCCGCTGGTCATGATGGGTCTCCGTGAGGGGCGAGTTGAAAGGTGCGGGCGGCGGTCAGGCGAGGGCTTCGCCGACGGACGGATCGTTCAGCGTCAGGACGGCCTCGGTCCGCAGCACCAGCATGAGGTCGTCCTCCAACCGGTAGAGGCCGTCGCACAGGTCGCGCCAAGCGGGCGACAGGGTCGGCGGCGTCGGCTCGTGCGCCGAGGGCGGCAGCCAGAGGACGTCCCCGACGTCATCGACCATCAGGGCGTAGAGCTCGCCCGAGGCCTGTTCGACGATGACCGAGACGCTGCTCGTGCTCTGATCCTCGGCCTGCGGCGGCAGGCCGAGGCGGCGGCGCATGTCGATGGCGGTGACGATGCGGCCGCGCAGGTTCAGCGAACCGGCGATCTCGGGTGGGGCTAAGGGCACGCGGTTGATCGCGGTCTGAGCGATCACGTCCTGCACCTCCAGAACCGGCACGCCGAAGGTCTGGCCGCCGATCTGGACCGAGACCAGCCCGGCCTCTGTCATAGGGTTCGGCCCGCTCACGCCGCCGCGCTTTCGGGCGTCAGGGCGCTGGAGACGGCGTCCAGCAACCGGGTGGCATCCAGCGCCGGGCCGCCGCCGTTCAGCAGGGTCAAACTCAACAGGGGGGTGGCGTGCCACCGCTCGGCCCCGGCCAGGATGCGGGCGAACTCTCGCGCGCGGCTGGGCTGGAGATCAGCCAGGATCAGGTCGAAGACCTCGCTGGCGTCGTGGTGCCCCAGCGCCCCCTCGGCGTCCGGAGCCACGGTTACGGCGTAACCGGCGCGCGCCAGCAGCGGTCCCAGCAGAAGCTGAGTGAAGGCGCTGGGGTCGATGATCAGCAGGCGTTTCAGCCCGGCGAGCGGGGCGGCGGCCGGTCCGGCCTCGGTCGCCGGGGCCGCATCGAAGGCCCGGCGCCAGTAGGCGTCGACGTCGATCAGGTCGGCGGCCTGATCGAGGACGATCAGGCTGCCCAGCGTCAGCCCGCCCGTGCTGTTGATCTCGGGCCGGGCGGCGGTTTCGACGATGTCGACGATCTCTCCGATCAGCATGCCCAGAGCCTGATCGCCGCGTGCGAAGACCAGCAGGGGGCGTCGACCGGGGCCGGTCCAGTCGGGCGCGCGGCCGTCGGCGCCCAGGATCGGCATCAGGCGACCGCGATACTGAAGCACGGCGCGGCCTTCCACCTGTTCGATCTGTCCTGCCTCGATCTCTTCGATGCGGGACACGGTGGTCAGCGGCGCGGCGCGCAGGGTCGCGTCGGCGGCGCGGAACAGGAGCATGGCCTCCTCTTTCGGCGGCGGGGCGGCGTTTGCGCCTCGCGCGGCGTCGGCGCCAAGACCGGCCAACTGCCCGGAAATCTGATCGACCCCGGCGGTGCGCGCGGTGCCCTTGGGGTCGAGGATCAGGATGACCGCCCCGTCGCCGAGAATGGTCGCCCCCGAATAGAGGTTGAGGTGGCGCAGCACCCCCGCCACCGGCTTGACCACGATCTCCTCGATATCGAAGACCCGGTCGACGATGACGCCGAAGGTGCAGGCGCCGAAATGGGTGACGACGATGCAGGTCTCGCTGGCCGCCTGGGGCGGGCCGTCCTCGCCTAGCTTCAGCAGCCGTTGCAGCGAAACCAGAGGCAGAAGCCGCTCGCGCAGCCGCAGAACGGGGGCGCCCTCGATCTGCTCGATACAGCGGCCCGAGGCGCCGCTGGCGCTGACCAGTTCGATGATCGACGACTGGGGCAGGGCGAACCGCTCGCCGCCCGCCTCGACGATCAGGGCTGAGACGATGGTCAGGGTCAGGGGGATGCGAACGGTGAAACAGGCGCCCTGACCCTCGGTGGACCTCAGTTCGATCACCCCGCCGATCTGTTCGATGTTGGAGCGCACGACATCCATGCCGACGCCCCGGCCCGAGACGCTGGTGACCTGCGACGCGGTCGAAAACCCGGCGCGGAAGATCAGCTGCATCGCCTCGGCGTCGCTCATCTGCTCGGCTTCGGCGGGCGACAGCAGGTCCAGGGCGACCGCCTTGGACCGCAGGCGCGAAACGGACAGGCCGCGCCCGTCGTCGGCCACCTCGATGACGATGGCCCCGCCTTCGTGACGCGCCGACAGGGTGATGCGGCCTGCCTCGGCCTTGCCGGCGGCGCGCCGCTGGTCCGTCGACTCCAGCCCGTGATCGGCGGCGTTGCGGATCATGTGGGTCAGCGGGTCGCGGATCAGCTCCATCACCTGCCGGTCCAGTTCGGTCTCCTGACCGGACATGTGCAGTTCGATGCGCTTGCCGAGTTCGTTCTCAAGGTCGCGCACCAGACGCGGCAGCTTGGCCCAGGCGCCGCCGATCGGCTGCATCCGCGAGACCATGACCTTTTCCTGAATCTCGCTGGTCACCTGGTTCAGCCGGTGGAGCGGCGCCTTGAACGGGCTTTCCGGCTCCAGCCGCAGGGTTTGGATCATCTGGTTGCGGATCAGCACCAGTTCGCTGACCGAGCGCATCAGCTGTTCCAGCACCTCGACGTTGATGCGGATAGTGGCGGCCGATTTGCCGACCCAGGCGGAGGGAGGGGCGTCGTCGGCCGAGGGCGGCGTCAGCGGCGCGGCGGCGGGCGTGTCGATGACGATCCGGGCGCGGACGCGCAATTCGGCCACGTCCTCGGGCGCCGCGCCCAGGGCCTCTAGCGCGATGGCGACGACGGCGAACAGGGCGTCCTGCATTTCGCCTTCCAGGCGAATGTCGGCGATGTCCTCCAGCGCCCGCGTCAGGGCGGTGGTGTCGCCGCCGCGCGCTGCGCCTATCAGGCCTTGCAGAAGGGCGGCCTGCAGCAGGATGGGGTCGGCGTCGCCGAGCAGAGGCTCAAGCGCGGGCAACCGCATCAGCGACGGCGTGGCGGCTTCGGCGGCGGCGTCGAGCGTGGCGTCGCCGCCGAGGCGCTCGATCAGGGGGCTGGTCGTCGAGGCGGGGGCGGGGGCGACGGCCGCCGCAGGCCCGGCGGCGACGCAGGCCGCTTCGAGACGGGCGATGAGCGAGGCGTCCTGACCCGCAGGCTCTTCGCCGGTCGCGTCCAGGCTGTCGATCAGGCCGCGGATCACGTCGACGGCTTCCAGAATGGTGGTGACGGCGGCGGCGCTCACCGACAGGGAGCCGTCGCGGAAGCCGCCCAGCACTTCTTCCGCCGCATGGGCGATGCGTTGCAGCCGCGCCAAGCCGATAAAGCCGCACGCCCCCTTGATGGTGTGCATCAGTCGGAAGACGCTCGCCAGCGGCTCGGGGTCGTGAGGATTGCGCTCGAAGCGCACGAGTTCGCTGTCCAGCGCCTCGAGGCCCTCGCGCGTTTCCGCGATGAAGTCGCCCAGAACCTCGTCCACAGCCTCTCCCTGAAAATTGCGGCGGCAGGTCCAAAGGGAGGCCGGCGCCAAACGAATGAACGCGTGGAATGGCGTTGTTATCTATAGATTCGAATAATTCGCTACAGGGAAAGTCAGAGAGTGCGAAATTATTCAAAGCAATGATCGATTACGCTAATGTATTTTCTGCACCATATAACTAATTTAGTTCTTCTTTGCGTGCATTCCATTGCGCCTGTGGTGTATATTGATCCTATCAGGTTTGATGGACGTGGCTTTTTGATCTGAATCAATGTCCAGAATTTGTTTATGATATCGCAGTTTTACTGACGCTATCGATCACTGTGTGTGATTGGGGGGGATCATGACTGTCGACAAAGCGATGAAAATTCTGGTCGTGGATGACTACAAAACCATGGTGCGGATCGTGAGGGGGCTGTTGAATCAGCTCGGTTTTCAAAACGTCGATGAGGCGACCGACGGCCCCACGGCGCTGTCGATGATCGGTACGGGCGGCTACGGCCTGGTCCTGTCGGACTGGAACATGGCGCCGATGACGGGCTTCGAATTGCTGAAGGCGGTTCGCGCGGATCCGAAGACCAGGTCATTGCCGTTCGTCCTGGTGACCGCTGAGGCCAAGGTCGAAAACGTCATCGCGGCGCGTCAGGCGGGCGTGAACAGCTACATCATCAAGCCCTTCACCCACGCCGTGCTGAAGCAGAAGCTGACGGCCGTTCTGGGCGAGTTCTGAAGATGGGCGAGGCAGACGCGTTCGACGAAATCGTCGCAGCGATCCGGCAGGATCTGGCCACCGCGACGGAAGGGCTGATGGCGGCCTCGGAGGCGGGATTGCGCGATGTCGTCCTGGTTCGCAATGGCGATGGCGAAGCCTTGTCGCGGATCGAGGGCGGACTCCTCAGCGTGCTGGAAGCCTGCTCGTTGGAGGATATTATCGGCCAGCGGCTGACCCAGTTGCAGTCCGTTTCAGCAAGGCAGCCCGTGGCGGGAGCCGTCGGTGAAGCCGGGGGGCTCCAGAATGGTCCCGCTCGGCCGGGGCAGGGCTTGGATCAAACGCGGGCGGATGCCTGGTTCAGCATGGAAGACGATGAAACGGGCCGGTCTCCCATGGAGTGATCGGCGGGATCGGTCCCACGCAGCCAGGCCTTGCATTGGACTTGGCTGACGCGGGGCGGCGAAGGGCGGCGGGCCTAGCTCGCGGAATAACCGGTCTTGATCTGGGTGTAGAACTCCACCGCGGCGAAGCCCTGTTCGCATTCGCGAGGCATGGATCTACCGGCCAGGCACGGCACGCGGCTGCACGCTCCCGCCATGCAGATCCCTGCAGCACGTTTCTGGGGAGGTTCGGGGAGCAGGTGGTTCCTCAATCACCCAAGTGATTGAAAGAAATGGTGGACGCGACAGGGATTGAACCTGTGACCCCCTCGGTGTGAACGAGGTGCTCTCCCGCTGAGCTACGCGTCCAGCGCAGAACGGCCAAATCGAAAAGGCTTGGGCCGTCGGGAGGCGCGATGTAGCCCGCGATTCCGACGACGGCAAGCCTCATTCGATCAAATACCGGCGGCGCGGACCCCTTCCGGCGTCTCGGTGTCGGGGTCGCCAGGCAGCCAGGCGACGTGACCGTTGTAGATGTTCTCGTTCAGGATCTTCTCTTCCTTGGCGACCAGGACCGGGACCAGCATTTGGCCGGTGACGTTGGTGGCGGTGCGGATCATGTCGATGATCCGGTCGATGGCGACGATGTAGCCGATGCCCTCCAGCGGCAGGCCCGCCGTCGACAGGGTCAGGGTCAGCATGACGATGGAGGTGCCGGGCACCCCGGCCGTGCCCAGCGAACCCAGAACCGCCGTCAGGCCGATCAGGACGTACTGGGTCAGGCTGAGGTCGATGCCGAAATACTGGGCGATGAAGATGGCCGCGATGGCCGGGTAGATGGCGCCGCAGCCGTCCATCTTCACATTGGCGCCCAAAGGCACGGCGAAGGCGGCGTAGGCCTGGGGCACGCCCAGACGCTCGACCGTCTGGCGCAGGGTGATCGGCAGGCTGCCCATCGACGAGGAGGTGGCGAAGGCCGTCTGCTGCGCCGCGAAGGCGCCACGGAAGAAGCTGGTGATCTTCAACCCGTGCAGCTTCAGCAGGCCCGAATAGACGATCAGGATGTGGAACAGGCAGGCGGCGTAGATGGCGAAGATGAACTTGCCCAGCGGCAGCAGCGCCTCCCAGCCGTAACCGCCGACGACCGAGCCGATCAGGCCGAACACGCCGAAGGGCGTCAGTTGGATCACCCAGCGGGTGATGCGGAAGATCAGCGCCGCGCCCTCATCCACCAGCCGCCGCGCGTTCTGCGCCCGGTCGCCCAGCGCCACCAGCGCCCCGCCTACCAGGGCCGAGAAGAAGATGATCTGCAGCACCTTGCCCTCGCTCAGCGCCGCGAAGGGGTTCGTGGGCACGATGCCCAGCAGCACTTGCAGCGGGGTGGGGATATCGCGCGCCTTCACCTCGCCCAGCGGCAGGTCCGACAGGCCGACGCCGGGATTGATCAGATGGCCGAAGGCGAAACCGACCAGCACCGCCAGCAGCGAGGTGATGGCGAACCACACCAGCGTCCGCACCCCCAGCCGCACCGCGCCGACGCCTTCGCCCAGCTTGGCGATGGAGCTGGCGATGGTGAACAGCACCAGCGGCGCCACCACCATGCGGATCAGGTTCAGATAGACGTCGCCGATCGGCTTCAGCCAGACGGTCGCCTGCTCGCGCAGGATCAGGCCGGCGATGATGCCCAGGGCGAAACCGGCGGCGGTGCGCTGCCAGAGGGGGATGGCGAAGAAGCGACGGAACATGACGACCTTTGGGGAGGAGCGGTCGGTCTATGTGTTTGCAGGCGTGCGTTACGGCAACCGCGACGGGCGCAGATGGCGCGCAGAAGTTCTGTCTGGATGTTTAGATTTTCTAACTCTGATCCTTCTCCCCTTGCGGGAGAAGGTGGCCCGTCAGGGCCGGATGAGGGGTCTCGCTACGCTCTGAAGGCGGCGAGTTGAATGTCCCGCAACCCCTCATCCGTCAGCCTTCGGCTGCCACCTTCTCCCGCAAGGGGAGAAGGGAAGATGCGTTAAGGCATCACCTCGGCCAGCGCCGCTTCGAACCCGTCGTAGTGGTCGATCACCACATCCCCGCCCAACTCGTCGCGCGGCACGTCGTTGTAGCCGAAGCCGACGACGATGCAGGCCACGCCCGCGTCCTTGGCCGCCTTGGTGTCGGTGGTGCTGTCGCCGACCATGACGCAGCGCACCGGATCGCCGCCCGCCTTCTGCACCGCTTCATGGATATGGGCGCCGCTGGGCTTGCGGGCCGAGACCGCGTCCGGCCCGGCGATGAAGGCGAAGTGCTTGGTCAGGTCCAGCGCCTCGATCAGGGCGACGGACAGGTCGGTGCGCTTGTTGGTGGCGACGCACAGGATCGCCCCGCGCGCGGCCAGCCGCTCCAGCGCCGGAACCACGCCGTCGAAGGCGCGGCTCTCGTCGGCGATGTGGGCCAGGTAGTCCTCGATGAAGCGGTCGAACAGACCGGGGGCATGGGCCTCGTCCCAGGCGGCGCCGGCCTCCATGAAGCCGTGACGCAGCAGGGCCATCGCCCCGTGCCCGACCAGATGCCGGGCCGAGGACATGGGCACGGGCGGCAACTCATACTCGACCAGCATCCGGTTCAGCGTGCCGATCAGGTCGGGCGCCGAGTCCACCAGAGTCCCGTCCAGGTCGAAGGCGATGGTCCAGCCTTCCAGATCGCGTTCGATGCTCATGTCGTCTCCCGGCTCGCGCAGGCCCCGGCAATGGGCTAGATCGCGCAGGACGACAAGCCGCCGGATCGATTCATGACCGCACCACATCCTCGCGCCGCCATCATCCTCGCCGCCGGGCAGGGCACGCGGATGAAGTCGCCGTTGCCCAAGGTGCTGCACCCGGTCGGCCAGCGCGCCATGCTGGATCACGCCATCGACGCCGCCGAGGCCCTGGGCTGCGAGCGTATCGTCGTGGTGGTCGGTTCTCATTCGCCCGAGGTCCGCGACCACGTCGTGCGCCGTCTGGGCGAGGACTCCATCGCCGTTCAGGACCCGCCGCTCGGCACCGGCCACGCCGTGCGCGCCGCTGAGGCCGTGCTGGGCGACTTCATCGGCCATGTGGTCGTGACCTATGGCGACGTGCCGCTGCTGAAGGCCGCCGACATCGAGCCGGTCTTCGCCCCAGACTTCGCCAATCGGCATGAAGGCGTCACCGTCATCGGCTTCGAGGCCCGCGATCCCGGCGCCTACGGTCGTCTGATCCTCGACGGCGACGACCTTCTGGCCATCACCGAGGCCAAGGAGGCTTCCGAACAGGTTCTGGCGATCACCGCCTGCAACTCCGGCGTCATGGCCGCGCCGGTCGGCCTGCTGTTCGACCTGCTGGCCCAGGTGAAGAACGACAACGCCAAGGGCGAATACTATCTGACCGACGTGGTCGAGTTGGCCCGCAAGCGCGGCGCCCCGACCCGCGCCGTCTTCGCCGCCGAGGACTCGGTCATGGGCGTCAATGCCCAAGGCGAACTGGCCCAGGCCGAGGCCCTGTTCCAGTCGGCCCAGCGCGAGCACTTCCTTGCGGCGGGCGTGACCATGTCGGCCCCCGACACCGTCCACTTCGCCTGGGACACGGCAGTCGGCGCCGGCACGACCATCGAGCCCTTCGTCGTCTTCGGCCCCGGCGCCCGCGTGGCCGAGGGCGCGCGCATCCGCAGCTTCAGCCATATCGAAGGCGCCAAGGTCGCGACCAAGACCGAGGTCGGCCCCTACGCCCGCCTGCGCCCCGGCGCGGACCTGGGCGAGGGCGTCAAGGTCGGCAACTTCGTCGAAGTCAAGAACGTCCGCATGGACGCAGGCGCCAAGGCCAACCATCTGGCCTACCTCGGCGACGGGACGGTGGGGGCCAAGGCCAACATCGGCGCGGGCACGATCTTCTGTAACTACGACGGCTTCTTCAAACACCGCACCACGGTCGGCGAGGGGGCCTTCGTCGGCTCAAACTCCTCGCTGGTCGCACCCGTCACCATCGGCGCGGGCGCCATAGTCGGCTCCGGCTCGGTGGTGACCAGGGACGTGGCGCCCGGCGACCTGGCCCTCGGGCGCGCCGAACAGACGACGAAGCCGGGCTGGGCCGCCCGCTTCATGGACACGATGCGCGCAAAGAAGGCGGCGAAATCCCAATGAGCGACCTGCAGAAGAAGAACGCCGGCGAAGCCGCCGCCGCCCATGTCGAGCCCGGCATGGTCGTCGGCCTGGGCACCGGCTCGACCGCCGCCTGGTTCGTGAAGGCGCTGGCCGCCCGCAATCTGACCGGCCTGCGCTGCGTCCCCACGTCAGAGCGCACCGCCGACCTGGCCCGCGACCTGGGCCTGACCCTGTCGACGCTGGAAGACACCCCCCGTATCGACCTGACGGTCGACGGCGCCGACGAGATCGGCCCCGGCCTGGCCCTGATCAAGGGCGGGGGCGCGGCCTTGCTGCGCGAGAAGCTGGTGTGGGAAGCGTCTGCCCGCTGCATCTGCATCGCCGACGCGGCCAAGGTCGTGCCGGTGCTGGGAACCTTCCCTCTGCCGATCGAGGTCGTCGCCTTCGGCCACAAGACCACCGCCAACCGCATCGCCGACGTCCTGGCCGACCATGACATCGCCGCCCCCGCCCGCGTCCGCCAGGCCGACCGCGGCCTGATCCGCACTGACGGCGGCAATCTGATCTACGATGCGGCCTGCAAGGTTATCGCCGATCCGGCCCGCCTCGCCGCCGACCTCAAGAGCCTGACCGGCGTGGTCGAGCACGGCCTGTTCCTCGACCTGACCGACCTGGCCATCATCGGCACGGACGAGGGCGTCGAGACGCGGGCGCCCTAAGGCTCCTTGCTCCTAGTCTTGCGTCTGCTCTTCTGCGCGCAGCCGTTCGTGGGTGCGTTGGATCGAAGAGGTGATCTCGGAGCGCGCCGCACTAAGGCTCTTGCGGGTTCGCTGGGTGTCATAGAGGCCGGCCAGATAGGCCTTGTCCCATTCGGTGAGGCTGATGACGCTTTCAGGCGCATCGAAGACATTCAGGATCGACGCATAGCGGCTGGTGTCCGCCTTCGGATCAATCTGGGCGAAGGTGACCATGGCGATGTAGTCGGCCAGTTGCTGAATCTGGACGTTGGCGAGTTGATTGGCGTCCACGACGACGATGGTTCGGAAAATGTCATCAACGATTTGCGTGCTGAGACGCGAGGCGAAGACGTTGAGGACTGGCACGTACGAATAGACGGACTCACAGCTTCCCTGGCACTCGCCCGGTATGCGCGTAACGCGTTCGCCGGTGACGGCATCCACGGGCATGCTGACCTGCCACCAGCGTACTGGCTGGTTGGACGATTGAAACGCCCCCAAGGCGGCGCCGCCTCGATCCATGCCTGATCCGCCCATCCGGAAGGTGTGCTTGCTGTCCTGAGTCATTTGAGCGGCCATGGAGTTGGCGTCGCTGGCGGCGATGATGAGCACGTTCGGCGAGCATCCGGGCGCGCCGGTTCTCAGACCCAGATCGCTGGCTACGGTTGAAACTCGGTCGACCAGATACTGGGCGGTTTCGGGCTCGAAGTGGGCGGCGCCGATGCAAAGCTTGCCGCGCCACCGCGCCAGGCTCCGATTCGGATTGGGGGCTGCGACGGAGCCTACGAAGTCGTCGATCATGGATTCAAGCGAGCGCCCGGTGACCTCAACGTCCTCAAGGCGAACGGGCGCGTCCTCGACGCCGGGCGCGGCTTGGGCGGCAGGCAAGTCCTGAACAGGAGTTGCTGAAAGCAAGACGGCCAGGGCGAGAGCGATCACGACAATCTCCGGTTCAATCTATCGATGTTATTTTAGAGTTATGGCATGAGGTGCATAGGTCAAATCGGCATGAGCGACCTGCAGAGCGAAGAAGAACGTCGGCGAAGCCGCCGCCTATCTCCCCTGACCTTCGAGACCGCTCACCGACGGTCGAAGCCGTCGGTGAGCGGTTCGCGTTCCTGGGGTGCGACGGTGATTGCGAGGGCGGCGAGGAGGGAAGCCAGCATGAGAGCCTTCTTTCGAAGATTGTCGTTCGGCGAAGCCTCGATCAAATCGAGAGGCGGGTCAAATGGCGCCCGGCTTGCGTCCGGCGTGGCTCCTGCCTAACTGCCGTGCCTGTGCGAGGCGCGCCGATGGATGCGCCCTTTGATTGCTGCGCCGCCACGGCGCCCGGAGCTTACCGAATGTCCGACGCCTACGACTACGACCTCTTCGTCATCGGCGCCGGTTCGGGCGGGGTGCGCGCGGCGCGGCTGACCGCGCTGGGCGGCAAGAAGGTGGCCGTGGCCGAGGAGTATCGGGTCGGCGGCACCTGCGTCATTCGCGGCTGCGTGCCCAAGAAATTCATGGTCATGGCCTCGGAAGTCAGCCACGCGCTGGAAATCGCCGAGGGCTACGGCTGGTCGTTCGCTGACGCCAAATTCGACTGGCCGACCTTCCTGCAGGCCAAGGACGTCGAGATCGCCCGCCTGTCGGGCATCTACGCCGCCAACCTGGGCAAGGCGGGCGTCGATCTGGTCCACGGCCGCGCCGTGATGAAGGACGCCCACACCGTCGAGATCGTCGGCAAGAACCAGACCTTCACCGCCGAGAAGATCCTGATCGCCACCGGCGGCCGTCCGTGGAAGCCCGAGGACCTGCCGGGCGTTGAACACGCCATCACCTCCGAAGAAGCCTTCCACCTGCCGGAACTGCCCAAGCGCATCCTGATCGCGGGCGGCGGCTATATCGCGGTCGAGTTCGCGGGCATCTTTGCTGGTCTGGGCGTCGAGACGACCCTGATCTATCGCGGGCCGAATATCCTGCGCGGCTTTGACGACGACGTGCGCGCCCATCTGGCGGGCGAGATCGAGAAGCGCGGCATCAAGGTCATCCTGGGCTGCCAGCACACGTCGATCGAGAAGACCGAGACCGGCCTGGTCAACCACCTGGGCAACGGCATGACGCTGGAAACCGACGTGGTCATGTTCGCCACCGGCCGCGTTCCCTACGTCAAGGCACTGGGGCTTGAGAACGCGGGCGTCGAGTTGAACGACGAGGGGGCCATCGCCGTCGATCCCTTCTCGAAGACCTCGGCCGACAACATCTGGGCCATCGGCGACGTGACCGACCGGATGAACCTGACGCCGGTCGCCATCCGCGAGGCCGTCGCCTTCCATGAGACGGTCTACAAGAACAACCCGCAGCATTTCGACTACGAAGCCGTCGCCACCGCCGTCTTCAGCCAGCCGCCGGTCGGCGTCGTCGGCCTGTCCGAGCATGAGGCGCGCCGCGCCTGTCCGGGCGAGGTCGATGTCTATGTGACCCGCTTCCGGCCGATGAAATACGCCTTCACCGGTTCGGACGAGCGGGTGCTGATGAAGCTGGTGGTCGAGGCCGACAGCCAGCGCGTCGTCGGCGTCCACATTGTCGGCCCGGAAAGCCCGGAGATGATCCAACTGGCCGCCATTGCCGTGAAGGCCGGCTTGACCAAGGCCCAGTGGGACGCCACCTGCGCCGTCCACCCGACCATGGCCGAGGAACTGGTCACGCTGAAAGAGAAGCAGTCCCCGGCGTCGATGTCGGCGGGCTGAACCCTGTTGGATGAGGCGGCTTGCCAGTCGCCTCATCCACGCGCCTTATGCGGCCCAGCTTTCCCGGAGGTCGCCCCATGAAGTCCTGCCTGCTCGCCGCCGCCCTGTCCGCCCTGCTGGTCGCCGCTTCGCCGGTTCTGGCCCAGAGCGCCCCGCCGGCTGGTCTGGTGCAAAGCGCCGTCGCCGACAGCTTGCGTCCCGCCGACGAGGTCGCGCGCGATCGGCTGCGTCATCCGGCCGAGATCCTCGCCTTCGCCCAGCTTCGGCCGGGCCAGCGCATCGCCGACATCCGCCCCGGCGCGGGCTATTTCACCCGTCTGTTCGCGCGGGTGGTGGGCGAGGGCGGTCACGTCTACGCCTTCGTGCCCAACAAGACCGCCGAGCGCGAGAACCCGCGCGCCGACGCCCTGGTCGCCGCCTATCCCAACGTCAGCCGCGTCAACGGCGACCTGGACGCCATGGCCTTTGACCAGCCGCTGGACGTGGTCTTCATGAGCCAGGAATACCACGACTTCCACATCCCCAGTTTCGGCGTGGACGTGACCCGGATGAACGCGGCCATCTATGCGGCGCTGAAGCCCGGCGGCCTGTTCGTGGTCATCGACCATCAGGCCGCCCCCGGCGCCGGCAACACCGTCGTCGGGACCCTGCACCGGATCGAGGGCGCGCAGTTGCGCAAGGAGGTTGAGGCCGCGGGCTTCGTCTTCGACGGCGAGACCTCGGCGGTGGCCAACCCGGCGGACAATCACAGCCTGAACGTCTTCGACGAGGCCATTCGCGGCAAGACCGACCAGTTCGTCTATCGCTTCAGAAAACCGCTATAGGTTGTTCTTGGGCGTCATTCTCGGCCTTGTGCCGAGAATCCATAAACACGACATCCCAAGTTCGGGGCGCCGCGCGGTCCTGGCGACGCTCGAGTGTCTGGATCCCCGGCACAAGGCCGGGGATGACGCATGAAGGGGGGGGCAGAGCGTGAGACACCGGCCTTTGGGCGCGACCTATCAAACTGGTGACTGGCGAAGCGGGGCGGGGGGCGCTAACCCTCGGCCAAAATCCATAAGGGAAACGCTCTGATGACTCGCATCGCCTTCATCGGTCTCGGCAACATGGGCGGCGGCATGGCCGCCAATCAGGCGAAGGCCGGGCATGACGTCGCCGCCTTTGACCTGTCGCCCGCCGCGCTGGAACGCGCCGCCGAGGCCGGGTGCCAGGTCGTCAGTTCGGTCGCCGAGGCGGTGAAGGACGCCGAGGCGGTCATCACCATGCTGCCCGCCGGGCCGCACGTCCTCAGCGTCTATTCCGAACAGATCATCGGCGTGGCCCCGGCCAGCGCCCTGCTGCTGGACTGCTCGACCATCGACGTGGAGACGGCGCGCAAGGTCGCCACCCTGGCCAAGGAGGCGGGCTACGCCTTCGCCGATGCCCCCGTCTCGGGCGGCACCGCCGCCGCCGACGCCGGGACCCTGGCCTTCATGGTCGGCTGCGACGAGGCCGACTTCGCCCGCGTCGAACCGGCGCTGGCCCCGATGAGCCGCATCACCATCCGCGCCGGCGACCACGGCGCCGGCCAGGCGGCCAAGATCTGCAACAACATGCTGCTCGGCATCTCGATGATCGGCACCTGCGAAGCCATCGCCCTGGCGGAGAAGCTGGGCCTGGAGCCGGAACGCTTCTTCGAGATCGCCTCGAAATCCTCGGGCCAGTGCTGGAGCGTCAGCAACTACTACCCCTGGGCCGGCCCGGTCCCGACCGCGCCGTCGAACCGCGACTACGAAGGCGGCTTCGCCACCGCCATGATGCTGAAGGACCTGAAGCTGGCCCAGGACGCCGCCGCCAAGGCGGGCGCCACCACCCCGCTCGGCGCCCAGGCCGAGGCCCTCTACGCCCTGTTCAACGGCCTCGGCTACGGCGGCAAGGACTTCTCCGCCATGGTGCAGATGCTGCGCGGGCGGCTGGATACGCTGGCGAACTAGGGCCTGCTTCTTTCCTCCCCACGAAGTGGGGAGGGGGACCACGAAGTGGTGGAGGGGGCGGCGCAGACGTCAGCGGTCGAGTCGCCCCCTCCGTCTCGTCGCCTTTCGGCGCCGATCCACCTCCCCATCGCTGCGCGACAGGGAGGAAAGTGGGTCTCAGCCCGCGTCGGGTCGGGAGGTCCCGCAGGGCCGACGACCGCGGGCCACTAAAATGAGAACCGTTATCATTTAAGGGCTTGAGACACTTTGTCCCGCTCTCGACATGGACAACGCTGGGCGGTGAGCGCAATTAGGCGCGGAAAGCTGTATAAGCGAAAGAACTGCCGCCTTGTTCGACTATAAGTCCGCCTTTCAAAGCTCTGTTGAGCAGGTTCGCAGCGAAGGCCGCTATCGCGTCTTTGCCGATCTGAAGCGCGTGCGCGGCCAGTTCCCGCAGGCGGTCCGCCGCCGCGAGGACGGGTCCGAACAGGACGTCGTGGTCTGGTGCTCCAACGACTATCTGGGCATGGGCCAGCATCCGGTGGTGCTGGACGCCATGAAGGCCGAGATCGACGCCGTGGGCGCCGGGGCCGGCGGCACGCGCAATATCTCGGGCACCACGCGCTCGGCGGTTGACCTGGAAGCCGAGCTGGCCAGCTGGCACCAGAAGGAAGCGGCCCTGCTGTTCACCTCGGGCTATGTGGCCAATGAGGCGACGCTGGCGACGCTGCAGAAGATTCTGCCGGGCCTGATCATCTTCTCCGACGCCCTGAACCACGCCTCGATGATCGAGGGCATCCGCCACGGCGGCGGTCCGCGCCACATCTTCCATCACAACGACCTTGAACACCTCGAGGAGCTTCTGGCCGCCGCGCCGCTGGGCGCGCCCAAGCTGATCGCCTTCGAGAGCGTCTATTCGATGGACGGCGACATCGCCGACGTCGCCGGCACCGTCGCCCTGGCCAAGAAATACGGCGCCATGACCTATCTGGACGAGGTCCATGCGGTCGGCCTCTACGGCGCCACCGGCGCGGGCGTGGCCGAGCGCGACGGCCTGCTGGACGGCATCGACATCGTCGAATGCACCCTAGGCAAGGCCATCGGCGTCATGGGCGGCTATATCGCCGCTGACGCGGTGATCGTGGACGCGGTGCGCAGCTGGGCCTCGGGCTTCATCTTCACCACCAGCCTTCCGCCGGCCCTGACCGCCGGGGCGTTGGCCTCGGTCCGTCACCTGAAGGCGCACCCGGAACTGCGCGTCGCCCATCAGGAGCGCGCCGAGACCCTGAAGCGCCGCCTCAGCGCCGCCGGCATCCCGGTCCTGCCCAGCGTCAGCCACATCGTGCCGGTGCACGTCGGCAATCCGGTGCACTGCAAGCTGATCTCGGACATGCTGCTGGAAGACTTCGGCATCTACGTCCAGCCGATCAACTACCCGACCGTGCCCAAGGGCACCGAACGCCTGCGCTTCACCCCGTCGCCGGACCACGACGACGGCATGATCGACAAGCTGGTCGACGCCATGGACAAGCTCTGGTCGCACTGCAACGTGGCCCGGCAGCCGGTCGCCGCCTGATGGCCGAGACGGAGCTGGGCGAAGTTCTCGTCGAGTTCGTCCGCAACGGGACCTATGTGAAATGCTCGGCCGTGCACGCGGCCACGGGCGTCGAGGTCTCGGCCATGGGCCCGGCCGCCGAGCCGCGCGCGGTCGAACGCGTGGCGATCGCCAAGCTGAAGCGGGCGTTGTCGCAGCGCTGAATTCTCCCTGTCATCCCGGCCGAAGCGCAGCGCAGAGCCGGGACCGCCCGACACGCCGACGTTGGCGCTTCCAGCGGTCCCGGATAGCGGCTGCACCGCTTCCGGGATGACGGGGGTGAGCGGCTTCCAGCCCCCTAGATGTTGTGGTGTTCGGCGGCGCGGCCTAGATAGGTGCGCCGTTTCCGCCTTCAGCCTTCGGGATGCCCGCCAGTGACCGCCTTTACCCACGACGCATATTTCTCCAAGACCCTCGCCGACGCCGATCCGGCGATCTTCAAGGGCATCCAGGGCGAACTGGGCCGCCAGAAGGAGCAGATCGAGCTGATCGCTTCGGAAAACATCGTCTCGCAGGCGGTGCTGGACGCGCAGGGTTCGGTCCTCACCAACAAATACGCCGAGGGCTATCCGGGCCGTCGCTACTATGGCGGCTGCGAGTTCGTCGACATCACCGAGGACCTGGCCCGCGAGCGCGCCAAGGAACTGTTCGGCGCCGCTTTCGCCAACGTCCAGCCCCACTCGGGCGCCCAGGCCAACCAGGCCGTCTTCTTCACCCTGCTGCAGCCGGGCGACACCTTCCTCGGCATGGACCTGGCCTGCGGCGGTCACCTGACCCACGGTTCGCCCGCCAACCAGTCGGGCAAGTGGTTCCGCCCCGTGACCTACAAGGTCCGCGAAGACACCCATCTGATCGACTATGACCACGTCGCCGAAATGGCCCAGAAGGAGAAGCCCAAGTTGATCCTGGCCGGCGCCTCGGCCTATTCGCGTCACATCGACTTCAAGCGTTTCCGCGAGATCGCCGATTCGGTCGGCGCCTATCTGATGGTCGACATGGCCCACTACGCCGGCCTGATCGCCGGCGGCGCCTATCCCGACCCGGTGCCGCACGCCCACGTCACGACGACGACGACGCACAAGACCCTGCGCGGTCCGCGCGGCGGCATGATCCTGACCAACGACGGCGACATCGCCAAGAAGATCAACTCGGCCGTCTTCCCCGGCCTGCAGGGCGGCCCGCTGGAGCACGTCATCGCCGCCAAGGCTGTGGCCTTCGGCGAGGCGCTGAAGCCTGAGTTCAAGGGCTACGCCCAGCAGGTCGTCAAGAACGCCCAGGCCCTGTCCGGCGTCCTGATCGAGCGCGGCCTGGCCATCGTCTCGGGCGGCACCGACAGCCACCTGATGCTGGTCGACCTGCGTCCCAAGGGCGTGACCGGCAAGGCCACCGAGCATGAGCTCGAGAAGGCGCTGATGACCTGCAACAAGAACGGCGTGCCGTTCGACACCGCGCCCTTCACCGTCACCTCAGGCGTCCGTCTGGGCACCCCGGCCGGCACCACGCGCGGCTTCGGCGAGGAAGAGTTCAAGCAGATCGGCCACTGGATCGCCGACGTCGTCTCGTCGATGAACGGCGGCGACGAAGCCGATCCGGCCGTCGTCGCGGGCGTGGCCGCCCAGGTGCGCGAACTGACCGCGCGCTTCCCGATCTATCGCTAAGGGAACGACTGGATGAAGTGCCCCTTCTGCGGAAACCCGGACACTCAGGTGAAGGACAGCCGCCCGTCTGATGACGGCGCGGCCATCCGGCGCCGCCGGTCCTGTCCGCAGTGCAACGGGCGCTTCACTACCTTCGAGCGGGTGCAGCTGCGCGAGCTGATGATTCTGAAGCGCAACGGCCGCCGCACCCCCTTCGACCGCGACAAGCTGGAACGCTCGCTGGGCATCGCCCTGCGCAAGCGCCCGGTGCAGCCCGAGCAGGTCGAGCAACTGGTCAGCCGCATCGTCCGCCAACTGGAAAGCCTGGGCGAGACCGAAATCCCGTCCAGCATCGTCGGCGATTTCATCATGAAGGCGCTGAAGTCGGTCGATGAGGTCGCCTACGTCCGTTACGCCTCGGTCTATAAGGACTTCCGCCACACGGGCGACTTCGCCAAATTCCTCGGCGCCGAAGGGCTGGATGAGGGCAGCGACGACTCTGGCAAGGGCTGATGCGCCCGCGCGTCACCCTGAAGCTGGCGACGTCGCTCGACGGCCGCATCGCCACGGCCTCGGGCGAGAGCCAATGGATCACCGGGCCTGAGGCGCGCCAGCAGGGCCATCGCCTGCGCGCGACCCATGACGCCATCTTGGTCGGCGTCGAGACGGTGCTGGCGGATGATCCCGAACTGACCGTGCGTCTGCCGGACTACGCCGGGGCGCATCCCCTTCGCGTCGTGCTGGACAGCCGTTTGCGCACCCCCGCGACGGCCAAGGTCGCCAGCGGCAACACCCTGATCCTGACGACCGTCGCCCCCCACGCCATCGGTCAGGCCGAGGTCATCAGCGTCCGAGCCGAGAACGGCCGCCCCGCCATCGACGCCGTGCTGGATGCCCTGACCGCGCGCGGCGTCGGCTCGCTGCTGATCGAGGGCGGCGGCCGCGTCGCCGCCTCCTTCTTGCAAGCCGGCGTGGTGGACGCGATCGAATGGTTCCGCGCCCCGATCCTGCTGGGCGGGGGGGGGCGGCCCTGCGTCGCGGGTCTGGCGCTTGCAAACTTGGCCGATGCCCCCAAGTTCCGTCGTCTGGGCGTCGAGCCTGTCGGAGACAACCTGTGGGAACGCTACGCAAGACTGTGATGCGTCCAATCAGGCCCCTGTCCGATGGTCGATTTCAGACGATTCAGACTAATTAGACTCTGTTTTTTGGGTCCGAAGGGACCGGAGCTTTCATGTTCACCGGCATCGTCACCGACATCGGCCGCGTCCGCAGCGTCCGCCAAACCGACCGCGACCGTCGCTACGAGATCGAAACCGTGTGGGACACGGCGACCATCGATCTGGGCGCCTCCATCAGCCACGCGGGCTGCTGCCTGACCCTGACGGAAAAGGGCGAGGGCTGGTTCGCGGTCGAGGTCTCGGGCGAGACCCTGTCCAAGACCAAACTGGGCGACTGGACCGAGGACACGCGCGTCAATCTGGAACGCGCCGCGAAACTGGGCGACGAACTGGGCGGCCATATCGTCTCCGGCCACGTCGACGGCCTGGGCGAGGTCGTCTCGATCACGCCCGAGGGCGGATCGCACCGCATCGTGGTCGAGGCCCCGGCCCCGCTGCACCGATTTATCGCGCCGAAGGGCTCAATCACCGTCGATGGGGTTTCCCTGACGGTGAATGGGGTGCAAGAGCGCCGCTTCGACTTGAACATCATTCCGCATACGTGGAATGCGACCACGCTCGGCGGCCTGAAGGTCGGCGACAAGGTCAACCTGGAGATCGACATGCTGGCGCGCTACCTCGCGCGGTGGCAGGAGACGGCGTGATGCAATTGGCGGCGAACATGGACGACAGCCCGATCAGCCCGATCGAGGACATCATCGAGGACGCCCGCAACGGCCGCCCCTATATCCTGGTGGACGCCGAGGATCGCGAGAACGAGGGCGACATCATCATTCCGGCCCAGTTCGCCACGCCGGATCAGATCAACTTCATGATCAAGCACGCCCGCGGTCTGGT
This sequence comes from Brevundimonas sp. 2YAF1, assembly GCF_052114745.1. Classification (NCBI taxonomy): domain Bacteria; kingdom Pseudomonadati; phylum Pseudomonadota; class Alphaproteobacteria; order Caulobacterales; family Caulobacteraceae; genus Brevundimonas; species Brevundimonas sp. 2YAF1. Next base: position 13,937 of record NZ_JBFRFI010000012.1, on the reverse strand, counting down.
CTGCGTGGCCATGACGGCCGAGCGCGCCAAGCAGTTGCGCCTGCCGCCGATGGCCGCCGAGAACCGCGAGAGCATGGGCACTGCCTTCACCGTCTCGATCGAGGCCAAGGAAGGCGTCACGACCGGCATTTCCGCCGCCGACCGCGCTCATACCGTCCAGGTCGCCGCTGACCCGACCAAGGGCGCCGACGACATCGTTTCGCCCGGCCACATCTTCCCCCTGGTCGCCCGCGACGGCGGCGTTCTGGTCCGCACCGGCCACACCGAGGCCGCCGTCGACATCAGCCGCATGGCCGGTCTGACCCCCGCCGGGGTGATCTGCGAGATCATCAAGGACGACGGGACGATGGCGCGGATGCCCGACCTGATCGCCTTCGCCCAGCTGCATGGGCTGAAGATCGGCACCATCGCCGACCTGATCGCCTATCGCCGCCGCACCGAACGCTTTGTCGAGCGGGTGCTGGAAACGCCGTTCGAGAGCGTTCACGGCGGGCCGTTCAAGCTGATCCTGTACCGCAACACCATCGAGGGCGCCGAACACATCGCCCTGGTGCGCGGCGACATCGACCCGACCAAGCCGACGGTCGTGCGGATGCACCAGATCGACTTCGCCGCCGACCTGCTGGGCCATGTCGAGGCACGCCAGGACTATATTCCGAAGGCGATGCAGGCGCTGACCGCCAATGACGGTCCGGGCGTCGTCGTCTTCCTGCGCGATCCGGGCCTGCACGGCCTGGCCGAGCGGCTGGGCGGGGCGGACAAGCCCGCCGCCGCGGATCGTTCGCTGAAAGCCTATGGCGTCGGGGCCCAGATTCTGCTCGACCTCGGCGTCAAAGACATGATCGTGATGAGTTCGACGCGGCCCAATCCGACGGCGCTTGAAGGCTACGGCCTGCGCATCGTGGGCTGGCGCGACATGGACGGAGAAGACCAATCCTGAACGACCCAACCCGCGTCCTCATCGTAGAGGCGCGCTATTACGACGATCTGGCCGACGCCCTTCTTGAAGGGGCCAAGGACGCCCTGCGCGCGCAAAACGTGCAGTTCGACGTCGTCACCGTTCCCGGCGCGCTGGAGGTTCCGACCGCCATCGCCATGGCCGAAGAGGCTGGTCGTTATCCGACCGCGCCGCGCTATGACGGCTATGTCGCCCTGGGCTGCGTGATCCGCGGTGAGACCTATCATTTTGAGATCGTCTCGGATCAGTCGGCCGCCGGCCTCATGCATCTGGGCCTCAAGGGCCTGGCCATCGGCAACGGTATCCTGACGACCGAGGACGAAGAACAGACCTGGGCCCGCGCCCGTCTGAGCGAAGGCGACAAGGGCGGCGGCGCCGCCCGCGCCTGTATGGATCTGATCGCGCTGCGCAAGCGCCTGCGCGGAGGACTGGCCTCGTGACCGAGTCGACCAAACCCACCCCGGCGACCGTCGCCGAAGTCATGGCCCAGTTGGCCGAGGCCGACAAAGCCCGCGCCGAGCCGCAACTGACCTCGCGTCAGCGTCGCGCTCGCACGGTCGCCCGTCTGGCCGCCGTCCAGGCCCTGTATCAGATGGAGTTGGCGGGCGAAGGCGTGGACGTCATCGTCAAGGAATTCCGCGATCACCGCTTCGACGCCGACATCGACGGCGCGCCCCTGGCCGAGGCCGACGAGGCCTGGTTCTCGGACATCGTCCACGGCGTGGTCGAGGATCAGCGCGGCATCGACGAAGCGGTCAGGGCGCGCCTGGCCTCCAACTGGCGGCTGGAACGTCTGGACGCCACGCTGCGCGCCCTGCTGCGCTGCGGCGCCTGGGAGCTGAAGTCCAAGCCCGACGTCCCGCGCGAGATCGTCATCGACGAGTATGTCGAGCTGGCCAAGGCCTTCTTCGACGACGCCGAAGCCAAGTTCGTGAACGCGGCGCTCGACGGCGTGGCGCGCGATGCCCGCGATTGATGTCGCTGGCGAGTTCGAGACCATCCAGCGGCTTCTGAAGCCGCTGGCGCACCCGGAATGGGCGAGGGGGCTGGCCGACGACGTGGCCGTGCTGCCCTCGCGTCCGGGGCATGATCTGGTTCTGACCAAGGACGCCATCATCGAGGGCGTCCACTTCCTGCCCGACGACCCACTGGACACGGTGGCGCAGAAGCTGCTGCGCGTGAACCTGTCCGATCTGGCCGCCAAGGGGGCCGAGCCCTTCGGCTATCTGCTGGCCTGCCACTGGTCCGAGCGCTGCGGCTGGCCCGAGCGCGAGGCCTTTGTCGCCGGCCTGCGGCGCGATCAGGCCATCTTCGACATTTCCCTGCTGGGCGGCGACACGGTCAAGACGCCGGGACCGGCCAGCTTCTCCGCCACCATGCTGGGCTGGGCGCCGGTGGGGTCCACCGTCAGCCGCGCCGGCGCGCGGCCCGGCGATCTGGTCTTCGTCACCGGCACCATCGGCGACGGCTGGCTGGGCCTTCAGGCGGCGCAGGGCAGCCTGTCGCTGGAGCCCGAGCGCATGGACGCGCTGGAGGCCGCCTATCGCACCCCCATGCCGCGCGTGGAGTTCGCCACGGTCGTGCGCGGCCTGGCCACCGCCAGCGCTGACGTGTCCGACGGCCTGCTGGCCGATGCCGGCCATATCGCCGAGGCCAGCGGCGTGGGCATCGAACTGGATCTGGAGGTTCTGCCCCTGTCGGCGGCGGCTCAGGCCTGGCTGGACAGCCGCGTGGACGCGCAAGGCGCTCTGGAACTTCTGGCGACCGGCGGCGACGATTACGAGATCGTCCTGACCGTCCCGGCCGGGGCCGAGAACGCCCTGCGCCGCGAGGCCGACCGCCGCCATCTGCGCCTGACCCGCATCGGCCGGGTGGTGGAGGGCAAGGGCATGATCGTGCGCCACCTCGGTCACAAAATCACCCCCACCCGAACCGGCTGGGTTCACGGCTAGGCCCGCAACGGAATCCTAACGGGGCGCAGGGCAGGATAGCATCATGCAACGTCGCGCCCTGATCCAGGCTGGAGCCGTCCTGACCGCCTCTGTGGTCGCTGTCGCCAGCGGTGCGAAGGCCAGTGAGAAGGCTGAACCCGCTGTCGCCGCCTTCCTGAACCTGCCGGGAATGGGCCTTCCGATCATCACCGATGGCCGCGTGCGGAACTACGTCTTCGTGGTGCTGAAACTGCACCTTGGCCCCGGCCATACGGTCGAGGCGGTGCGGGCCAAGGAGGCCTATCTGCGCGACGCCCTGGTCCGGGCCGGCCACCGGACCCCCTTTGTCCTGGCCAACAACTGGACCGCACTGGATACGGCCGCGCTCAGCGCCAGCCTGATCCGCTCGGCCTCGACCCTCATCGGCCCGAGCGCGATTACGCGGGTGGAGATCGTCAGCCAGGCGCCGCGTCGTCGCACTGGGCTGCCCGCCGGCTGACCCTCCGCTTGAATTTGGCCTGACCCGGCTCGAAGAGCGGTGTTGCGTCACCTCCCCGCATTTGACACTGTTAAGCCGCAATTCCCGGGGGGCGTGAGGTTGCGTCCGTAGGCGCACGGGGGGACCGGAAGGCGGCCAGAGGCGAAAACGCCCGTCCGCGCCAAGGATCCGTGTGCTCGTTGCACAAGGGCTTGGAAACGCCATGATGAATTACGTTTGGCTGGCCATCGCGGCCGGCGCGCTGGGGGTGCTTTACGGCGCCGTCCAGACCGCCGTCCTGATGAAGGCCGGCACTGGTAACGACAAGATGCGTGAGATCGCCGCGGCGATCCAGGAGGGGGCGTCCGCCTATCTGAAGCGTCAGTACACAACTATCGGAATGGTCGGGGTCGTGATTCTTATCGCGGCCTTCTTGCTTATTGGACCCTGGGCCGCGCTCGGGTTCCTGATCGGGGCGGTGCTGTCAGGCGCGGCCGGGTTCGCCGGGATGCTGATTTCCGTGCGCGCCAATGTGCGGACGGCGCAGGCGGCGTCTGAAAGTCTGGCCAAGGGGCTGGACCTAGCGTTCCGCTCGGGGGCCATCACGGGCATGTTCGTGGCGGGCGGTGCCTTGCTGGGCGTGTCTGGCTACTACGCCTTCATGACCCTGGGCATGGGCTTTGAGACCACCAGCCGCGCGGTCGTCGACGGCCTGGTGGCGCTGGGCTTCGGCGCCTCGCTGATCTCCATCTTCGCGCGACTGGGCGGCGGCATCTTCACCAAGGGCGCCGACGTGGGCGGCGACATGGTGGGCAAGGTCGAGGCCGGCATCCCCGAGGATGATCCCCGCAACGCAGCCACCATCGCCGACAACGTGGGCGACAACGTCGGCGACTGCGCCGGCATGGCTGCCGACCTGTTCGAGACCTATGCGGTCACGACCGTGGCGACCATGGTGCTGGCGGCCATCTTCTTCCGCAATCAGCCCTATGTGGAGGTGATGATGCTGCTGCCGCTGGCGATCTGCGGCATCTGCATCGTGACCTCGATCATCGGCTCCTTCTTTGTCCGACTGGGCAAGGGCGGCAATATCATGGGGGCTCTGTATCAGGGCCTGATCGTCACCGGCGTGCTGTCGGTCGTCGCGGTCTGGTGGGTCATCCATCAGCTGGTCCCCGCCGGCGGGGTCGAGGTGCAGGGTCAACTGATCCAGCCCATGAACCTGTTCTGGGCCGGGGTCGTCGGCCTGCTGGTCACGGCGGCCATCGTGGTCATCACCGAATACTACACCGGCACCGGCTTCCGCCCGGTGAAGTCGGTGGCCAACGCCTCGGTCTCGGGGCACGGCACCAATGTGATCCAGGGTCTGGCCGTGTCGCTGGAATCGACGGCCCTGCCGGCGCTGACCATCATCGTCGGCATTGTCGCGGCCTTCCAGTTGGCGGGCCTGTTCGGCATCGCCATCGCCACCACGACCATGCTGGGCGTGGCGGGGATGATCGTGGCGCTGGACGCCTTTGGACCCGTCACCGACAATGCGGGCGGCATCGCCGAAATGGCGGGCCTGGCGCCGGAAGTCCGCGTCTCGACCGACGCCCTGGACGCGGTGGGCAACACCACCAAGGCCGTGACCAAGGGCTACGCCATCGGTTCGGCGGGCCTGGGGGCGCTGGTGCTGTTCGCCGCCTATGTGGAGGACCTGAAGTTCTTCGCGGCCGAGGCGCAGCCGGGCAGCTTCTTCTACGGTCTGGGCGACGTCGCCTTTGACCTGTCCAACCCTTACGTCGTGGTCGGCCTGCTGTTCGGGGGACTGCTGCCCTTCCTGTTCGGGGGAATGGCGATGACGGCGGTGGGGCGCGCCGCCGAGGCCGTCGTGGCCGAGGTGCGTCGTCAGTTCCGCGAGAACCCGGGCATCATGACGTTCCAGACCAAGCCGGAGTACGGCAAGGCGGTGGACATCCTGACCAGCGCGGCCATCCGCGAGATGATCGTGCCCAGCCTGCTGCCGGTGCTGTCGCCGATCGTCCTGTTCGTCGTGGTGCTGTTCATACAGCCGGACAAGGCCAACGCCTTCGCCGCGCTGGGAGCCATGCTGATGGGCGTCATCGTGACCGGCCTGTTCGTGGCCATCTCGATGACCTCGGGCGGCGGCGCCTGGGACAACGCCAAGAAGCTGATTGAGGAAGGCTTCACCGACAAGAACGGCGTGGTCCACGGCAAGGGCTCTGAGGCGCACAAGGCCGCCGTCACCGGCGATACCGTGGGCGACCCCTACAAGGACACCTCTGGTCCGGCGGTGAACCCGATGATCAAGATCACCAACATCGTGGCGCTGCTGCTGCTGGCGGTGCTGGCGAGCGGGAAGATCGTCTAGGGGCTCAGGCCGTCTTGGAAACGAAGAACGCCCCGGAGAGCGATCTCCGGGGCGTTTTTTTTAGGGCCTATGCTCGCGACGCGGTCGCTCGCGGCTTTGAGGCCTTAGTCCGGGCGGCGCTGGCCGGGGACGTCTTCCTCGGTGCGCGGCAGCTGGCCGCGGCCGACGTTGCCCAGCAGTTGTTCGAGAATGGTCAGCTGACGGCCGCGGGTCGGCGTCTCGCGACGTTCCATGGCGATCTGGCGGCCATCCGCGAGGCTGAGCGTGCGGACGGCGGCAACCTTGTCGTCGGTCTTGTTGAAGGTGATCTCGGTCACCGAGCGCTGCGACACCTGCGGCTTGTTGTAGGTATAGCGCTCGGTCATCTGGGTTATATAATACCAGACGGTGTCGGGCTCGAAGGTCGAGGTCGTCGAGGGCGAACCCAGACGCGCCAGGACGGTTTCCTTGGTGTCGGTGCCGGCCACGACATCCTGGGGCTTGGCGTCGATCGCCTGGAAGCCCTGGGTGGCGACAGTGGGCGCACAGGCGCCGGCTGCGGCGGCCAGCGAAATCGCGGCGAAGATCGATGTAAATCGGGGCATCAGCGTGGGCCTCAGCAGAACAAGGTCTTTGACCTAACCGGCGCTGCGTCCTAGTGCAACGGCGCGGCGGAAAAGGGGCCGGTGATCATGCTTAGAAATCTCTTCCGACAACGACCCGATGAGCGCCAGGGCGACGCCCTGTATGCCTTGGCGGTCGAACAGGCTCGCCAGCCGGCTTTTTACACTACGCTGGGCGTGGCGGACCGGATCGACGCCCGCTTCGAGCTCTACACCCTGCACGTCCTGATTCTGTTCCTGCGGCTCAAGGGCGACGGCGAGCGCGGCGAGGTGGCCGCGCAGAAGCTGTTCGACACCTATATCTCGTCGCTGGACAACACCCTGCGCGAGTTAGGCGTGGGCGACGTCTCCGTCGGCAAGAAGATGCGCAAGCTGGGCGAGTCCCTGTATGGTCGTATGAGCGCCTATGAAGGGCCGCTGCGCGCCGAGGACATTGACGCCATGGCCGCCTCGCTGGCCAAGAACGTCTATGAAAGCGCCGACGCCGCGATGGGACACGCCTTGGCGCGTTACGCTGTGGCCTCGCGTCAGTCTCTGGCGACGCAAGCGTTTGAAACCGTGTCCAGCGCTCCGGCCTGGTCGGAGATTACCGTATGAACGACGTCCCCCCCTTGCCCTATAGCGAGCCGCTGCGGCTGCATCACATTGGCGCCGGCGTGCATCGCCGCCTGACGCCGGACGCCGACGCCCGCAAGCGCGTCGCCCGCGCCCTGGACCTTCAGGCGCTCGACATGTTCGAAGTGGACATCAACCTGGTCCCGACCGTGTCGGGCTGGCGTCTGGACGGGCGGGTCATGGCCGACGCGGTTCAGACCTGCGGTCTGACGCTGGAGCCGCTTCCGGTACACATTGATCGGAAATTTTCGGTCCAGATGGTCGAGGCGACCGAGCGCGAGCCCGACGAAGACGCCGAAATCGATCTGGAACTGGACGACGATTCGGCGGATCAGATCGAGGACGGGCGTCTTGATCTGGGCCAATACGCCGTCGAACAACTGGCGTTGAGCCTCGATCCCTTCCCGCGCAAGCCGGGTGCGAGCTTCGAGCAGCCGCCGGAACCGGGGGAAATCTCGCCTTTCGCGGTGCTGAAGGGCCTGCGCTCGAGCGACGGTTCGGACCAAGGTTGACCTGACGGCGACCTGGTAGCATCCCAAGGGTGCGACATTTGCGTCCCGCATCCCTATATATGAAGCCGCGACAAGACGGCGACGGAGTCCATTTCCACTTGGCATCCCCAACACTGATCTCGCTCGACGCCATGGGGGGAGACCACGGTCCCTCGGTCGTGGTCGGCGGCGTGAAGGACTATCTCTCGCGGCATGACAGCGAGGGCGTGCGTTTCCTGCTGCATGGCGACGAGGCTGCGATTCGCGTCGAGATGACGCGCTGCGGCCTGACGGACGTCGCCTGCGAGGTGCGCCATACCGACAAGGTCGTGGCCATGGACGAAAAGCCGGCCCAGGCGATGCGCCGGGGCAAGGGTTCCAGCCTGTGGAACGCCATCGAGGCTGTGAAGACGGGCGAGGCCAAGGCCGCCGTTTCCGCCGGCAACACCGGCGCCCTGATGGCCATTTCCAAACTGCTGCTGCGCATGGCGGCGCCGGGATTGGAACGGCCCGCCATCGTCGCCAGCTGGCCGACCCTGCGGGGTTATACGGCGGTGCTCGATGTCGGCGCCAATATCGGCAGCGACGCCAAGCAACTGATCGAATTTGCCATCATGGGCGAGGCCTTTCAGTCGGCCGTGCACGGCGTAGCTAAGCCGACAGTCGGCCTGCTGAACGTCGGCTCCGAGGACATGAAGGGCCATGACGAGGTGCGCGAGGCCCACGCCATCCTGCGTCAGGGCGGGATTCCGCTGGCCTATCACGGCTTCGTTGAGGGCGACGACATCGCCAAGGGCACGGTCGACGTGGTCGTCACCGACGGCTTCACCGGCAATATCGCCCTGAAGACGGCCGAAGGCACGGCGCGCTTTATCTCCAGCCTGCTGAAAGAGGCGCTGACCTCGGGTCCGATCGCCAAGCTGGGCGCGCTGATCGCCATGCCGGCGCTGAAGCGCATGGCCGCCAGGATTGACCCTAACGCCATCAACGGCGGGCCTCTGCTGGGCCTCAACGGAATTGTCGTGAAAAGCCACGGCGGCGCCACGCCGCGGGGCTATGGAAACGCCATCCGCATCGCCGTCGATCTGGCGCGTAGCGATTACATGGCCAAGGTCGGGGCCAATCTGGGGCGGCTCGCCGCCCTGGACCAGCCCACGCCCGCCGCCGAAACCATCGGGGAGACCCACCAGTGAGCGTCATTCGCAGCGCCGTGACCGGCGTCGGTTCTTTCCTGCCGGAGAAGGTCGTCACCAATGCCGACCTGGCCAAATTCGTCGACACCTCGGACGAGTGGATCGTCGAGCGCACCGGCATTCACCAACGGCACCAGGCCCGCGACGACGAACCGACCAGCGATCTGGCGGTCGAGGCTGCGCGACGCGCCCTGGCCGACGCGGGCAAGACGGCCGCCGACGTCGATCTGATCATCGTCGCCACCACCACGCCCGATCAGACCTTCCCCGCAACCGCCGCCATCGTGCAGCGCAAGCTGGGTGCGCCGGTCGGCATCGCCTTCGATGTTCAGGCCGTCTGCTCGGGCTTCGTCTATGCGATGAGCGTGGCCGACGGCTTCGTCGCGCGGGGCATGGCCAAGTGCGCCCTGGTCATCGGCGCCGAGGAAATGACCAAGCTGATGGACTGGAACGACCGGACCACCTGCGTCCTGTTCGGAGACGGGGCCGGCGCCTTTGTCATCGAACCGCGTGAGGGGCAGGGGACCAAGGCTGATCAGGGCTTGCTGGGCTTCGCCCTGCGCTGCGACGGCACCAAGTCGGACATGCTCTATGTCGACGGCGGTCCCGCCACGACCGGCACGGTCGGCCATCTGAAGATGCTGGGCAATCAGGTCTTCCGCCACGCCGTGGTCAACATCGCCGAAGCCATCACCGGGGCGGCCGAGGCCGCGGGCGTCTCCATCGCCGAGATCGACTGGTTCGTGCCGCATCAGGCCAACCAACGCATCCTCAAGGGCGTGGGCGACCGTCTGGGCTTGGAGGAGCACAAGGTCATCTCGACCGTGGCGATCCACGCCAACACCTCGGCGGCCTCCATCCCCTTGGCCATGGATGCGGCCATCAAGGACGGGCGGATCAAGCGCGGCGATCTGGTGCTGATCGAGGCCATGGGCGGCGGCCTGACGTGGGGCGCGTGCGCCTTCCGCTTCTAGATCTGTATTCAGGGCTTTGATTCGAGGCGACTTTGCCCTTTTATGCGTGCGGGCTTGGCAGGGGAGAGATGCAGTGACGGGACAACAGACCCTCACCCGGGCGGATTTGTGCGAGGCGGTGCATGAAGAGGTGGGCTTGTCCCGCCAGGAATGCTCGGGCCTTGTCGAGCGTACGCTCGAACTGGTCGTCGAATCGCTGGAGCACGGCGAGACGGTGAAGCTGTCCGGATTCGGCGTCTTCCAGGTGCGCGAGAAGCGCGCCCGGATGGGCCGCAACCCCAAGACGGGCGAACCGGCCGCGATCAACCCGCGCCGGGTCATCAGCTTCCGCGCCTCGCAGATCATGAAGAGCCGGGTGCACGACGCCGTCGTCGAGGACTGACGAGCGTGGCCAAGAGCCCCAACGCCTTTCGCACCATTTCCGAGGCCGCTGACGAAGTCGGCGCGCCGCAACACGTGCTGCGCTTCTGGGAGACGAAGTTCGACTTCATCGCCCCCGTCAAACGCGCGGGCGGGCGGCGATTCTATCGGCCCGAGGACGTCACCGTCCTGAAGGCCGTGCGGCGGCTGCTGCACGACGAGGGACTGACGATTCGCGGTGTTCAGCGCCTGCGCAAGGAGCAGGGTCTGGCCCGTCTGGCCGCCTATGGCGATCCGGCGACGACGCTGGAGATCGATTCGGAACTTGAGCGGGAAACGGCCCACGTCGCGACGGTGCGGCCGTTTGAATCCGCACGCCTGGGCGCTGTTCTGGCCGACCTGGAGTCGGCGAAGGCGCGTCTGGAGGCGGTTCTTCAGCGCTGAGGCGAACTTGTTGTTCGAAGAGCGTTTTAGCGTTTGCGGACTGCGAAATCGCCGTCTATACGGAGCGCCTTCGGAGCGTGGCGCAGCCTGGTAGCGCACTTGACTGGGGGTCAAGGGGTCGCAGGTTCGAATCCTGTCGCTCCGACCATTTCGACATTGGTCGGAATATTTGACGGGCGGTCTGCCATGCGGCGGACCGCCCGTTCAACTTTCAGGTCAATCCGAATCCGACTGTTTGTTCACGGCAGGCCTCAGCGGCCGCCCGCTGACTTCACGGGGCGTTAGAACGGTGAAAGCACGACGCTTATGGGAGCGTCGGTGACCAAGCCGTCCACGTCGGCGAGGATTTCGTCGGCCTTGCCATCGAGAAGCCGCCGCACTTCATAGCCGAGATCCTTTACCAGGGCGCCGAAGTCGCCAATCGCCATTCCCGATACAAACTGAAGGGCAGGATCATACAGTTCGGTCAGGATGATTGGTCGATGGCGGGCGAGGGTCTGTCTCGCGCCTTTGAGCGCCAGTCCCTCGGCGCCCTCAATGTCCATCTTAATGAGGGACAAGCGACCGTCGATGTTCAGGTCGTCGACGGCGATGGCGCGTGCGGACTGGATCGCCATGCCCTCTCCGAACATTTCCACGTCAGACATGACCCGGGTTCCACCGGGATTGTTCCCTCCCTCAAGCCATACAAGACGCGATTGGCCGGGCCGATCCGACACGATGGCGTCGTGAAGCTGGACGATGTCGTCAATCGCGTTATCGACGATGGATCGGGCGAGGAGGGCTCGGGTCTCGTTGCGGGGCTCAAAGGCATGCACGACGCCGGATGGACCGACGATTTGGGCCGCCAGAGTCGTGAACCAGCCAATGTTGGCGCCGACATCGAGGAAGGTGTCGCCTTCGCGGAGTTCCGCGCGGACGAATTCAGTTTCGCTGGGCTCATAGGAGCCTGTCAGGCAGACGCGCGATACGTACATATCAGCAAGGTCGAGCCACAGGCGTCGGCCCGCGATCTCTGTGCTGACCGGCGTGAAGCCCGCAAAACCACTATGTTTCCGCACCCGGCTCACATATTCCGGTGAGTGAAGGATGTTCGACAGAAAATCGTCGAGCGGCATCCCGTGGGCCAGTGCAGTCGTTGCCTGGGCCAGGCCGGCATGGCCGGGTTCTCGCCCGAGGATGGCCCGAAAAGCCGCCCTCACGATTTCGGTCGATTCAAACATCCCGATCCCCCTCCAGGGTCGAATTTCATCAACCCTGCCGATTCCGCAGAACGGTGGCATGGGAAGCGGGAGGGGCTCAAGCCCGAAGCCGGCCCGTCGGGCGTTTCAGGCCTTCGGTTTCGGGTCGCGCTCGGCCCAGCGCAGCAGCGGGATCAGGGGGACGCCCCAGCCGATCCCGGCGACCGTGAAGAAGATCAGGTCCAGCCACCAGATGTTCGGCAAGCGGTCGTTGATCGTCACCGCACCCCAGACCCAGAAGGTCAGGAACAGCAGGACGCCGATGGTGGCGACGAATCGGCGGGCGCGCGGCGGCATCAGCGCTTGCTCCGAAACAGGAAGAAGGCGACCAGGCAGATCACGGCGGCGATCAGGGACCAGACGACCCAGATCCAGTCGCTCCGCGTGGCCACGGCGAAGACGCGGATGGCCAGGAAGGCGCCGCATCCCGCCCCGACGGCAGCGACGAGGATGGTTCCACCCAGGCCGCGTCGGCCGGTCAGCAGGTCGGCGATCCAGGCCAGGGCGAGCGCCCCCAGGACGGCGATGGCGATATCCGCGTATGGCGCCACGGGCGCTCCTTTAAAACTGTGCGACGCTTTGGCGTCGAAAGCGACTCGATCTTGCCGCGCTGGAGGGGCATACCGCCCCGGTCGCCCGGTGGGTTTGGCGACAGTGTATCGGGGCGAACGGCAGGCGTCGAATGAACCGTTTTGTAAATCAGGATAGCAGCCGCGCTGTGGCGTCATGGCTGTTCTTCAGCGCGGCCATGGTCTTCGCCATGGTGGTCATTGGCGGCGTGACGCGCCTGACGGGCTCGGGCCTGTCGATCACCGAATGGAAGCCCATCATGGGCGCGATCCCGCCGCTGAACGCCGCCGATTGGGCCGACGCCTTCGAGAAGTACAAGGCGATCCCGCAGTACGCCCAGATCAACGCCGGCATGAGCCTGGGCGAGTTCCAGGGCATCTTCTGGTGGGAATGGCTGCATCGGTTGTTCGGGCGGCTGATCGGCGTGGTCTTCGCGGTTCCCTTCCTCGTCTTCCTGTTGATGCGGCGGATGCCCAGGCGGCTGATCCTGCGCTGCCTGATCCTGCTGGCGCTGGGCGGTCTGCAGGGGCTGATCGGTTGGTGGATGGTGTCCAGCGGCCTGTCGGAGCGGGTGGATGTCGCGCCGGAGCGGCTGGCGACCCACCTGGGTCTGGCCTTCCTGATCTTCGCCGGCCTGATCTGGACGGGGCTGGAGGCCTGGTCCGGGTCCGACTATTCGCGCTCGCCCAGGGGCTGGACCTGGGGCGCGGGTCTGCTGCTGGGCGCGATCTTCCTGCAATGCCTGCTGGGCGGCCTGGTGGCCGGGGCCAAGGCGGGCTTCGTCTATACCGACTGGCCGATGATGAACGGCGCGGTCTTCCCGCCGGTGGAATGGGGCAAGGGGGCGCTGGCCTTCCTGCACGATCAGGGACTGGTGCAGTTCAATCACCGCATCGGCGCCTATCTGCTGCTGGCGGCGGGCACGGCCTATGCGATCCACGCCTGGCGCTGGCGGCTGGCCGAGGGGCTGGGCCTGTCGGCCTTCGTCCTGGCGGGAGCTCTGTGGCTTCAGGCGGGGCTGGGCGTCGTCACCCTGATGCACGCCGTGCCGATCACGCTCGGCGCGCTGCACCAGGCGGTCGCGGCCCTGGTGCTGGCGGCGGCGACCGTCAACCTGTGGCTGGTCCGCCGCTCGCGCCCGCGCCTATTCATGAGCGGACCGCGTTCCACGGGCTTCTGATCGCGAAGGTCGGGCATTACTTGCAACGTCGCGAGACCCCTCATCCGACCTCGCTCCGCTCGGCCACCTTCTCCCGCAACGGGAGAAGGGCATTTTGGGTGCGCTATCGCCCTTTGGGCTGCTTGAGCGCGGACGCCCGCCTCGCGAGATCGCGGGCGGTGGAGGGCTGGGCGGGGCGCCGGGCCTTCGCCCGGAGTGGATGTAGTTTTACCGTTTCGACGAAAGCAAAGCGCCCCGCGCGAAGAGTTGGACATGAGCTCGGGGCAGGCGCCGTTGTTTACGGCTACCCCCGGCGCCCATGACGGGCAGGCCGCGCGACGACGCGGTCCTGGAACGGTCCGAGTAACCCCCTCGACCCTGACCGGAACCTCTACGATGGACGGGTCGAACGCCCCGTCGCTAGGCCCCAGCGGCGTCTTGATTGAGGTGTGGTCTATCGCCCTTCGGGCTACTTGAGACCACAAGAGCAACGCGTGTTCGCGAGCCGCTCCCTTCACCTCTGAACCGCCCGCCTGATCCATCGCCG
>NZ_JBFRFI010000011.1:0-67673 GCF_052114745.1 Brevundimonas sp. 2YAF1 | reverse complement strand
GCCCGCCTCGTGCTGGCACGGGCGGTGGAGGGCTGGGCGGGGCGCCGGGCCTTCGCCCGGAGACAGATGAGTTTTACCGTTTCGACGAAGACCGATGCCCCGCGCGAAGAGTTGGACATGAGCTCGGGGCAGGCGCCGTTGTTTACGGCTACCCCCGGCGCCCATGACGGGCAGGCCGCGCGACGACGCGGTCCTGGAACGGTCCGAGTAACCCCCTCGACCCTGACCGGAACCTCTATGGCGGACGGGTCGAACGCCCCGTCGCTAGGCCCCAGCGGCGTCTTGTCTTGATGCTGTGGCCTATCGCGCTTGCGCGCTACTTGAGGCCACGGAACGACGGTAGAGGCGCTCGCCTCGTTCCACCGCCCGCTAAACATCCTGAACCGCCCGCCTGATCCATCGCCGCCTTCCGCTGGGTGCTCCCTTGCCCGGTGCGCGCGACGAGAGGCGAACGGTCCGACAAGACCCCCGTTCTCTCCGCTCCCGCCGCCGCTTCGGTTCGCCGGCCGAGCGAGCCCTCCCTTGCGACGGGACAGGGAAAGCATGGCGCAGGTTGGCGGTGAGGCGAGGTGATGGGGGCTGGCGTTGACGCGATCGCTTGCGGGGTCAGGGATTGGGCGGGGGGATTGTGATGGCTGCACCTTAATACCGCTCACCCCGGCGTCCGCCGGGGTGAGCGGGAATGGGGGGCGAGAGGGCGATGGCAGCGCCGCTGCGCGGCTGGCCTGAGAATGACGGAAGAAGGAATGGACTGGGCTTGAGACCCGGAGAGGACGCCGCCGACGCCGCTCATCTGAGCCTTCTCCCGCAAGGGGGGAAGGACGCATAGAAAAAGGGCGGGACCTTTCGATCCCGCCCTTCCTTGGTCTGCTTGAGAAGCAGGACTTCCTTAGAAGTCCATGCCGCCCATGCCGCCCATTCCACCCATGTCGGGGGCGCCGGCGCCGCCCTTCTTGGGGGCGTCAGCGATAGCGGCTTCCGTCGTGATCATGATGCCGGCGACCGAGGCGGCCGACTTCAGAGCCGAGCGGACGACCTTGGCCGGGTCGATCACGCCCATCTTGACGAGATCGCCGTACTCTTCGGTCTGGGCGTTGAAGCCGAACGAAGCGTCGTTCGAGTCCATGACCTTGCCGACCACGATCGAGCCTTCGACGCCCGAGTTCTCGGAGATCTGACGGATCGGAGCCTGCAGGGCGCGACGGACGATGGCGATGCCGGCGTTCTGATCGGCGTTGGCGCCCTTCAGATCGATCAGCTTCTTGGAGGCTTGCAGCAGGGCCACGCCGCCGCCCGGGACGATGCCTTCGTCAGCCGCCGCGCGGGTGGCGTTGAGGGCGTCGTCGACGCGGTCTTTCTTCTCTTTGACTTCGACTTCGGTCGAGCCGCCGACGCGCAGGACGGCGACGCCGCCAGCCAGCTTGGCCAGACGCTCTTGCAGCTTCTCTTTGTCGTAGTCCGAGGTGGTGTCCTCGATCTGACGCTTGATCTGCGAAACGCGGGCTTCGATGCCCTCTTTCTCACCGGCGCCTTCGACGATGGTGGTGTCGTCCTTGGTGATCGTGACCTTCTTGGCCTTGCCGAGCATGTCCAGGGTGACGGTCTCGAGCTTGATGCCGAGGTCTTCCGAGATGACCTGGCCGCCGGTCAGGATGGCGAGGTCTTCCAGCATGGCCTTGCGGCGGTCGCCGAAGCCCGGAGCCTTGACGGCGGCGACGCGCAGGCCGCCACGCAGCTTGTTGACCACCAGGGTGGCCAGGGCTTCGCCTTCGATGTCCTCGGCGATGATCAGCAGGGGACGACCCGACTGAACCACGGCTTCCAGCACCGGCAGCATGGGCTGCAGCGAGGTCAGCTTCTTCTCGTGGAGCAGGATGAGGGGCTCTTCGAGGGCGACCTCCATCTTGTCGGCGTTGGTGATGAAGTAGGGCGACAGGTAGCCGCGGTCGAACTGCATGCCTTCGACGATGTCGACGGTGGTTTCAGCCGTCTTGGCTTCTTCGACCGTGATGACGCCTTCGTTGCCGACCTTGGCCATGGCCAGGGCGATCAGCTCGCCGATTTCAGCGTCGCCGTTGGCCGAGATGGTGCCGACCTGGGCGATTTCCGAGTTGTTCGAGACCGGCTTGGAGATGGCCTTGACCTCGTCCAGGGCCACGGCGACGGCCTGGTCGATGCCGCGCTTCAGGTCCATCGGGTTCATGCCGGCGGCGACGGCTTTCAGGCCCTCTTGCACGATGGCTTGAGCCAGAACGGTGGCGGTGGTGGTGCCGTCGCCCGCGTTGTCGTTCGCCTTGGAGGCGACTTCGCGGATCATCTGGGCGCCCATGTTCTCGAAGGCGTCTTCCAGTTCGATCTCTTTGGCGACGGTGACGCCGTCCTTGGTCGAGCGCGGGGCGCCGAAGGACTTCTGGATCACGACGTTGCGGCCCTTGGGACCCAGGGTCACCTTGACGGCGTCAGCCAGGATGTTGACGCCGCGCAGCATCTTGTCGCGAGCGTCGGTGTTGAATTTTACGATTTTAGCGGCCATGCGGGCTGCTCCTATCTAGATGTTTTTACGAGAGAAACCGGAAACCCAGAGTGCTTACGAAAGCACGCCCAGGACGTCGGATTCCTTCATGATGATCAGGTCGTCGCCGTCGATCTTCACTTCCGTGCCCGACCACTTGCCGAACAGGATGCGGTCGCCGGCCTTCAGCTCCAGGGCGTTGACCTTGCCGGATTCATCGCGGACGCCGGGGCCGACGGAGACGACTTCGCCTTCCTGGGGCTTTTCCTTGGCGGTGTCGGGGATGATGATCCCGCCCTTGGTCTTGGATTCTTCTTCAACGCGCTTGACCAGCACGCGGTCGCCGAGAGGACGAAACGCCATCTGATGATCTCCCAATAGGTAATCGAGTTGTGCCCCGGAACCTGCGGCTTTGGCAGCCGCCCTCCCCGAGTGCTAACGCTACGGGAGGTAGGTCGAGGTCGATAGGCCGTCAAGGCCGAGGCTCGCCGAATTTTCGCCAAGATGACTGGGAGATGAACGGTACCCCTTGGGGGCGTTCAGCGGGACCTTTCTAAAAGGGAAGCCACGGATCAATCGGCTTTCGAAGGGAGCCCGCCATGAAGACCATTTCCAAGATCGGCGTCGGCGCCTTGGCCCTGACGATGTTGGCGACCACCCCCGCCGCCGCCCAGTCCTACCGCGACCGTAACCGCGACAACCCCGGCCGTGACGCCGTGCTGGGCGCCGTCGTCGGCGGCGTCGCCGGGGCCCTGATCGGTCAGGGCGACGGACGCTATGTCGCGGGCGGGGCCCTGGCCGGCGCGGCGCTGGGCGCTGTGGCCTCGAACCGGGGCGACGGCTGCGAATACTACCGCGGCGGCCGCTGCTACCGGAACCAGGGCCACTGGGAGCGGGATCACGGCGTCAACAGCCGCGATGGCTACGACTACAACCGCAACGGCCGTTATTATCGCGACGGCCGCTATTGGCGGAACCACGGCGAATGGCGCAGCAACCAGAACCGTCACGACCGCGACTATCGCTACGACCGTCGCTGGTAGAACAGAGCATCGGATGAACGAAGGCCCGGCGGCGACGCCGGGCCTTTTCCGTGTCCGGTCTCGGCGACCGCCGACGGTCAGGCCGGCTCGTGGGTCTAGGGCGCCGCTCGTCGCGCGGCGCCGATGAGGCCCAGATGGGTGACCCCGAACCCGTCGGGGGATTTGAGGCCGTAGCCCAGGGCGCGGTCGAAACCCAGGTGGGCCAGCCAGATCAGGGCGAGGGCGGTTGGCAGAGCGGCGTCCGTCAGCAGGCCCGCCGCCGCCAGCGCCAGGGGGCCGATCAGGCTGTGGGCCAGATTATAGGCCCAGGCGCCTCGGCGCGGTCCGGACAGATAGCCGAGGAACGACAGGTCGGGGGCCAGGAACAACAGTCCGAACAGCAGCCAGCCCTCGCCGAAGCGGGCGTAGGCCAGAACAGAAACGCCCAGCAGGGCGAGGCCTTCCAACCGTTGCCAGACGGGCGCGACGACCCTCATGCCAGCAACCGCGTCAGCAGGGCCGCCGTCGATGGATCGAGGTCGACCGAAGGGGCGCCAGCCGCCACGTCCTTCAGCACCGCCTTGGCCAGGACCTTGCCCAGTTCGACGCCCCACTGGTCGAAGCTGTTGATGTCCCAGAGCACGCCCTCGACGAAGGTCTTGTGCTCATAGAGGGCGATCAGGGCGCCAAGGGTCTGCGGCGTCAGGCGGTCCATGAGGATGGCGGTCGAGGGGCGGTTGCCGGGGAAGGCCTTGTGCGGGGCCAGACGGTCGGCCTCAGCCGGCGACGCGCCCGAACCGATCAGTTCGGCATGGACCTGGGCCTCGGTCTTGCCCTGCATCAGGGCCTGACCCTGGGCCAGGGCGTTGGCCCACAGCGGGCTTTCCGAGGCCTCGCCCTGAGTGTGGGCGACGATGACGAACTCGGCCGGGACCACCTGGGGCCCCTGATGGATCTGCTGGAAGAAGGCGTGCTGGCCGTTGGTGCCGGGCTCACCGAACACCACGGGGCAGGTCTGGCGGCCGACCGGCGAGCCGTCGCGGCGGACCCGCTTGCCGTTCGACTCCATCTCCAGCTGCTGCAGGAAGGCCGGCAGACGACGCAGGGCGTGGGCGTAGGGGGCGACGGTGCGCGCGGGCCGGTGCAGGCCGTCGACGTTGTAGATCTGGGCCAGGGCCAGCAGCACCGGGGCGTTGGCCTCCAGCGGCGCTTCGAGGAAATGTCGATCCAGTTCTGCGGCGCCGTCGAGGAAGCCCTGAAACACCTCCCAGCCCAGGCCGATGATGCAGCTGAGGCTAACCGCCGACCACAGGGAGTAACGTCCGCCGACCCAGTCCCGGAACGCAAAGGTCCGCCCGCAGCCGAAGGCGGCGGCCTTCTCGGGCGCGGCGGTGACGCCGATGAAATGCCGGTCCATGCCGTCGGCGGGCAGGGCGGCGGCCAGCCACGCTCGGGCGACTTCGGCGTTGGTCAGGGTCTCCAGGGTGGTGAAGGTCTTGGACACGACGACGACCAGGGTCGAGGCCGGGTCCAGCCCGGTCAGGGCCTCGGCCATGTCGTGCGGGTCGACATTGGCGACGAAGCGAACGTCGATGGCCGGGTCGAGCGGACGCAGGGCGTCCCAGATGAGGCGCGGACCCAGGTCTGAGCCGCCGATGCCGATGTGCACCACGGCCTCGAACGGCCGGCCTGTCGCCCCGGTCTCGAGGCTGGCCCGGACGGCGTGGGCGTAGTCGCGCATCTGGTCGCGCACGGCGTCCACCTCGGCCGAGACGGCTTCGCCCAGAGCATGAAAATCGGCCCGCGGCGCGGCGCGCAGGGCCGGATGCAGGACGGCGCGGCCCTCGGTGGTGTTGACGGCCTCGCCGCCGAACAGGGCGGCGCGGCGCCCCTCGACATCGGCGGCGCGGGCCAGGTCCAGGGCGGTCTCGAATCCGGCGCGGGTCCAGCTCTGTTTCGACAGGTCCAGATGAAGCCCGGCGGCGTCGACGCTCATCCGGGCCAGCCGCTCGGGATCGGCGGTGAACTGTGCGTCGATGCGGGCGTCGGCGTCGCGGCGCGCGACGGCTTCCAGTTCGGTCCAGGCGGAGACGGTGAGGGCGGCGTGAGGCATGGTCGTCTCCCAAAGCGGCGATCTGCAAGCCCTCGTTTACGGCTCAGGCGTATGAGGGTCCAATCGAATGCGCACGGCAAGGCCTTCAACAAGCGTTTCCCGCGCGATCTGAAAAGGAAGCGCCATGTCCTGTGGTCTCGCCCTCGCCGCCGCCCTGATGCTCAGCGACCCGTCCGTGGCCGCCGCCGCCGCCGTGCCGCCCGTCGCCGCCGACGCGCCCGTCTCGGTGGCGCATGAGCCCCTGTTCGCCGATCTGGTCGCGCGTTCGGGGTCGCTGAAATCCATCGTCGACGGCTGGATCGCCTCGGGCGCGGCCGACGCCCACGGCTTCCTGAGCGGCGCCGCCTTCACCGGCTTCAAGACCCAGGCGACGGAGCTGGCCGCCCGAGACCTGCAGGGCCATCTGGTGCTGAAGGAACGCGGCACGGACAACGACCTGAAATGCATCCTGCGCGGTATTTCCGAGGACATGCCCAAGAAGGTCGCCGCCGTCGAAGCCGCCGCCAACGCCGCCGAACGCAAGGCCGCGCTGGAAGACCTGGCCTATCTGCTCAACGACAACGTCGAGGTCATCACCTCGCCGCCCAAGCCAGCCGTCTGAAGGACGGCGGGCTTGGGCTTTCTTTTTTGGGGGCCTACCGCGCTTCGCGCTACTTGAGGCGCATTCTTGAGTGGGCCTACCGCCCGTTGGGCTACTTGAGGCCCGCGCCCAATTATCGTCATCCCGGCCGCAGCGAAGCGGAGAGCCGGGACCGCCCAGAACGCCGCGCTTGCAGCGGTCCCGGATAGCGGCTGCGCCGCTTCCGGGATGACGGGAACGGTTAGCGCTTCTCTGTCCCCAGAGCGTCGATGATGACGCCTTCGGTCAGCAACTGCGGCAGGATGCGGGGCTCGGGGCGGTCGGGCGTATAGAGCAGATACAGCGGCACGCCCGAACGGCCGTGGCGCTCCAGCTCGGCCGTGATGGCGTCGTCACGGCGGGTCCAGTCGCCGACCAGATAGATGGCGTCATGGGATTTCAGCGCCTCGGCCGTCCTGGCCGAGGACAGGGCCGCGCCCTCGTTGATCTTGCAGGTCACGCACCAGTCGGCGGTGAAGTTGACCAGTACCGGACGGCCCTCGGCCAGCGCCGCCTGCACGGCGTCGGACGACCAGGGCTGCGACGGCAGACGGGTTGAGGCGGCGGCGCCGCCGGTCGAGGCGAGCGCGGCGCGGCCCGCCATCACGCCCAGGCCGAGGGCCGCGATCAGCGACAGGGCGGCGGCGATCCCGGCGACGCGGCCCCCGCCCCCGGCGGCTTGCGCCCGCCCGAACAGCCAGAGCGCCAGGGCCAGCATCAGGCCGGCGCCGAACAGCAGAGCGAGCGCGTCGGCGGTCTGGCGGCCATAGACCCAGGCCAGCCACAGGGCGGCGCCGTACATGGGGAAGGCCAGCAGGTTCCTGAGCGTCTCCATCCACGGACCGGGACGCGGCAGGCGCGCCAGAAGGCCGGGGCTGAGGCTGATCAGCAGATAGGGCAGGGCCAGGCCGAGGCCCAGCATGAGGAAGACCGCCAGGGCCATGGGCCAGGGCATCAGCAGGGCGGCGCCCAGGGCGAAGGCCATGAAGGGGGCGGTGCAGGGGGCGGCCACCACCACGGCCAGAACCCCGGTGAAGAAGGCGCCGAGCGCGCCGGGCAGACGCGCCAGCGGGCCGTGGCCGGCGCCCTGCAGTCCCGCGCCGATATGGAAGACGCCCGACAGGTTCAACGCCACGGCCAGCATCAGCAGGGCCAGAGCCGCGACCACGCCCGGCGACTGCAGCTGGAAGCCCCAGCCCAGGGCCTGACCGCCGGCGCGTAGGGCCAGCAGCGCCCCCGCCAGGATCAGGAAGGTCGCCAGCACCCCGGCCAGGAAGGCCAGACCGTCGCGCCGCGCCTCACCCGGATGATGCGCCGAGCGGGTCAGGGCGGCGGCCTTCATCGCCAGAATGGGGAAGACGCAGGGCATGAGGTTGAGGATCAGCCCGCCGATCAGGGCGAACAGGGCGGCCTGGCCGAAGGCGCTCAGGCTGACAGGAGCCTTGGCGATCGTCTCGCCACTGGCCAGGGCGCCGTCGCCGGTCGTACCGGCCAGGGCGGGGCCGGGGGTCGCATAAATCTCCCAGGCGCCGAGATCGGTGGCCAGGACGCCCGCGACCGGACCCTTCAGGCCCTCGGCGGTCTGGCCGCGCCCGGCGGCGACGGACAGGGTCAGGCCGTCGGGGCCGCGCTGGCCGGTCTGGACGGCGGCGTGGTCGATGACCCCGCCCTCGAAGGGGAAGAAATAGGCCCATTTCGGCGTCGCGCCGGCCAGCGGCCCGCCGGTCGCCGTCAGGGTCAGCTGGCCGTCCGCGAAGGCGGCGCGGGCGTCGATCCCGGCCGGGCGCGGGGCGTTCTCGACGACGGTCTGGATCTCCCGGCCCCAGCGCGGGTCGAGCGGGGCGGCGCCGTCCTGCACCCGCAGGTCCAGAGCCAGGTCGAGGTCTTCGGGCACGCACATCTGGTCGCTGCAGACGAAGAAATGCGCCGTCGTCTTCAGCCGCAGGACCTGGCCCGGCCGGGCGTCGGCGGGGATGTCGATCGGGACCGGCAGGACGACGGCGTCGGAATAGCCGTAGTTCATCAAGGTCTTGAGCCGCTGACGCTCGGGCAGGGGCCAGACGATGTCGCCCGCCTTGACCCCGGGCGGCAGGATCCAGTCCAGGGTGGTCGGGCCGCCGGAATCGCCGGGATTGCGCCAATAGGTGTGCCAGCCGGGTTGGATCTGCTGGCGCACGGCGACCACGGCGGTCGAGCCGGGCGCGGCCCAGGCGCTCATGGGGACCAGTTCGGCCTCGATCCGCTCGGTGCGCTGCGGGCCGGTCGAGGGCGAGGCGGCGCCCGCTTTCAACGCCTGATCCATCGCCAGGTCTTGGGCGGACGGCGTGGCGGACGCCGAGGCGGCGAAGGTCAGCCAGACGAGGAGGGCGGCGAGAAGACGCAAAGGGGCGGCACCGGGCGATGGAGGACGTGGCCGGACCTTAGCCGCCGCGCGCCTCTACAGCCACCTGTCGCGACTCCAGGCCGCATCGGCGTCGGGTCTAGCGTCGAGGCCGGGCCTCGATCAGCACCTCGGTGCGGCGGCGCAGCGGATCGTTGACACCGTTGACCATGGCTCCGTCGGCGCCGCCCGCGGCGACTTCGAAGGCGGGCGCGGGCAGACCTGCGCCGGCCAGGGCCTCGGCCACCGAACGGGCGCGGCGTTCGGACAGAGACTGGTTCGCCGCGGCCGTGCCGCTGCGGGCGTCGGCGAGCCCGAGCACCTGAACCCGGGTGACGTCGCAGCCCTGAAGCTGGGTCGCGGTCAAGCCGATGGCCTGGCGGGCGGCCGCGGTCAGCCGCGCCTGATCCTGATCGAAATAGACTTCGAACCGCTTGGCGGCGCAGGCGGCGGTGTCGCTGACCAGATCGCTGCGTTTCTGGTACGCGCCGGGCGGGGCGCAACTCGCTGCCAGCGCCAGCGTCAGGCCGCCGACGACGGCGACCGGGAGGATCGATTTCATGCGCAGCCCCAACAAACGCCCAGCCCCGGGCGCGACATTATAGAACCTGGAAGCGGAAAGGGCGGCCCGCGCAAACGGACCGCCCCTTGAACCTGACCCGAAAATCGTCCGGGCGCCAGTCGCCTAGTAGCGACGCTGGCCGTTCTCCCAGTAGCACTCGTTCTGGCGATTATCGTAGCAGTAGTAATAACGGCCCTGATTGTCGCGATAGCGCTGCTGGTTCCTTCGGTCCTGGTTGGAGCCGCGGATGACGCCGGCGGCGCCGCCGGCGAGAGCGCCGATGGCCGCGCCGGTGGCTGCGTTGCCGCCCCCGACGTTGTTGCCGATGATGGCGCCGGCCACCGCGCCGATGCCCGCGCCGATGGCGCCCTGACGCACGGCCTCGTTGTTGCCGCCGCCGTAATACGGTTCACTGGCGCAGGCGGTGACCAGAAGGCCGGCGCCGGCGATGGCGATGATCGCCTTGTTCATGGATCTGTCCTTCATCCCAAGGGGGCTCCCCTGAAGCACACAGAACGCGGGGAAAAGGCGGCGGTTCCGGGGCGACCCGCCCCAAGCTTCACATTATTTAGTCCAAGCGTCGCCGTTCAGCGGAACCGGGGCGTGAAACGAGGCGTTCGCCGGTCATGACCGACCTCCCCGTCGAACCAGGCGCGCCCGCCGCCGCGCCCTCGCCGCGTTCTCTGACGCCGCACGTCGCCTTCCGGCGGGTGACCATTCTGGTCAATCCCCTGTCCGGCGGGGTCGGCCCCCAGGCCGCTGCAGAGGTTGAAGCCATCCTGCGCGACTATGAATGCGAGCCGACGGTGACGACGCTGGAGGGCGCGCGCATCCAGGATCAGATCGGCGAGGCCCTGGAGGCGAAGCCCGACGTCCTGTTCGTCCTCGCCGGCGACGGCACGGCGCGGTCGGTCGCGGCGCGCGCCGGGGCCAAGGGACCGCTGGTCGCCCCCCTGCCCGGCGGGACGATGAACATGCTGCCCAAGGCGCTTTACGGCACGGCCGACTGGAAGCTGGCCCTGCGTCTGGCGCTGGAGGAAGGCGCGCCCCAGGCCGTGTCGGGGGGGATGGTCGAGGGCGAGGCCTTCTATTGCGCGGCCATCCTGGGCTCGCCCGCCCTGTGGGCGCCGGCGCGCGAGGCGATGCGGACCGGCAAGCTGAAACTGGCCTGGATGTACGGACGGCGGGCGCTGAAGCGGGCCTTCACCGGCCGTATCCGCTTCAGCCTGGACGGCGGCGTCAAGCGGCGCGCCGAGGCCCTGGTGCTGATCAGTCCGATGATCTCCAAGGCCATGGACGAGCCGGTGGGGCTGGAGGCGGCGGCGATGAACACCTCCGACGCGGGCGAAGCCTTCCGGCTGGCGGCCCATGCCCTGTTCGACGACTGGCGGCACGACCCCAATGTGACGACCCAGCCGGCGCGCTGGATTGGGGTGTCGGCCCGGTCGAAGATTCCGGCGGTGATCGACGGCGAGCCCATGCTGCTGGGGCGCGAGGCGACCGTGACCTTCCTGCCGCGCGCCTTCATGGCTCTGGCGCCGCGCCTTCCCGCGGCGGAGGACGGCGTTTGACGGGGCGGGTGATCCAGTTCTCGGACGTGCATTTCGGCTGCGAACACGTCCACGCCGTCGCCGCCGCGCTGGATTACGCCCATGCCGTGCCGCACGACCTGGTGCTGATCACCGGCGACATCACCCAGCAGGGCCTGCCCAGGGAATTCGCGGCGGCGGGCGCGTGGATCCGCGCCATGCCCCAGCCGGTCTTCGTCACCGTCGGCAATCACGACGTGCCCTACTGGGACGTGATGGCGCGGCTGTTCTGGCCGTGGCGGGCGTTCGAGGCGGCGACCGGCCACCCGGCCCATGACCATGAGTTCAAACGCGACAATCTGATGGTGCGCGGCGTAACCACGGCGCGCGGCTGGCAGGCGCGGCCCAACTGGTCCAAGGGCGTCATCGACCTGGACCAGACCCGACGCGCGGCCGAGGCCCTGCGCAACGCGCCGATCGGGGCGCTGCGCATTCTGGCCTGCCATCACCCGCTGATCGAGATGATCGGCGCGCCCATGACCGGCGAGGTCAAGCGCGGCGACAAGGCGGCCCTGATCTTCGCCGAGGCGGGGGTGGACCTGATCGCCACGGGCCATGTGCATGTGCCCTTCGCCCTGGGCATCGACCTGTCGGACCGCTGCTCCTACGCCATCGGTTGCGGGACCCTGTCCCATCGCGAGCGGGGGGCGCCGCCCAGCTTCAACCGGATCGAATGGGACCCGCGCGAGATCGTGGCGACGGCGGTGGTGTGGACCGGCAAGCGGTTCGAGGATCACCAGACCTGGCGACTGCCGCGACGCCAGGACACGCGGCGCGCCGAGACGGCCCCCGACCCCATGACGCCGGGCGAGAAGGAGGCCGCCGTCACCTGACGCCGCCTGCGCAACCGCGAAACCATGAAAAAAGGGCCTCGGCGATCCGCCGGGCCCTTCTTTCGGTGCAGCCTCAGGGCCGCGTCAGATTCGCGGACCGCGCCCGCGCATCCCGCCGACGACCAGCGAGACCACGAACAGGATGACGGCGATGATGGCGACGAACTTGGCGATCTCGAACGACATGCCCGAGATTCCGCCGAAGCCGAGAACGGCGGCGACCAGGGCGATGATGAAGAAGATGATGGCCCAGCGAAGCATGGAAAATCCTCCGGAACGTGGTTGACGGGAGCGAAGCCGTCGACCCCTCCCGTCGACCGTTCCGCCTGCTTCAACAACGCTCCGAAGGCTTGACCGTTCCGAGATTTAACGCCGACGTGTGCGGCTTTTCTCGGTGAAGGCCGCCGCGACCATGGTGGCCAGGGCGGGATTGCGCAGGAAGATCCATCCGCCGGCCAGGGCCGCCGCCGCGCCCAGGATCGGACGCTGCTGGAACAGGTGGAAGGCGCGCATGCCCAGACCTTCCGGCTCGTAGTCCTCTTCCTCGTCCTCGCCGTGCGCGCGGCGCACGAAGATCAGGGCGACGATCAGGGCGATGACGGCGAAGACGGCCGAGGTGATCGCCGCCGCAGCCAAAGGCACGACGACGAGCGCCAGCAGGTAATAGGCCGTGGCGCCCAGGGCGACCATGGCCACGAAGGCCGCGCCGGCCGCGACGAAGGTCGCGACCGCGCGGTTGATGAGCCCCCGCCCGATCATCAGCGGCGACGACCGGCGAGCAGCAGGCCGAGCACGACGCCGACGCCGAGGGCGATGGCGGTCGACTGCACCGGACGTTCCTGCACGCGTTCGATGACGTAGCGCTGGGCTTCCTCGAAGCGCTCGGCGGCGTCGTCGTAATACTCGCGGCCGCGCACCCGGGCGTCGTCGTAATAGCCGCGCGCCTTGTCACGCAGCTCGTCGCCCTGCTCGCGCAGACGGGCTTCGGCCTCGGCGGCCTTTTCCTTGAGGCGCTGGGTTTCCTCGCGCGCCCCGGTCTTGAGATCCTCCTTGAGGGTCTTCAGATCGTTCTTGATGTCTTCCCGAGCCTTGGTCGTGGCCATGATGCGCGCTCCGCTTCTGTGTAAGCTTGACGGTTAAATAGAGAACCCCTGGCCCGAACGCCACACCGGGGGCCAAGGTTCCCGCAATGCAGCAAGCCTTGGCCTGTCGCGCAAGCCGCCTTCTGGCGTCGTTCCAACCGCCGTTCTAGAAAGAACGTCATGACCCAATGGCTGTTCCCCCCCGCTCCGACCCCGTCCCTGCCCATCGTCGGCGACGCGCGCCGCTTCCCCGTCCGCCGCATCCTGTGCGTCGGCCAGAACTACGCCGCCCACGCCCGCGAAATGGGGGCCGATCCGAACAAGCCTGCCCCCTTCTTCTTCGCCAAGCCGGCCGACGCCCTGGTCGTGGACGGGGTCGATCCGACCTATCCGTCGGCGACGGCGAACCTGCACCATGAGGTCGAACTGGTCGTCGCCGTCGGCGAGGGCGGAACCGTCGCGGGCTGGGCCGTCGGCGTCGATCTGACGCGGCGCGACCTGCAGGCCGAAGCGAAAGCCAAGGGGCGGCCGTGGGAGGCGGGCAAGGCCTTCGACCAGTCGGCCCCGTGCGGCGCGCTGACGCTGGGCGCCCTGCCCGACGCGGACGCGGTGATCGCGCTCAAGGTCAACGGCGAGACGCGCCAGTCGGGGCGTCTGTCGGACATGATCTGGGACCCGGCGGGGATTCTGGCCAAGGCCAATGAGCTGTGGAGCCTGCAGCCCGGCGACCTGATCTTCACCGGCACGCCCGAGGGCGTCGGGCCTCTGGTTCCCGGCGACCGGGTCGAGGCGAGCATCGACGGTCTGGCCCCGCTCGCCTTCACGGTACAGCCATGATCCTGCACGGCTATTGGCGCTCGGGCACCAGCTACCGCACCCGCATCGCGCTTAATCTGAAAGGTCTGGCCTATCAGACGGCGCCGGTCGATCTGCGGGCTGGGGCGCAGAGGTCGGAGGCCTATCGCGCGCTCAACCCTCAGGGTCTGGTTCCCGCGCTGGAAGTCGACGGCCTGGTCCTGACCCAGAGCCCGGCCATTGTGGAGTGGCTGGAGGAGACCTGTCCGACGCCGCCGCTGCTGCCCTCAAACGCCGCCGACCGCGCCTGCGTGCGCGCCATGGCGGCGCTGATCGGCTGCGACGTCCATCCGCTGAACAATCTGCGGGTGCTGAAGGCGGTGAAGGATCTCGGCGCCGATCAGGCGGGGGTGGACGCCTGGGCCAGGCGCTGGATCGTCGAGGGTTTCCACGCGTTGGAGGCCCAGGTGGTGCGCCACGGCGAGGGCTGGTGCTTCGGCGGGGGCCCGACGCTGGCCGACTGCTACCTGATTCCGCAGATTTATTCGGCCCGGCGGTTCAACGTCGATCTGACGGCGTTTCCGCGTCTGCTGGAGATCGAAATGCGGGCCGACCTGCATCCGGCCTTCATTGCGGCGCATCCGGACAATCAACCAGACGGGCAACCAGACGGGCAACCGGACGCGGATTAAGCCTGTTCGTTCACCAACGGCATTGATTTCGGTCAATCTCCCTTAAGCTTTGGCGCTGAATATCGGCGTCGTGAGATTCGCCGTCCCGCCCTCTCCAGCCGACCGGCTCGCCATCGCTGTGGTGACTGAGCCCGAACGGTCCCGCCCGCTGCCGCCCGGCCAGCGGGAGGACGCCATGCGTCATCTGCTGCAAACGGCGGGCGATGCGGGCGTCGGCGTGGTCGCGACCCGGCCCGAGGGCGACGTCGAACGGCTGCTGGGCCAGGCCTGGCCCTTCCCTTCGCCCTTCCGCGTCACCGCGCGCACCGTGCCCCTGGCCGACGGTCTGGACCGGGTCGAGGCTCGCGCCCGCCGCTCGCTGGAACGCATGGGTCTGCCGCGCGGCGACGCCGTCCTGGTGCAGAACGCGTCCGATCTGGCCGGGGCCGAGGGCCGCGCCCTGTGGGCCCGCCTGACGGCGCTGAAGGAACGCGGCATCTTCCGCAAGATCGGCTTCGTCGCCACGGTCGAGGACGGCCCGGCCCTGATCGCGCGGCGCTTCCAGCCCGACGTGGTGCAGGTCGCCTGCAACATCCTGGACCAGCGCGCCGCGCGCGGCGGGGTGATCGAGGCTCTGGCCGCGCAAGGGGTCGAGGTGCATCTGGCCTCGGTCTTCGCCCAGGGCCTGTTGTTCGCCAACCGCGAAAGCCTGCCGCCCGAGCTGGCCGCGCACGGCATGGCCCTGTCGCGCACGCGTCGGCGTCTGGCCGAGGCGCGCGTCGATCCGATGCAGGCGGCCCTGGCCTATGCGCTGAACCTGCCCGGCGTGGCCTCGGTGATCGCCAGCGTGGCCTCGGCGGCCGAACTGCGCGCCATCGTCGCCGCTTCGCACGCGGACAAGCCCGACATCGACTGGGACGCCCTGGCGCTGGACGAAGCCCCCGCCGCCGTCGCCTCCCGCGCCCGCCTGTACGTCAGCAACGCCGCCTGATCCACAGGCGCGAGGGGTTTGCGCCCCGCCCTGTGCATGACCGCCGCCGATCCCGCTTGAGGCCGCTGCCCCGATCCGTCACCCTGACGGACAATGAACGCGCCCCTCGCCCATCCCCCGCAAGCCGATCTGAAGTCTGATTCCGGCACGACCCCGGTCATGGCGCAATTCCTGGCGGCCAAGGCGGGCCAGCCGGACGCCATCCTCTTCTTCCGCATGGGCGACTTCTACGAGCTCTTCTTCGAGGACGCGGTGAAGGCGGCGGCGGCGCTGGGCATCACCCTGACCAAGCGCGGCAAGCATCAGGGCGAGGACATCCCCATGGCCGGGGTGCCGGTCCATGCGCTGGACGGCTATCTGGCGCGGCTGATCCGCATGGGCTTCAAGGTCGCCATCTGCGAGCAACTGGAGAACCCCGCCGAGGCCAAGAAGCGCGGTCACAAGGCGGTGGTCCACCGCGGCGTGGTGCGGGTGGTGACGCCCGGCACCCTGACCGAAGACGCGTTGCTGGACGCGCGCGGGGCCAACCGGCTGGCGGCGGTGGCGGTGCGAAAAGGAAGAGCCGCCGTGGCGGTGGTCGAGCTGTCGGCGGGCGCCGTGGACTCGGTGGCCTGCGACCTGAGCGATCTGGGCGCGGCGCTGGCGGCCTTCCGCCCGTCGGAAGTGCTGGTGCCCGACCGGCTGTTTTCGGACGAGGCGCTGAAGGGGGCGCTGGACGGCTCCGGCGGCGTGGTTCAGGCCATGCCGCAGGCCCTCGCCGAGCCCGTGGGCGCCCGCGACCGGGTGCAGCGGCTATATGGCGTTTCGGCGCTGGACGGCTTCGGCGCCTTCGAGGAGGCCGAGGTTTCGGCGCTGGGCCTGATCGCCGCCTATCTGGAGACCACCCAGGCCGGCAAGATTCCGGCCCTGGCCCCGCCGCGTCGCTCGGGCGAGAGCGGCTTTCTGGCCATCGACCCGGCCACCCGCCTCAGCCTCGAAATCGACCGCACCCAGCGCGGCGAGCGCGACGGCAGCCTGCTGCACTCGATTGACCGCAGCGTCACCTCCGGCGGGGCGCGGGCGTTGGCCGAGCGGGTGTCCCGGCCCTTGCGCGATCCGGCGGCGATCAACGCCGGTCTGGACGCGGTGGAGTGGCTGCTGGAGCGGCGCGATCTGCGGCGCGATCTGCGCGACGGGCTGCGCGCGTCGGCCGACGTGGCGCGGGCGACCTCGCGGCTGGCGCTGGGACGCGGAGGACCGCGCGATCTGGCGGCGATCCGTTCGGGGCTGACGACGGCGCAGGGACTGGCCGGCCTGTTCGCCGCCGCCGCGCGCGACCCGCTGGCGGGGCCGCCGGCGCGGGTTCTGGCCTGTCTCGACCGGCTGACGCTGGACGCCGAGCTGTCGCATCTGCTGGCCGATCTGATCGAGGGTCTGATCGAGGAGCCGCCGCATCTGGCGCGCGACGGCGGCTATGTGAACCCCGGCCACCGGCCCGAATTGGACGCCGCCCGCACCCTGCGCGACGACAGCCGTCGCGTGGTCGCCGATCTGGAGGCGCGCGCCGTGGCCGAGAGCGGCGTGGCCTTCAAGGTGCGCCACAACGCCGTGCTGGGCTATTTCCTCGAAGCCTCCGCCAAGGCGGCCGAGGGCCTGCTGCGGGCAGGTCCCGACAGCCCCTTCATCCACCGTCAGACCCTGGCCAATCAGGTCCGCTTCACCACGGTCGAACTGTCGGAACTGGACGCCAGGATCAGCCAGGCCGGGCATCGCGCCCTGGCCATGGAGGGCGAGACCTTCGAAAACTGGCGGCGCGAGGTGGCGCGGCTGGCCGCTCTGTTGCAGGGCGTGGCCGAGGCCCTGGCCGAACTGGACGCCCACGCGGCCCTGGCCGAATGGGCCGAGGAGGTCGGCGCCGTGCGCCCCGTGGTCGACGACAGTCTGTGCTTCGACGTCGAGGCCGGGCGCCACCCGGTGGTCGAGGCGGCGGTGACGGCGCAGGGCGATCCCTATACCCCGAACAACTGCCGACTGGCCGGCGACGGCGCCGGGGCCTCGCGCCTGTCGATCGTCACCGGGCCGAACATGGCCGGTAAGTCGACCTTCCTGCGCCAGAACGCCCTGCTGGTGGTGCTGGCTCAGGCCGGGGCCTTTGTCCCCGCGCGGGCCATGCGGCTGGGCGTGGTGGACCGGCTGTTCAGCCGCGTCGGGGCCGGCGACGATCTGGCGCGCGGCCGCTCGACCTTCATGATGGAGATGGTCGAGACCGCCGCCATCCTGACCCAGGCTACGGATCGCAGCTTCGTCGTGCTGGACGAGATCGGGCGCGGCACGGCCACCTACGACGGTCTGGCCATCGCCTGGGCGACGGCCGAGGCCCTGCACGAGACCAACCGCGCCCGCACCCTGTTCGCCACCCATTATCACGAGCTGGCGCGGCTGGAGGAGCGGCTGGACCACGTCTGCAACCTGTCGATGAAGGCGCGCGAGTGGAACGGCGATCTGGTCTTCCTGCACGAGGCGGCGCCCGGCGCGGCGGACCGCTCCTACGGGGTGCAGGTGGCCAAGCTGGCCGGGGTGCCGACCGCCGTCGTCGGCCGCGCCCGCGAGGTGCTGGAGCGGCTGGAGAGCGAGAAGGCGGCGACGGCGCGTCTGGACGACCTGCCCCTGTTCGCCGCCGTGGCCGAGCCGCCGCCCACCCCCATCAGCTCGGCGCTGGACCAGGCGGTGGCCGGCATCGACCCCGATGAGCTGACCCCGCGCGAGGCGCTGGAAGCGTTGTATCGGCTGAAGGGTCTGGCGAAGACTTAAAAGCCCGCTCATCCCGGCGGACGCCGGGACCCAGTGAGAGCCCCATTCTCGACGGTGTGAATTGGCGGACCTCGCGCGTGAAGCCAAAGGACTGGATCCCGGCGTCCGCCGGGATGAGCGGAAGAAGGGGAGCGTGTTATGACTCGTGACGTGAGCCCATCGCCCCCTCTCGATCCGCGCCTCGTCGGCGCCGCCGCGGCGCCCGATGCGCGCGCTGCCGTCACCGATCTTCTGCGCGAAAGCTTCGCCGTAGATCGCGCCCGCGTCGCCCGGCGGCTGGAGGGCGGCGTCGACGGGGC
This sequence comes from Brevundimonas sp. 2YAF1, assembly GCF_052114745.1. Lineage (NCBI taxonomy): Bacteria > Pseudomonadati > Pseudomonadota > Alphaproteobacteria > Caulobacterales > Caulobacteraceae > Brevundimonas > Brevundimonas sp. 2YAF1. The sequence continues at coordinate 49,415 of NZ_JBFRFI010000011.1, read as the reverse complement.
CGAGGCGGCGCGCCTCTATGCGGCGGCGGCGGACGCCATGCTGACCAGCCTGTGGCGGCTCGCGACCGAGATCCTGCATCCGTCGCCCAAGGAGCGGCTCGCCCTTCTGGCGGTCGGCGGCTACGGCCGGGGGGTGCTGGCGCCCTTTTCCGACCTCGACCTGTTGTTCCTGCGGCCCGGTCAGACGACCAGCGCCCGCGCCGGGGCGGTGATCGCCTTCGTCCATTACGTCCTCTGGGATCTCGGGTTGAAGGTCGGTTCGGCCTCGCGCTCGGTCGGCGAGACCATGGATCTGGCCCGCAGCGACATGACGGTGCGCACGACCCTGCTGGAGGCCCGCGTTCTGGCCGGCGACAGCGCCCTGGGCGAAGGTCTGCTGAAGCGGTTTCGCGCCGAGGTGGCCCGCGCCGATCCTCGTCCCTTCATCGCCGCCAAGATGGAGGAGCGCGACGTCCGCCTGCAGAAGACCGGGGCGGTGCGCTATCGCGTCGAGCCCAACGTCAAGGACGGCAAGGGCGGGCTTCGCGACCTGAACACCCTGTTCTGGATCGCCCGGTCGCTGGCGCCGGACAGCGAGCAGGGGCAGGCGGCGCTGGAAGGTCTGCTGACCGCGCGCGAGCGGCGCGCCTTCCGCGAGGCGATCGGCTTTCTGTGGCGGGTGCGCATTCATCTGCATCTGGCGGCGGGGCGGGCGGAGGAAAAGCTGACCTTCGACTTCCAGCCCGAGATCGCGCGCCGCATGGGCTGGCGCGGGCGCGGCGACGAACTGGCGGTCGAGCGCTTCATGCGCCGCTATTTCCAGGTGGCGCGCGAGGTCGGGGCCCTGACCCGCGCCGTCTCAGCCCAGCTGGAGGCCCGCCAGCAGAAGAAGGCGCAAGGCCTGGCGCGCGGTCTGTCCCGGTTGATCCCGCGCCGCCGGGCGAAACTGGCGTTCGAGGGGCTGGCCATCGAGGGCGGGCGTCTGACGGTGACGGGGGGGGGCGTCTTCGCCCATGACCCGGTGCGGCTGCTGCTGCTGTTCGTCGAGGCCGACCGGCTGGATCTGGACCTGCACCCCGACGCCTTCGCCGCCGTGATCCGCGCCCTGTCGCTGGTGACGCCGGCGCTGCGGCGCGACCCGCGCGCGGCCGAGGCTTTGCTGACGGTGCTGGCCCATGGTCAGCGGCCTTATCGCGTCTTGTCGATCATGAACGAGACGGGCCTCTTGGGCCGCTTCCTGCCTGAATGGGGGCGGATCGTCGGCCAGACCCAGTTCAACATGTATCACGCCTATACGGTCGACGAGCACACCCTGCAGGCCGTGGGCGTCATCAACGACATCGCGCGCGGCAAGCTGGAGGCCGACCACCCGACCTCGACCGCCATCATCCACCGCATCGCCGACATCGAGGTGCTGATGCTGGCCATGCTGCTGCATGACGTCGGCAAGGGCGGCGACCGGGGGCAGCTGGAGGACGGCGCCATCGCCGCGCGCCGAGCCTGCGAGCGGCTGGGCGTCGACCCGCGCCGGATCGAACTGGTGGTCTGGCTAGTGCGCCATCACCTGCTGATGAGCGACTATGCGCAAAAGCGCGACGTGTCGGACCCCTCGACGGTGCGCGCCTTCGCCGAGGCGGTGGGCGACCCCGAGCGTCTGCGGATGCTGATGGTGCTGACCGTGGCGGATATCCGCGCCGTGGGGCCGGGCGTGTGGAACGGCTGGAAGGGTCAGTTGATGCGGGCGCTGTTCGAGGCGACCGAGGCCCTGTTCCGGGGCGACGCCGTGACGCGCGAAAACCCGCTGGCCGATCACCCCGCCCTGGTCGAACGGGCGCGGCGCGAGGGGGCGGCGGTGGAGGCCCTGGCCGCCGAGGGGCCGCTGGAATCGACGGCGCGGGTGGCGGTGGCGGCGTGGGACCGGCCCGGCCTGTTCGCCGACCTGGCCGCGACACTGGCCCTGGCCGGGGCCGACGTGGTGGGCGCGCGCCTGGCCACGGCCGAGGACGGCACGGCGCTGGACGTGTTCGAGATTCAGGACGGCGCGGGCGAGCCCTATGGCCAGCGCGAGCCGCGACGGCTGGCCATTCTGGTCAAGGCGCTGGTGCGGGCGGCGCAGAAGGGGGCGCGGGCCTCGGCCGTCGAGACGCCGCGCGTCAGCGCCCGTCGCGCCGTCTTCGAGGTGCGCCCGGTGGTGTGGATCGACGTCGAGGCAGGAACTAGCGCCGTGGTGGTCGAGGTCTCGGGCGCCGACCGGCCCGGCCTGCTGGCCGACCTGGCGCGGACGATCTCGGCGCACGGCTATTCGACCCGCTCGGCCCACGTGGCCAGCTTCGGCGAGCGGGCGGTGGACGGCTTCTACATCACCGACGCGGATGGCGGTAAGCCGACCGACGGGGCGCGGCTGGCGGCGTTGAAGACGGCGCTGATCGCGGTTCTGGATCGGGCGCCGCAGGGCCCGGCGGGACGACGCATCGTTCCGGTGCGGGCCAGCGTGCGCGACGTCTCCGATCTGGAAGGCGAGGTCGGGCGCAAACCCGTATCCAGCGGGCCGCGAGCGCGCTAAGTCGGTAGCGACGACAGCGAGAACTCCGTGACCGACAAGACCGATCCGTTCGAACCCGCGGCCTCCGTGCCGAGCGCGACGGCCACCGTCGAGCCCATTGTCCAGCCGCCCGCCGCCTCGACGACGCTGGACGGCGATGCGCCCAAAGGCATGGGCAAGGGGGGCGGCGTCATGCGCTCCTCAGCCATCTTCAGCGCCATGACCATGCTGAGCCGCCTGGCCGGCTTCGCCCGCGACGTGGTGATCTCGGCGGCCCTGGGGGCCTCGGCGGGACCGGCGGCCGACGCCTACAACACCGCCCTGAACTTCCCCAATCTGTTCCGCCGCATCTTCGCCGAAGGGGCCTTCGCCGCCGCCTTCGTGCCGGCCTACGCCAAGACGCTGAAGACCGAGGGCGAGGCCGTGGCCGATCAGGTCGCCACCGACGCCCTGGCCGCTGTCGCCGCCGTCACCGTGGTCCTGACCATTATCGCCCAATTGACGATGCCGTGGCTGATGACGGTCATCAACATCGGCTTCCTTGACGATCCGGCGCGGTTCAAGCTGGCGGTGATCCTGACCCAGATCACCATGCCTTACCTGCCCTGCATGGCGATCGCCGCCCTGCTCAGCGGCGTGCTGAACGCGCGCGGGCGCTTCATCGTCTCGGGCGCCTATCCCATCCTGCTGAACCTGATCATGCTGGCCGCCGTCATCCCGGCCAAGGGCGACCAGGTCGGCGCCGCCTACGCCGCCTCCTGGGGCGTGGCCGTGGCCGGCGTGGCCCAGGCGGGCCTGTGCTGGTGGGCGGCGAGGAAGGCCGGGGCCAATATCCGCCTGACCATGCCCAGGCTGACGCCGGCGGTGAAGGCTATCATCATCACCGCCGTCCCCGCCGCCATCGGCAATAGCGCGACCCAGATCAACGTTTTCATCTCGGGCAACCTGTCCAGCTTCGTCGCCGGGGGGCGGACCTGGCTGGCCACGGCGGACCGGCTGTACCAGCTGCCGCTGGGCCTGGTCGGGGTAGCCATCGGCATCGCCCTCTTGCCGCGTCTGTCCTCGGCGGTGGCGTCCAAGGATCACGTCCAGCAGCAGGCCTCGATGGACGAGGCCCTGGCCCTGTCCATGGCCCTGACCCTGCCGGCGGCGGCGGCCCTGATGGCCATGCCCTATTTCCTGATCGACGCTCTGTTCACGCGCGGCGCCTTCCTGCAGGTCGACGCCGTCAACACCGCTCAGGCCCTGTTCCAGTTCGGCTGGGGCGTGCCGGCCTTCGTGCTGATCCGCATCCTGGCCCCGGCCTTCTTCGCGCGCGGCGACACGCGCCGGCCCATGGTCTTCGCCCTGGTCTCGGTGGCGGTGAACGCGGCCCTGGCCATCGCCCTGTTCAATCTGGGCATGGGCATAGCCGGGATCGCGGCGGCGGTCAGCGCGGCGGCCTGGACCAACGCCCTGCTGCTGGGCGCGACCCTGTGGCGGCGCGGGCATTACCGGCCCAGCCCGGAGGCCGCGTCGCGGCTGGTCCGCATTGGCCTGGCCAGCGCCGGTCTGGGCTTGGTGGTCGGCGTCGCCTCCTGGGCGCGGCCCATGCTTCAGGCCCCGGTCGCCGATCTTCTGGCCCTGCTGGGAACCTCGCACGGCGCGAAGGAGATCACCCTGGCCCTGGTGGTGGCGGCGGGCGGGCTGACCTATGTCGTCCTGGCCTTCGCCACGCGCGCGGTCACGGTCGCCGAGGTCAAGGGGCTGCTGCGCGGAGGGCGGTAAGCTTGCCCTTGCCTGCCTGAAACGATAAGCGCGAGGGCATGGCTCTTTCGGGACATCCTCTCGCCGCTCGGCGATGGCGCGGCTGACTGTTCACCGCCTGACCCCGCACGTCCGCGCGTGCGCCGATATCCAGCCTATTTGAGTCCCGAGAAATATTCCCATGACTGACCAGACCCCCGTTTCTGACGTTCTGGCCCCCGTCGCCCCGGCTTACGCAGGTCCGCGTCGCATCCTGTCCGGCATCCAGGCCTCCGGCGCCCTGCACCTGGGCAACTACCTGGGCGCGCTGAAGCGCTTCACCGAGTTGCAGGACACGGGCGCGCCCCTGTTCGTCTTCGTCGCCGACATGCACGCCATCACCGTCTGGCAGGAGCCCGAGAAGCTGGCGGCCCAGACGCGCGAGATCGCGGCGGCCTATCTGGCCTCGGGCCTGGACCCGGCCAAGGCTGTCATCTTCCCGCAGTCGGCGGTGCCGGCTCACGCCGAGCTGGCCTGGATCTTCAACTGCGTCGCCCGCCTCGGCTGGCTGGACCGGATGACCCAGTTCAAGGAGAAGTCGGGCAAGCACAAGGAGCGCTCCAGCGTCGGCCTCTACACCTATCCGGTGCTGCAGGCGGCGGACATCCTGCTCTACAAGGCGACCGAGGTGCCGGTCGGCGAGGACCAGAAACAGCATCTGGAGCTGACCCGCGACATCGCCGCCAAGTTCAACAACGACTTCGGCGTGCCCGGCTTCTTCCCCCAGCCGGAACCCCTGATCCAGGGACCGGGCACGCGGGTCATGAGCCTGCGCGACGGTTCGGCCAAGATGAGCAAGTCCGATCCGTCGGACCTGTCGCGCATCAACCTGACCGACGACGCCGACACCATCGCCGCCAAGATCAAGAAGGCCAAGACCGACATGGAGCCGCTGCCGGAAACGGTCGAGGGTCTGGACGGCCGGGCCGAGGCCAAGAACCTTGTGGCCATCTACGCCGCCCTGTCGGACACCACGCGCGAGGCCGTTCTGGCCGAGTTCGGCGGTCAGGGCTTCGGCTCCTTCAAGCCCAAGCTGGCCGAGCTGGCCCTCACCTCGATGGCCCCGGTCACCGCCGAGATGCGCCGCCTGATGGCCGACCCCGCCGAGATCGACCGCGCCCTGGCCGTCGGCGCCGAGCGCGCCCGCGAGGTCGCTCAGCCGGTCGTGGACGAGGTCAAGAAGATCGTCGGCTTCTGGCAGGGCTGACCAGCCTTTTTCGGACGTGACGGCCGCGCGGCGGCTTTCGCCTCCGGGCGTTGCCGTCTAGATCGTCGGGCCATGAACCATCCTCTTGATCGCGCGATCTTCAACGCCCTGACGACGCGCCTGTCCCGGTTTGCGACGCCGGATTCCGGGCCGGCCGCCGTGCGCATCGATCCCGAGGTCGGCGTCTTTCTGGCGGCGGCGGACGACAGCGCGGAAAGCCGCAGGGCCCTGGGCGAGCTGGCGCGGCGGCATCCGGGCGCGGGACTGGTCGAGCGCGAAGACGGGCCGATGGCTGCGGTCCTGCCCGAGGGGATGACGATCGCAGGACAGGTCGCCCTGGTGCAGATGACGGCGACGGCTCTGACGCCGGTCGGGCCGACGGGCGCGCGGCTGGACGGGGCGATCGAGGTGCTGAGCGAGACGGACGCCCCGGCCATGCTGGCGCTGGCCACCCTGACGCGGCCCGGCCCCTTTCGCTCAAAGACGCGCGCGCTCGGCCCCTTCGTCGGGATCAAGCAGGGCGGCGAACTGGTGGCCATGGCGGGGCGGCGGCTGCGCGTCGACGGCTTCACCGAGCTGAGCGGGGTCTGCACCCACCCGGATCATCGCGGCCAGGGCTACGCCGCCGCCCTGTCCCGCGTCGTGGTCGGCGAGATTCTGGCGACGGGGGAAGCGGCCTTCCTGCACGCCTTCGCCGATCACGAGGCGACGATCGCCTTCTATCGTGGTCTGGGATTTCAGGCGCGGGCGCGCATGACCTATACGTCGCTGGGCGAGGTCTAGAGGAGACGGACATGAGCGGGCACGGCGCAACGGTGGAATGGACGCGGGGCGATCAGGCCTTCGTCGACAAGCGGTATAGCCGCGCCCATGTCTGGCGCTTCGACGGCGGGGCGGTGGTGACCGGCTCTTCGGCCCCCTCGGGCGTGCCGGTCCCCCTGTCGGACCCGACGGGCGTGGACCCGGAAGAGGCGATGATCGCCTCCCTGTCCAGCTGTCACATGCTGTGGTTCCTGGCCTTCGCCGCCAACGTCGGCCTGGTGGTGGACCGCTATCTGGACGAGGCCTCGGGCGAGCTGGACCAGAACGAAGCAGGCAAGCGCTATCTGGCGCGCGTGGCCCTCAACCCGGTCACGAGCTTCACGGGCCGCCAGCCTGATCAGGCCGAGCTGGACGCCCTGCATCACGCCGCGCACGAGCACTGCGACATGGCCCATACGGTGCGGTCCGAGATCACCGTGACGGCCCGTCTGGGCTGACCGTTTTTCAGGCCTCGGGCGCGACGTCCTTGAGGAAGGCGGTGAAGCGGCGCAGGGCCTCAAGCGTCAGTTCGGGATCGTGCCGCATGGGGCCGTTGCTGGTCGGTTCGTCGAAGGCGTGGGTGCCCTCGGCGATCCAGCTTTCGACCTCGGCGCCGCAGTCGCGGATCATGGCGTTGACCCGTTCGGCGTTCGACACCGTGGTCAGGTGGTCGCGCCTGGCCGTCATGGCCAGAACGCGCGGACAGTGCCGCCACGGCTTCATCCTGTTGAAGGCCCAGAAGCCGACGTAGGGGTAGGCCAGCCACACCGCCTTGACCCCCGACAGGTCGGCCGCGCCGGGGTCGGCCACGCCCATCCGGCCCGGCAGCGGGTCCTCGCTCATCATCTCCATGATCGACCAGCCGCCGTGGCTCCAGCCCGCCAGCGACAGCAGGGTCGGATCGACGTCGGGGCGACGCGAGATGCCGTCGACGGCGGCCAGAAGGTCGCCCGCCCGCTCATAGCCGCGCAGCACCAGTCCGGTGCAGACCGTGGTCAGGGTGAAGGCCCGGTTCCAGCCGCGCGGGCCGTAGGAATCGACGATGAAGGCGCGCCAACCGGCCGCCTTGGCCGCCTCGGCGTAGCGCGGCAGATGGTCCCGCAGACCGCCGCAGCCGTGGAACAGCAGCACCGCCGGACGCGGCCGGTCGTCGTCGGGGCCGACCACGGTCGTGTGCGGTTCCAGCATGGCCCAGCGGGCGGAGAGCGTATCCATGACGGGCAGCTTAAGGTTTAGCCGCGCGGAGGAAAGAGGCGTCTGGACTTGCTGTCATTCTGGGCGGCGCAAGCCGACCCGGAACCCAGGCGTTTCTACGGTCGCCGTCAAAGCCGGACGGGCCATGAGTGTGGCCGCCGCCTGGGTCCCGGGTTCGCTGCGCGCCCCGGGATGACGGAAGGGAGAGAGGCTTCAGGCCTAGTGCCGGAAGACCCGCACGCCGGTGAAGGCCATGGCGATGTTGTTCTCGTCGGCGGCGGCGATGACCTCGGCGTCGCGCATCGAGCCGCCCGGCTGGATCACCGCCGTGGCCCCGGCGGCGATGGCTTCCAGCAGGCCGTCGGCGAAGGGGAAGAAGGCTTCGGAGGCGCAGGCCGAACCCTGGGCCAACGAATGGGCCAGACCCTTGGCCTCGCCGGCTTCCTTGGCGCGGATGGCGGCGATGCGGGCCGAGTCGCGGCGGTTCATCTGGCCGGCGCCGATGCCCGCCGTCTGGCCGTCCTTGGCGTAGACGATGGCGTTGGACTTGACGTGCTTGGCCACGGTGAAGGCGAACAGCATGTCCTGGATCTCGGTCGGCGTCGGCTGGCGGCGCGTGACGATCTTCAGGTCCGAGGGCTTGATCAGGCTGCGGTCGCGCGACTGCACCAGGAAGCCGCCGGCGACGGAGCGGAACACCTCGCCCGGCCCGTGCGGGTCGGGCAGGCCGTTGGTGATCAGCAGGCGCAGGTTCTTCTTGGCGGCGAAGACTGCCTTGGCTTCGTCGTCGGCGCCGGGGGCGATGACCACCTCGGTGAAGATGCCGGTGATGGCGCGGGCGTCCTCGCCCGTCAGCGGGCGGTTGACGGCGATGACGCCGCCGAAGGCCGACACGGCATCGCATTCCAGCGCGCGGGCGTAGGCGTCCGACAGGGTGGCGCCGACGGCCACGCCGCAGGGGTTGGCGTGCTTGACGATGACGCAGGCCGGGGCCTCGAACTCGGCCACCAGCTCATAGGCGGCGTCGGCGTCGGCGATGTTGTTGTAGCCCAACTCCTTGCCCTGGACCTGGGTCGCGTAGGCCACGCCCGGACGCTTCTCGCCGGTGCGGTAGAAGGCGCCCGTTTGGTGCGGGTTTTCGCCGTAGCGCAGGGTCTGGGCCAGGGTTCCGGCGATCGACTTGCGGGCCGGGGCGGCGTCGTTCAGCTGTGCGGCGAACCAGCCCGACACGGCGGCGTCATAGGCGGCGGTGCGGGCGAAGGCGCGGGCGGCCAGTTGTTTGCGCAGGTTAAGCGTGGTCGAGCCGTCGGCCTTCAGGGCGTCAAGGATCAGGCCGATGCTCTCGGCGTCCACGGCGACGGCGACGTGGCCGTGGTTCTTGGAGCCCGAGCGGATCATGGCCGGGCCGCCGATGTCGATGTTCTCGATGGCCGCCTCGAAGCCGCCGCCGGATTCCACTGTCTTTTCGAAGGGGTAGAGGTCGATCCAGACGATATCGATGGCGCCGATCTCATGCTCGGTCATGGCGGCGGCGTGGGCCGGGGCGTTGCGCACGCCCAGCAGGCCGCCGTGGACCACGGGGTGCAGGGTCTTGACCCGGCCGTCCATCATTTCCGGGAAGCCGGTCAGGTCGGCCACGTCCTTGACCGGCAGGCCGAAGCCCGCGATCGCCGCCTTGGTGCCGCCGGTCGAGACCAGCTCGACGCCGAGCCCGGCCAGGGTGCGCGCGACATCCTCGAGCCCCGCCTTGTCCGACAGCGAGATCAGGGCGCGGACAGGTTTGATCGCGTCCGGGGCGGGCGGAAAGTCGGGAGCGGCGGGCATGGGCGGCGTCCGTTAACAGCTGGGGCGGGGAGATGGCGGGCGCTCTAGCACCATCGGGCGACGGCGTCAGCCCGCGCGGTCCGATTAGTGGGGGTCGCCCGCGGCCCCGGCCGGGCTCAGCTTCCAGCGGATCTTGGTGTCGGCGTCGGTGCGGACGGAGCCGCGGACCACGATCTGCAAGGAACGCCGGGTCATGCCTTCGTCGACATGGACGGCGGGTTCGATGGCCACGTCGGGGCCGTCGCTGCGGAACCACCAGCCGCGTCCTGAATGGCCGCGCAGCAGGATGGAGCGGCGGTCGCGGGCCAGCGAGGCCTGCACGCCGGGCTCCAGCTGGAAGCGCAGCGCATAGGGCGCGGCCAGGGCGCGCGTCACCTCGGGGCGACCTTCGGGCGGATGCAGCCGTTCCTCGGCGCGCAGTTCGTCCAGCCGCTGATCCAGATAGAGGCGGCGTTGGTGCATCAGGCCGTAGCCGGGCATCCAGCCGTCGTGCTCGACCTCCAGCCAGACGGCGCCGTCGCCTTCGCGGTGGTCGCGGCTGACGTGCAGGGTCGGGCCGACCAGGCGCGGACCCAGAAGCTCCGACTTCCAGCCGGACAGGGGCTCGCCCAGCGGCTGTTCGCCCAGCGTCAGGGTCGAGGCGCCCGGCGTCAGGCGCAGGGCCTGACGGTCCAGGGCGCGCGGGGTCCAGCCGGCGGAGGTGAACAGGCGGTCGCGGCCGCAGACGACTTCCAGCGCGGCGGGCTGGCCGCAGGCGGCGGTCGACCAGGCGCCGTGCGCGGGGGCCTCGACATCGACCATGAGGGTCAGCAGGGGGCTGGAGACGCGCACGAAGCCGCCGACGGCGCCGCTGGACGGCGCGGCGGGCGTCTCGTCATGGGCTCGGGCGGCGGCGACGCGTTCGGGCGTCGAGGCGCCCCCGCCCTGGAAGGCGGCCAGCCGACCGTCGGGCAGGGTCAGGACGCGCAGGGCCATGGTCAGGCGCGAGATGGCGGCGGCCACCGGCTCGGGCGTCGGCTCGGACAGCTGGGCCAGGGCGTCGTCCAGGGTAAGCAAGTCGAGCAGCAGCTCCAGCCCCATTTCCGGGGCGCGGGCCGCGTGATGGCCGTCGGCGGCGACGGTGGCCTCCAGCGCGTGAGGCAGGCGTTTCAGGGCGGTGCGGCGAAGACCGGCCCCGGCCTTGCCCGCCAGGGCGCAGCCGGCCACGGCGACGGCGGTCAGGCGCTCGGCCCGGCCCATCGGCCCGCCGGGCGGTCGCAGCAACTGGCGGGCCTGCCGCGCCAGAATGTCGGTCAGGCGCAGACGCTCGGCCTCGGTCGCGACCTGGGCCAGACGGCGCCCGGCGCAGGCCAGATGATAGGTGCGCCGCGCCAGAATGTCGGGGTCCCAGGAGAAGGGCGACCAGCGGTTGAAGATCTCGTCCCAGGCCAGGGTCAGCGCCAGAGCCTCGCGCGCGCCGCGATCGCCGAGGGCCATCATCTCGGGCATCCAGACGAAGGCGTGCAGCTCGACGGCGAAGGCGCGGCTGGGGGTGGGGCGGTTCCACAGGTCGGCGGGTCCCTCGGCGTCGAGGCTGAGCCCGGCCAGGGTGAACCGGCCCGACAGCAGGGGGCGCGGGGCCTCTTCGCGCAGGGGCCGGAAGTCGCGCGGACTGACCGCGAAGCCGTCGGCGCGGGCGCCCTTCAACGTCAGGGCGTAGCCGGGCAGGCCGTAGAGCTCGATCCACAGCTGGCGGGCGGCCAGCTGACCGGCGACCGCGGCCCAGAGGGCGGGATCGGCCTTGGCTCCCGTGGCCCGCACCGGGGTGCGGACCGGGGCGCCGCGCAGGCCGGGGATATGGCCCTCGTTCAGGCCGCCGTCCGTCTCGCGCGGGGCGAAGGGGCCGAGGGGGCTCACGCGGCGGCGGCTTTCAGGGCCTGGATGTTGGCGGCGTAGGCGTCCGGCCCGCCCTTGAAGACGAAGGAGCCGGCGACCAGGGCGTCGGCCCCGGCGGACAGGCAGGCCCCGGCGTTGTCGGCGATGACGCCGCCGTCCACCTGCAGGCGGGCCTTGGACCCGGCGCGGTCGAGGATGGCGCGGGCGCGCTCGATCTTGTTCAGCGAGGAGGGGATGAATTTCTGGCCGCCGAAGCCGGGGTTGACCGACATGATCAGCACCAGGTCGACCATGTCGACGACCTCTTCCAGGATCGACAGCGGCGTGGCCGGATCGAAGACCAGACCGGCCTTGGCGCCCAGCTGGCGGATGCGCCCCAGGGTGCGGTGGACGTGGGGGCCGCTTTCCGGGTGGATGCTGAGGATGTCGGCACCCGCCTCGCGGAAGGCTTCCAGCCAGGGATCGACCGGGGCGACCATCAGGTGGACGTCGAAGGGCAGGCTCGTGTGCGGGCGCAGGGCCTTCACGATGTCCGGGCCGAGAGTGATGTTGGGCACGAAATGGCCGTCCATGACGTCGACGTGGATCCAGTCGGCCCCGGCGGCTTCCAGCGCGCGGACCTCTTCGCCCAGCTTGGCGAAGTCGCTGGCGAGGATGGAGGGGCAGATCAGCGGAGCGGGGGCGGCGACGGTCTGGGTCATGGTTCTGCGACTTACGGCCATGGCGCGCGGGGGGCAAGCCGGGCTGCTGACGCAGGCTCGACCCGCCTCTCGCATCAGCCGTTCTGTCGCGGCACGCAGACGGCGCGGAAGCCGGCGGCTGCGAAGCGCACCATGTAGTCGCAGGCGCTGTCCAGATCGCCGGACTGGCACAGGCCGCCCGAGAGCCGGTCCAGACGTCCGGTCTCGCCCAGGGTCAGGGTCAGGGCGCCCGACAGGTTGTGGTAGGCCCAGTAGAGATCGGCCTCCCCGGCGTCCGGCAGGATGCGTTTGACCAGTTCGATCAGGCGGCGGATGGCCGGGTCGAAATAGCGGGCCATGGTCTCGCCGCCGAAGGCCGGGTTGGCGTTGGTCTGGGCCACGAGGGCGGCGTAGTTTTTCCACCCCGGGCCGCCCTTCAGCGACCACTGGAAGGGGGGGCGCAGGAAGGCTTCGAACAGGCCTTCCAGCGTCATGGCGTCGCCGGCGGCCTCGGCGTAGCGGTCGATGGCGGCGACGCGCTCGTTGTTCCAGACCTCGGCGCGGCGGATGAAGACGGCGTCGAACAACTCCTTCTTGGCCCCGAAGTAATAATGGACCAGGGCGGTATCCACGCCGGCCTCGCGCGCCACCTCGCGGATGGTGACGCCGTAGAAGCCGTGTTTGGAGAACAGGTCCTCGGCCGCGTTCAGGATGGCGTCGCGGGTCTCGCCCGCGCCGGCGGTCTTGGTCTTTTTCGGCCGACCGCGGCGGGCCGGCGCGGCGGCGACGGGCGGCAGGGTCGGGGCGATGTCGTCGTCACGTGTCATGCGCGCAAGCTAGAGCGAAATCGGTTCAGATGCGAACGCCTCTGAACGCGGATATTCGCTCCAGCATCAATCCTGGAGCCTGATGCCGAGCATCAGGCTCGGGGCGTGGTTCGACCTCCAGTGCAACGGCGCCACAGGCGCGTCGGATTTGCGGCGGTTTCCAGCGTGGCCGTTTGACAGACCGGTGAAAGATCGGCACGTTCCGTGAAAATCATTGAACGCTGAATAAAAGCGTCGATTGGGCTGGAAACAGAGATTGGGATCCAAATGAACAGACTCGTGAAGACCGCCTTGCTGGCGGGCGCCGCCTGGGGCGCGCTCTCGGCCAGCGCTGTGGCGCAGCAGGTTTCGACCGAAGCGCAGGCCTCGAACGTCGACGACATCATCGTCACCGCCCGTCGCCGCGAGGAAAGCCTGAAGGACGTGCCGGTCGCGGTGTCGGTCCTGGGCGCCCAGCGTCTGGAAGAAACCGGCGCGAGCGACATCACCGCCCTGCAGCAGCAGACCCCGAACGCCACGGTTCAGGTCGCGCGCGGCTCGAACTCGACGCTGATCTCCTTCATTCGCGGCATCGGCCAGCAGGATCCGCTGTGGGGCTTCGAGCCCGGCGTCGGCCTCTATGTCGACGACGTCTATGTGGCGCGTCCGCAGGGCGCCGTTCTGGACATCTTCGACATCCAGCGCATCGAAGTGCTGCGCGGCCCGCAAGGCTCGCTGTACGGCCGCAACACCGTCGGCGGCGCGATCAAGTACGTCACGGCGCGTCTGAACCCGGATGAGGCCGAAGGCACGCTGCGCGGCGCCTACGGCAGCTACAACCAGATCGACCTGCTGGCCTCGGGCTCGACCCCGCTGGGCGACAAGCTGCGCATCGGCGGCGCCGTCGCCAGCTACAACCGCGACGGCTTCGGCAAGAACCTGAACACCGGCGCCGAACACTATAACAAGGACGTCCTGGCCGGCCGCGTCAGCGCCGAATTCCAGCCCTACGACAACACCTTCTTCCGCCTGGCCTATGATCGGGTCGAGGACAAGTCGAACCCCCGTCACGGCCACCGCGAGATCGCTGGCGTCGGTCCGGGCGCCGGCGTGCCCAGCAGCGTCTATGACACCTACGCCGGCCTCGGCGACAAGAACAAGGTGACGACCGAAGGCGTGTCGCTGACCGCGCAGGTCGATCTGAACGACGTCTGGTCGTTCAAGTCGATCACCGCCTATCGCTCCGGCGACACCGACACCCTGATCGACTTCGACAACACGCCGGCGCCGACGCTGGATATCCCGGCGGTCTATGGCGACCATCAGTTCACCCAGGAATTCCAGGCCCTGTTCACCGGGGACCGGATCCAGGGCGTGGCCGGGATCTTCTATCTGGACGGCACCGCCTCGGGCGCCTTCGACACCATCGCCGGCAACCTCGGCGTCGTGGTCGGCACAGCCGGCTATGTGAAGACGACCAGCATCGCCCTGTTCACCGACGTGAACCTGGACCTGACCGACCGTCTGCACCTGGGCCTGGGCGCCCGCTATACGCTGGACGACAAGACCGGCCACGTCTTCCGCGCCAACTATCTGGGCGCGACCCGCAGTCCGCTGCTGGGCGGCACGGCGCGCGCGCCGATCCTGCTGCGCACCGACTATACGAACTCGAACAGCTTCGACCAGTTCACGCCCAAGGCCTCGCTGTCCTACGACTTCTCGGACCGCATCACCGGCTACGCCTCCTATTCGAAGGGCTTCAAGTCGGGCGGCTTCGACATGCGCGGCGACGCCATCCTGACGCCGAACACGGTCAACGGCTATCAGCCGGAAACCGTCGACTCCTACGAGATCGGCCTCAAGGGCTCGGCCTTCGACCGTCGCCTGACCTTCAGCTCGGCTGTCTTCTACAACAAGTACCAGGACCAGCAGGTCACCACCCAGGTTCCGGCCGTGGGCGGCATCGCCAGCTTCGTCGACAACGTCGGCTCCTCCAAATTCTACGGGGCCGAACTGGAAGGCGCGCTGGTCGTCACCAACAACCTGACGGCCAACTTCGCGGTCGGCTACCTCGACTCCAAGTTCGAGGAGTTCCTGCGCTACAATCTGACGACGAAGCAGTACGAGGATATCTCGAGCCAGGTGGTGTTGCAGAACGCCCCGAAATGGACCGGCTATCTGGGTCTGACCTGGCGCGGCGACGTGGCGGGCGGATCGCTGGCGGTGACGCCGTCGGTCAGCTACCGCGACGCCTACAGCCAGTTCGAATTCCCCAACCCGATCCTGGATCAGAAGGCCTTCGCCCTGGTCGACCTGGCGGTGGTCTGGACGGACCCGAGCCAGAAGTGGACCGTCGGCGTCTTTGGCAAGAACCTGACCGACGAGGAATACCGTGTCGGCGGCTACAACTTCCTCGGGGCGACCTACAACGACTCGGTGATCGGCTATTACGGCCCGCCGCGCACCGTGACGGCGTCGCTGCAGTACAAGTTCTGATCCGTCCTTTTCTCCTGAACGCCTGATCATTTGATCGCGGGCGGCGGTCCGAACTGGACCGCCGCCCTTTTTCTTTGGCGCCGCCGGGCGCCGCCGCTACGGTCCGTCGCAACCAGACCTGAGGCCCAAGGGGGGCACGCCATGACCACGTCCGAGGCCGCCGCGCCGCAGCAGGCCGAAACGGCCGAAAAGGCCGTCTCCCCAGGCTATCGCTACTATGTGCTGGGGGTCCTGATCCTCATCTACATGCTGAACTTCCTCGACCGTCAGATCATCGGCATCCTGGCGGCGCCGCTGAAGGCCGAGTTCGGCCTGTCGGACACCCAGTTCGGGCTGCTGGGCGGGCTGGCCTTCGCCCTGCTCTATTCGACCCTGGCCATTCCCATCGCCTGGCTGGCCGACCGGGTCAGCCGCGTCTGGATCATGACGGCGGCCCTGACCCTGTGGTCCGGCTTCACCGCCCTGTGCGGCGTGGCCGGCAGCTTTGGTCAGCTGTTCCTGTGCCGCATGGGCGTGGGCATCGGCGAGGCGGGCGGCGTGGCCCCGGCCTATTCCCTGATCGCCGACTATTTCCCCAAGTCGCAGCGCGCGCGGGCGCTGGCGGCCTACGCCTTCGGCATTCCCCTGGGCATGGCGGCCGGCACCCTGGTCGGCGGTCTGCTGGCGGCGACCTACGGCTGGCGCACGGCCTTCATCGTGGTCGGCGTCCTGGGCGTGCTGGTTGCGCCAGTCCTGCGCCTGACGGTCAAGGACCCGAAACGCGGCGGCATGGATACGCCGGCTTCGGTCGCGCCCGCGCCGGTCGCGCCGCTCGTGCACAAGGCCCCGCCGTTCGGCGACGTGCTCAAGACCCTGGCCCCCAAGCCCAGCTTCTGGCTGCTGGCCTTCGGCGCGGCCTCGTCGTCGGTGTGCGGCTATGGCGTGGCCGCCTGGCTGCCCAGCTTCTTCATGCGCAGCTTCGGCCTGACCCTGGCCAACACCGCCTGGTACTATTCCGGCATCGTCCTGGCCGGCGGCGTGGCCGGCATCTGGATGGGCGGCTACATCGCCGACCGTTTGGGCAAGAAATCGAAGTCGGCCTATCCGCTGACCCCGGCCATCGCCTTCCTGATCTCGGTCCCCTGCTTCCTCCTGGCGATGAATTCCGGCGCCCTGGTCGGGGCGGTCATGCCGGGCGCCAATCCCAACGGGTTCGCGGCCCTGACCCTGGCCTTCCTGATCTTCCTGATCCCGACCGGGCTGAACCTGGCCTGGCTGGGACCGATCACGGCGGCGGTGCAGCAACTGGCTCCGCCGTCGATGCGGACCACGACCTCGGCCCTTTTCCTGCTGATCAACAACCTGTTGGGGATCGCCGTCGGCATCTACTATTTCGGCTGGATGTCCGATCTGCTGCGGCCGGCCTTCGGCGAGGAAAGCCTGCGCTGGGCCATCTACACGGGCATGGGCTTCTACCTGCTGTCCTCGGCCCTGCTGTTCGGGGCCTCGCGCACGCTGAAGAAGGACTGGGTCGACTGATCCGACCTGAGCCGTTTCGCGCATAAGAAAAGCCTGGCAGGCGCATAAGGAGACGGACGGTTGCGTCTGCGAAGGCGCGACGCCTATAAGCGCGACCAAAGTTTCCACACACCTCCTCCCAACGGCGCGGATCAGACATGAACATTCACGAGTATCAGGCCAAGCAGGTTCTCAAGGCCTTTGGCGCCCCGGTCGCTGAAGGCGTGGCCATCACCAGCGCCGACCAGGCCGAAGCCGCCGCCAAGCAACTGCCTGGCCCGCTTTACGTCGTGAAGTCGCAGATCCACGCCGGCGGCCGCGGCAAGGGCAAGTTCAAGGAACTGCCGGCTGACGCCAAGGGCGGCGTGCGCCTGGCCTTCTCGATCGAGGACGTGGTCAAGAACGCCGAGGAAATGCTGGGCAACACCCTGGTGACGGCCCAGACCACGGACGCCGGCAAGCAGGTCAACCGCCTCTACATCGAAGACGGCGCCGACATCTCGCGCGAGCTGTACCTGTCGATCCTGGTCGACCGCGCCTACGGCCGCGTCGCCTTCGTCGTCTCGACCGAAGGCGGCATGGACATCGAAACCGTCGCCCACGACACTCCGGAAAAGATCATCACCGTCGTCATCGACCCGACGACCGGCGTGACCGAGGCCGACTGCGCCGCCCTGTCGGACGCGCTTCTGCTGGACGGCGACGCCCGCGAGGACGGCAAGTCGCTGTTCCCGGCCCTGTATAAGGCCTTCGTCGAGAAGGACATGGCCATGCTGGAAGTGAACCCGCTGATCGTCATGACCGACGGTCACCTGCGCGTTCTGGACGCCAAGGTGTCGTTCGACGGCAACGCCCTGTACCGTCACGAAGACATCCGCGCTCTGCGCGACGAGACCGAAGAAGACGCCAAGGAAATCGAGGCCTCGAAGTGGGACCTGGCCTACGTGGCGCTCGACGGCAACATCGGCTGCATGGTCAACGGCGCCGGCCTGGCCATGGCGACGATGGACATCATCAAGCTGTACGGCAAGGAGCCGGCCAACTTCTGCGACGTCGGCGGCGGCGCCGGCAAGGAGAAGGTCGCGGCGGCCTTCAAGATCATCACCGCTGACCCGAAGGTCGAGGGCATCCTGGTCAACATCTTCGGCGGCATCATGAAGTGCGACGTCATCGCCGAAGGCGTGGTCGCGGCCGTCAAGGAAGTGGGCCTGAAGGTGCCGCTGGTGGTGCGTCTGGAAGGCACCAACGTCGAACTGGGCAAGAAGATCCTGAACGAGAGCGGCCTGGCCATCACGGCTGCGGACGACCTCGACGACGCCGCCCAGAAGATCGTCGCGGCGGTCGGCTAAGGCTTCACGCCTTACTCGCCACCGCCCTGCAGACACACAGATTCAGAGCACAGACACATGTCCATTCTCGTCGACAAGAACACCAAGATCATCGTCCAGGGCCTGACCGGCAAGACCGGCGGCTTCCACACCGAACAGGCCCTGGCCTATCACGGCACCCAGATGGTCGCCGGCGTGCACCCCACCAAGGGCGGCACCAACTGGACCGGCTCGCATGGCGAAACCCTGCCGATCTACGGCTCGGTCGCTGAAGCCAAGGAAGCCACGGGCGCCGACGCCTCGGTCATCTACGTCCCGCCGGCAGGCGCCGCCGACGCCATCATCGAAGCCATCGAGGCTGAAGTCCCCTTCATCACCTGCATCACCGAAGGCATCCCGGTGCTGGACATGGTGCGCGTGAAGGCCCGCCTCGAAAAGTCCAAGTCGCGCCTGCTGGGCCCGAACTGCCCCGGCATCCTGACCCCGGAACAGTGCAAGATCGGCATCATGCCGGGCAGCATCTTCTCCAAGGGTTCGGTCGGCGTCGTCTCGCGCTCGGGCACCCTGACCTATGAAGCCGTGTTCCAGACCACCAACGCCGGCCTGGGTCAGTCCACGGCCGTCGGCATCGGCGGCGACCCGGTCAAGGGCACCGAGTTCATCGACATCCTGGAAATGTTCCTGGCCGACGACGAAACCCAGTCGATCATCATGATCGGTGAAATCGGCGGCGGCGCCGAAGAAGACGCCGCCCAGTTCCTGATCGACGAAGCCAAGAAGGGCCGCAAGAAGCCGATGGCCGGCTTCATCGCGGGTCGTACGGCTCCGGCCGGCCGCACCATGGGCCACGCCGGCGCCATCGTTTCGGGCGGCAAGGGCGATGCGGAATCCAAGATCGCCGCGATGGAGGCTGCGGGCATCCGCGTCTCGCCGTCGCCGGCGCGCCTGGGTCATACTTTGTTGGAAGTGCTGAAGGGCTAAGAAGTCCTTCAAAAATAAAAGAACGACGTTCCGGGGCGAAATTTAGCGTCCTGCGACCTTTTGAAACGCCTCCGGAATCGTCCGGAGGCGTTTTTTCTTGCGGATTCGACCAATTTCCACCCGCAACGCCCCGCTTCGGTCATGACCAGTAAGGAAACACGGCCTATATGAGCGGCGCCGCTCACCGCGCAGGCGTGCGCGCGCGGCCGAATGTAGGACGATGTGAGAAACATGGCGGACGATGCAGGTCAGCTGAACCAGGTCTTTGCCGAGACCAGCTTCCTCTATGGCGCGAACGCCGCCTTCATTGAGGACCTGCACGAAAAATGGGCTTCGGACCCCGGCTCCGTGTCGGGGGAATGGCGCGCCTTCTTCGATCAGTTGAAGGACAACGCCGACCTGGTGAAGCAGTCGGCCGCCGCCGGCTCGTGGGGCCGCGGCGCCGCCACCGACCCGACCGAAGACACCGCCGTCTTCGACGGCCGCTGGCCCGCTCCCAAGGTCGATGCCAAGGCCGCCGGCGGCAAACCCGGCCCGCGTCCGGCCGCCCCGGCCGCCTCGGCTTCCGGCGCCTTGACCGCCGACGACGTGCGCGCCGCCGCCCATGACTCGATCCGCGCCCTGATGCTGATCCGCGCCTATCGCGTGCGCGGCCACCTGCAGGCGACGCTGGACCCGCTGGGCATCGAGCAGCCGGTCGACAACCCGGAGCTGACCCCCGAATTCTACGGCTTCACCGCCGCTGACCTGGACCGCCCGATCTTCCTCGACGGCGTCCTGGGGATGCAGACCGGCAGCGTCCGGCAGGTGCTGGAACTGCTGAAGCGCACCTACTGCGGCAACATCGGCGTGCAGTACACGCACATCGCCGAGCCGGAAGAGAAATCCTGGCTGCAGCAGCGCTTCGAAGGCCCGGACAAGTTCGAGCAGAACGCCTTCACGAAGGAAGGCAAGCTGGCCATCCTGCACAAGCTGATCGAGGCCGAGGGCTTCGAACGCTTCCTGCACAAGCGCTTCCCCGGCACCAAGCGCTTCGGCCTGGACGGCGGCGAGGCCATGGTCCCGGCCTTGGAGCAGGTGATCAAGCGCGGCGGCAACCTCGGCGTCGACGAGATCGTCTTCGGCATGGCCCACCGCGGCCGCCTGAACACGCTCGCCGCCGTCATGGGCAAGCCCTACAAGGCCATCTTCCACGAGTTCCAGGGCGGTTCGACCGTCCCGTCGGACATCGAGGGCTCGGGCGACGTCAAATATCACATGGGCGCCTCGTCGGACCGTGAGTTCGACGGCAACAAGGTCCACCTGTCGCTGACCGCCAACCCGTCGCACCTGGAGATCGTCAACCCGGTCGTCCTGGGCAAGGCGCGCGCCAAGCAGGCCTTCGACATCCGCGACGCCAACGCCGGCAAGCCCGAGGCCGAATGGGCGCTGGACCGTTCCAAGGTCGTGCCCCTGCTGATCCACGGCGACGCCGCCTTCGCCGGCCAGGGCGTGGTGGCCGAATGCTTCGCCCTGATGGGACTGAAGGGTTACCGCACCGGCGGCACCCTGCACTTCGTCATCAACAACCAGATCGGCTTCACCACCAGCCCGCGCAACTCGCGTTCGTCGCCCTATCCGTCGGATGTGGCGCTGATGGTCCAGGCCCCGATCTTCCACGTCAACGGCGACGACCCGGAAGCGGTCGTCTTCGCCGCCAAGGTGGCGACGGAATACCGTCAGAAGTTCCACAAGGACGCGGTGGTGGACATGTTCTGCTACCGCCGCTTCGGCCACAACGAAGGCGACGATCCGACCTTCACCCAGCCGCTGATGTATTCGAAGATCCGCGCCCAGCCGTCGACGCGCGAGATCTACTCCAAGCGCCTGGTCGAACAGGGCGTGGTCACCCAGGCCGAGGTCGACGCCGAGATCGCCCGTTTCGAGGCCTTCCTCGACGCCGAGTTCGAAGCCGGCAAGAGCTTCGAAGCCAAGAAGGCCGACTGGCTGGACGGCCAGTGGCAAGGCCTGGGCCTGCCCAAGGGCGACGATCAGCAGCAGTTGCGCGGCCAGACCGCCGTCCCGGCTGAGAAGCTCATCGACTACGGTCATCGCCTGACGCAGATTCCCAACAGCGTCGACGTGCACAAGACGCTGAAGCGCGTCGTCGAGGCGCGCCGGGAGACCGTCACCACCGGCCAGAACATCGACTGGGCCACCGCCGAAAGCCTGGCCTTCGCCTCGCTGCTGGACGAGGGCTACAACGTCCGACTGTCCGGTCAGGACTCGGTGCGCGGCACCTTCTCGCAGCGTCACTCGGGCATCACCGACCAGACGACCGAGCAGCGCTACATCCCGCTGAACCATCTGCGCGACGGCCAAGCCCACTTCGAAGTCATCGACTCGGCCCTGTCGGAAGAGGCGGTGCTGGGCTTCGAGTACGGCTACTCGCTGGCCGACCCGAACACCCTGACCCTGTGGGAGGGCCAGTTCGGCGACTTCGTCAACGGCGCCCAGGTCGTCATCGACCAGTTCATCTCCTCGGGCGAACGCAAGTGGCTGCGCATGAGCGGCCTGACCATGCTGCTGCCGCACGGCTATGAGGGCCAGGGCCCGGAACACTCCTCGGCCCGTCTCGAGCGCTTCCTGCAGCAGTGCGCCGAAGACAATATGCAGGTCGCCAACTGCACCACGCCGGCCAACTATTTCCACATCCTGCGTCGCCAGATGCACCGGTCGTTCCGCAAGCCGCTGATCCTGATGACGCCCAAGTCGCTGCTGCGTCACAAGAAGGCGGTCTCGACCATCGCCGACATGGCCGAGGGCTCGTCCTTCCACCGCGTGCTGCGCGACGACGCCCAACTGCGTCCGGAAGTGGCCGGCGTTTCGCTGAAGGCGGACAAGGACATCCGCAAGGTCATCGTCTGCTCGGGCAAGGTCTATTACGACCTGCTGGACGCGCGCGAGAAGGCGGGCGTCAACGACATCTACATCCTGCGTCTCGAGCAGTTCTATCCGTGGCCGATCAAGTCGATCTCGACCGAGCTGGCCCGCTTCCCCAACGCCGACCTGGTCTGGTGTCAGGAAGAGCCCAAGAACATGGGCGGCTGGACCTTCGTCGATCCGTGGATCGAACTGACGCTCGAGAAGATGGATATCAAGGCCAAGCGCGCGCGTTACGTCGGGCGTCCGGCCTCCGCCTCCACGGCGGCCGGCTTGATGAGCCGCCACCTGAAGGAACTCGAGACCTTCCTCGCCGAGGCGATGGCCTGACCGGCCCCCGCCTGACCTATAGATACGCCAAGACACGAAAAGACACTGGACCCAACCATGGCCGACATCCTGACCCCCGCTCTCGGTGAATCCGTCAGCGAAGCCTCCATCGCCAAGTGGACCAAGAAGGTCGGCGACGCCGTCCGTAAGGATGAAGTCCTGGTCGAGCTGGAAACCGACAAGGTTTCGCTGGAAGTCGTGGCCCCGGCCGACGGCGTCCTGGCGGCGATCAACGCCGCTGAAGGCGACACCGTGGTTCCCGGCACGGTGCTGGGTTCGGTGAGCGAAGGCGCTTCGGCTCCGGCCGCTGCGCCCGCCGCTGCTGCCGCCCCGGCTGCGGCTCCGGCCGCCGCTTCGGCTTCGATCTCGATCGCCGTCCCGACCATGGGCGAGAGCGTCGCCGAAGGTTCGATCGGCACCTGGCTGAAGAAGTCGGGCGACACCGTCGCCAAGGACGAACTGCTGGTCGAGATCGAGACCGACAAGGTCGCGGTGGAAGTCTCGGCCCCGGCCGCCGGCGTCCTGACCATCGTCGCCGACAACGGCGCGACCGTGACCCCGGGTCAGGTCATCGGTTCGATCTCGGCTTCGGGCGCGGCGGCTGCTCCGGCTGCTGTGGCTCCCGCCGCCGCTCCGGCCAACACCGGCTCGGCCCAGGCTTCGGCTCACCTGTCGCCGGCGGTTCAGCGCGTCGTCTCGGAAAACAACCTGAACCCGGCCTCGCTGTCGGCCTCGGGTCCGAAGGGCAACATCACCAAGGCTGACGCCGTCGCCGCCATCGGCGCCGCCGCTCCCGCCGCCAAGGCCGCCGCTCCGGCCGCCCCGCGCGCCGACCAGCCGCGCGAAGAGCGGGTGAAGATGACGCGCTTGCGTCAGACCATCGCCCGCCGCCTGAAGGAATCCCAGAACACCGCCGCCCAGCTGACCACCTTCAACGAGGTGGACATGACCAACGTCATGGCCCTGCGCGCCCAGTACAAGGAAGTGTTCGAGAAGCGCCACGGCGTGAAGCTGGGCTTCATGTCCTTCTTCACCAAGGCCGTGGTTCAGGCCCTGCACGAGCTCCCGGCCGTCAACGCCGAGATCGACGGCACGGACATCATCTACAAGAACCACTACGACATCGGCGTGGCCGTCGGCACCGATAAGGGTCTGGTGGTTCCGGTCCTGCGCGACGCCGACACTTTGTCGCTGGCGGGTATTGAAAAGGGCATCGGCGCCCTGGGCAAGGCCGCTCGTGACGGCGCCCTGACCATGGATCAGATGCAGGGCGGCACCTTCACCATCACCAACGGCGGCACCTATGGCTCGCTGATGTCGACGCCGATCCTGAACGCGCCGCAGTCGGGCATCCTGGGCATGCACAACATCGTGCAGCGCCCGATGGCCATCAACGGCGAGGTCAAGATCCGCCCGATGATGTACCTGGCCCTCAGCTACGATCACCGCATCGTCGACGGCAAGGAAGCCGTGACCTTCCTGGTCCGCATCAAGGAACTGCTGGAAGATCCGGCCCGCGCCCTGCTGGACCTGTAAGGCTCGCAAGCACAGCCATGATTGACGACGGCGGCTCTTTCGGAGCCGCCGTTTTCAATTGCGTCGGTCGTGCTAGCCTCGGCTCATGAGCCTTGTCGAAATCGCCCGCTATCAGGATGTTTATGAGGCCGACCTCGCGGCGGCCTTCCTCGCCTCGCACGGCGTGGATGTGGATGTGACCGAGCGGTTCCAGACCACGGTCGATCCTCTGATGCAGCGCGCGCTGGGCCTGCGGCTGATGGGACGCGCCGATCAAGCGGAGCAGGCTCGCGATCTGCTGGCGCGGGTTCGGGCGGGTGAGTTTGCAACGGCGGAAGGCGACGATCTGGACGCGATCACGCCGGGAACGCGCGCGGCGGGCACCGTCATGGCCTTGGCGGCCTTCGCCTGCGGCGGGTTCTGGGGCTCCAGTTTGCCGCGTCGGTTCAGACCAGTCGCATGGCAGGGCATGCTGGCGTCCGCAGCCCTGCTTGCGGCGCTCGGGGGCCTGCTCTGGGTGGCTGCGGAGCTCGTTCTGAATCCGCCCTGACCCTAGGGCTCGGACCGCAGTCCCTGCAGCACTTCTTCCGTGTCTTGCCCCAGCTTCGGCGGCGGAGCGTCGTAGCGGACGGGGGTCTTCGACAGGCGGATGGGCGAGGCGACGGTGCGGATCGGCGCGGCCAGGTCGGGGCGGGACTGTTCGACGGTCAGGCCGCGATGGATCGCCTGCGGCTCCTCGAAGACCTGGTCGATGGTGTTGACCGGGCCGCAGGGCACGCCCGCCGCCTCCAGCGCCGCCATCAGCCCCTTCATGGTGAAGCCCGCCGTCAGGGCCGACAGGACGGGCGACAGCTCGACACGGTGCTGGACCCGCAGGGCGTTGGTCGCAAAGCGGGGATCGGCGCCCATGGGCTCGGTGCCCAGGGCCTTGGCCAGGGCGCGGAACTGGCCGTCGTTGCCGACGGCGATCACCACCATGCCGTCCGAGCAGGGGAAGGGCTGGTAGGGGGCCAGGTTGGGGTGGGCGTTGCCCATCCGCGTCGGGGCGGCCCCCGAGACGAAGTAGTTCGTCGCCTGATTGGCCAGCATGGCCGCCTGGACGTTGAACAGGGCGATGTCGATGGACTGGCCCTCGCCCGTCGCTCGCGCGTGCCACAAGGCGGCCAGGATGGCGTTGGAGGCGTAGAGGCCGGTGAACAGGTCCACGACCGCCACCCCGACCTTCATCGGCTCGGCGCCCGGCGCGCCGTCGGGCTGGCCGGTGATCGACATCAGCCCGCCCATGGCCTGGATCATGTAGTCGTAGCCCGCCCGGTGGGCGTCCGGCCCGTCCTGGCCGAAGCCGGTGATCGAGCAATAGACCAGGCGCGGATTGAGGACCGACAGAGCGGCGTAGTCGAGGCCGTACTTCTTCAGCCCGCCGGTCTTGAAGTTCTCGACCACCACGTCGCAGGTCGTGGCCAGTTTGCGCACGGCCTCGGCGCCTTCAGGCGTGGCGATGTCCAGTTCGACGGACTTCTTGCCCCGGTTGGCGCAGAAGAAGTAGGCGGCGTCGCCCTTGGAGCCGTCGGTCGTGGTGGTGAAGGGCGGGCCCCAGTGGCGGGTGTCGTCGCCCGCGCCCGGCCGCTCGATCTTGATCACCTCGGCGCCGAGGTCGGCCAGCGTCTGCGTCGCCCACGGGCCGGCCAGGACGCGGCTGAGATCAAGAACACGAACGCCGGAAAGGGGGCCTTGGATCTGGGTCATAGGACCTGACTAGCCCGCCTCAGACGAAGCGAGAAGGCCTAGAGCCCCACGTCCCAGACGCCAGCGTTGCGCATCCGGCATTCGCGCGCTTCCTCGGCGCGGCCGCCCATGTCGCGGGCCATGCCGCGGATGGCGTCGGAGACCGTGCTCTTGTGCACGCCCGGCACGACCGCATGCGCGAAAGCGCAGCCGGCCAGCCGGATCAGCTTGAAGCCGAACCGCGACGACGCGGCCATATGCTCGAGATAGGTCTCGCTGACCTCGCGCGGGTGATCGCGGAACAGGCGTGAAAAGGTGTTCGACATGGTTCCAGCCTAACGCGGTTCCCCGCCGCCCTCTACCCGGATGATGCATTTTGGCCTAAACCTGCGACCGGAACAGGGGTCGCGTCGTCACGCCCCTTCCACCCGGCGTGACGCTCAGAGAACTCCGCAACTCGCGCAGGAAACACGCCATGGCTGACGGCTCGCACGCCCCGCAACAGACCTTCCGCTGGGACGACCCGTTCGACCTGCGCGGCCGCCTGACCGACGACGAGCGGATGATCCAGGACGCGGCGCGCTCCTATGCCCGCGAGGCCCTGCTGCCGCGCGTGGTCGCGGCCTTCCGCGACGAGACCTTTGACCGCGCCATCATGACCGAGATGGGCGAGATGGGCTTCCTCGGCGCCATGCTGCCCGAGCAGTACGGCGGCTCGGAAGCCAGCCACGTCGCCTATGGCCTGATCGCGCGCGAAGTCGAGGCCATCGACAGCGGCTATCGCTCGGCTATGTCGG
Source organism: Brevundimonas sp. 2YAF1 (assembly GCF_052114745.1). NCBI lineage: Bacteria > Pseudomonadati > Pseudomonadota > Alphaproteobacteria > Caulobacterales > Caulobacteraceae > Brevundimonas > Brevundimonas sp. 2YAF1. The sequence goes on along the minus strand of NZ_JBFRFI010000011.1, from coordinate 23,131 downwards.
TGCAGTCGTCGCTGGCCATGTACCCGATCTACGCCTTCGGCTCGGAAGAACAGAAGTTTAAATTTCTCCCGAAGATGGCGGCGGGCGAACTGATCGGATGCTTCGGCCTGACCGAGGCCGACGGCGGGTCCGATCCGGCGTCGATGAAGACGAAAGCGGTCAAGGTCGAGGGCGGCTATCGCCTGAACGGCGCCAAATACTGGATCACCAACAGCCCGATCAGCGACCTGGCCATCGTCTGGGCCAAGCTCGATGACAAGATCAGAGGCTTCATCGTCGAGCGCGACTTCGACGGTTTCACCACGGACAAGATCGGCGACAAGCTGAGTCTGCGCGCCTCGATCACCGGCGACATCGGCCTGAATGACGTCTTCGTGCCGGAAGCCAACATTCTGCCGGGCGTGCGGGGGCTGCGCGGTCCTTTCAGTTGCCTGAACAAGGCGCGGTTCGGCATCGCCTGGGGGGCCATGGGCGCCGCCGAGTTCTGCTTCCACGCCAGCCGCGACTATGTCGGCGAGCGGATGCTGTTCGGCCGCCCGCTGTCGTCGCGCCAACTGGTGCAGAAGAAGCTGGCCGACATGCAGACCGAGATCTTCCTCGGCTTCGAGGGCGCCTATGCCTTGGGTCGCCTGCTGGATGCCGGCGCCTGGGTTCCCGAGGCCATCAGCCTGATGAAGCGCAACAACTGCGGCAAGGCCCTGGCCGTGGCGCGCGAAGCCCGCGACATGCACGGCGGCGCGGGCATCACCGGCGAGATGCACGTCATGCGCCACGCCATGAACCTGGAGACGGTCAATACCTATGAGGGCGCCCACGACGTCCACGCCCTGATCCTGGGCCGGGCCATCACGGGGCAGAGCGCCTTCTAGGAAGGCTCTTTTCTCGCCGTTACGGTGAAGCTAAGGGGGAGGCGTTCACGGAGATTCCCATGTTCGTCAAACGCGTCCTTCTCGCCGCCGTCTCTGCGGCGCTCATCCTCGCCGCGCCCGCGCAGGCGCAGGAGGGGGCGGTTCAGGACCTGTCCCCGCGCCTGACCGAGGCCTTGGCGGGAACGGACGTGCCCGGCACGGCCGTGCTGACTATCCGGAACGGCGTCGTCGTCGGCGAGGGCGTGGCGGGCGTTCGGGACCTGGACAGCCGAGCGCCGGCCGCGATCGGGGACGTCTGGCACCTGGGCTCGGACGGGAAGGCGATCTCGGCGACGGTGATCGCCCGCCTGGTCGACCAGGGCGTCCTGTCATGGACCGCGCCGTTGGAGACGATGCTGCCGGACCTGGCGGCAGCCATGCGGCCCGAATACCGCCAGGCGACCCTGGTCGATCTGCTGTCGCATCGCGCGGGCCTGCCGGACATCATCGGCCTGGACGAGACCCTGGCCTTTTTCGACGATCCGCGCCCTCTGCCCGAGCAGCGCCGGGCCTATGCGGCGGTCGCCGTGACACAGCCCGCCGAGGTCGAGCCGCGCACCGTTCAGCACTACAGTAACGGCGGCTATATCCTGGCTGCGGCGATCGCCGAACAGGCCACCGGAAAGCCGTTCGAGCAACTGACCGTCGAGCAGGTCCTGAGGCCTCTGGGCATGACGACCGCGGCCTTCGGACCCACCGAGCCCGGGCAGCCTCTGGGTCATGAGGGGGGCAGGCCTCTGACCGGCCCTCGCGCCGACAATCCGGCCGTGCTGGCCCCGGCGGGCGAACTCCACATGAGCTTGCAGGACTGGGCCTTGTTCGCCGTCGACCAGGTCGAGGGCGAGACTGGAAAGGGCAAGCTGTTGTCCGCCGAGAGCTACCGTCGTTTGCATCGTCCCGAAGGCGACAGCGGATCGGCGCTGGGGTGGGGGGCGCGCGGCGATTTCGCCAAGATGCCCGGACGCTTCCTGACCCATGTCGGATCCAACGGCTACTGGAACGCGATGATCGTGGTGCGTCTGGATAATCGCAGCGCCATCCTGACCGTCGCCAACGGAGGCGACGACACCGAGGCGGCGGCGTTGAATTTGAAAGTGTTGCGCATGTTGGCGGCGGAAACGCTGGGCGACTGACCGCGCCGCGTGGTTCGTTGCGAACGGGGCGGTCGTCACGTCTGGAATCTCGCGCTAGGCTGCAAGCCTGTGAAGGGATCGACCATGATGCGACACACCCTGCTGGCCTCGACCGGCGCCGTCCTGGCCGTGATCCTCAGCATCGCGCCGGTCGGCGCCCCCCTTGGCGTCGCGGCGGCCTTGGCCCAGACGCCGGGCTTTCAGGGCCTGCCCTACGATGCGCGGCGCGGCGTCTTCACCTTCGCCGCGGGACTGGACGCCTCCCTGCCCGCCGTGGTCCAGGTCACCACCCTGGGTCAGTCGCGCGGCCCCAGTTCGGCCGGTGAGCCCAAGCCCGCCCAGGGCGGATCGGGCGTGATCATCGACGCCGCGAACGGCATCATCGTCACCAACAACCACGTCGTCGAGAACGGCCAGAAATTCACCGTCGACATGATCGACGGTCGCCTGTTCGACGCGGTGCTGATCGGGTCCGACAAGGCCACCGACATCGCCGTGCTGAAGATCGAGGCCAAGGGACTGTCGCAGGTCGAGACGGTGGATTCCGACACCTTGCGCACGGGCGACCTGGCCTTCGCCGTAGGCTATCCGCTGGGGCTGGATCAGACTCTGACCATGGGCGTGATTTCGGGCCTGAACCGCTCGGGCTTGGGCGACGCCATCGAGGACTATATCCAGACCGACGCGGCGGTGAACTCGGGCAATTCGGGCGGGCCGCTGCTGGACAGTCGGGGGCGGCTGATCGGCATCAACACCTCGATCCTGTCCAGCGGCATGGGCGGCGGCAACGACGGCATCGCCTTCGCCGTGCCGACACGGATCATGATGTTCGTGGTCGATCAGTTGCGCGCCTCGGGCGAGGTCAAGCGCGGCCAGATCGGCGTGGCCCTGGGGTCGCTGACGGCCGAGCGGGCCCGCGACCTGGGCCTCAATATCGTGCGCGGGGCGGTGGTCTATGACGCCGCGCCGGGATCGCCTGCCGAACAGGCGGGGCTGCGCCCCGGCGACGTCATCACCCGGATCCAGAACCGCCCCGTAGCCAACGCCGGGTCGGTCCAGGCCACGGTCGGCATCGCCCGGCCGGGCGCGACCCTGCCGGTGGTCTATCTGCGCGGCGGGCGTGAGGCGACCGCCAGCATGACGGTCGCTTCGTCTGATCCCGTGGCGGTGCGCGTCGGGGTCAGCGCGGGGATGGCGCGCGGCCTGACCTTCCGTAACGCCGGCGACGGCGCGGGGGCCCAGATCACGGTGGTCGAGGGCGGATCGGTCGCGGCGGCGGCGGGGCTGCAGGCCGGCGACGTCGTGGTCGAGGCGGGCGGCGCGGGCGTGGACGGCATGGCGGCTCTGGCCCGCGCGCTGCAGGGCGCGACCGGCGCGATCGACCTGACCGTGACGCGGGAGGGAGAGCGGACGACGATCAGCCTGCCCGGCTGATCCTCAGTCTCGAGGTCCAGACAGCAAAACGCCCGCGCTGCCAGGAGGGGGAGGGGGGCAGGCGCGGGCGTCTCGCTTGGAGGAAGCATCGGCCCATCGAAGCCCTTTAGCGGAAAAATCCTGGGGGGCTGGGGGGGCTGTTCAGGATCCGGGACTCTTCCGAACTCCGACAGGCCGATGGTTTATCTCTGGCATCCGTTCCGGGCGGGCGAACGACCGAATGGGGGCCTTTTCGTGTTCTGCGAAACTTTCGTCTCGGCGGGCCGAAATCAGACCTTGGACAGGATCAGGGTGCCGTTGGTGCCGCCGAAGCCGAAGCTGTTGGACATGACGTGCTTCAGTTCGCCGTCATGGCGTTCGCGCAGGATCGGCATGCCCTCAAATTCAGGGTCCAGGTTTTCGATGTGGGCGCTTTCGGCGGCGAAGCCGTGCTTCATCATTAACAGGCAGTAGATGGCTTCCTGGGCCCCCGCAGCGCCGAGCGAGTGGCCCGTCAGCGACTTGGTCGAGGAGATCATCGGCAGGTCGTCGCCGAAGACGTTGCGCACCGCGCCCATTTCCTTGGAGTCCCCGACCGGCGTCGAGGTGCCGTGCGGGTTCAGATAGTCGATGCGGGGATCGCCGGCCATCTTCAGCGCCAGCTTCATGCAGCGCTCGGCGCCCTCGCCCGAGGGGGCCACCATGTCGTAGCCGTCCGAGTTGGCGGCGTAGCCGGTGACTTCGGCGTAGATGGTCGCGCCCCGCGCCACGGCGCGTTCGTATTCTTCCAGCACGACGATGCCGGCGCCGCCGGCGATGACGAAGCCGTCGCGGTCCTTGTCATAGGCGCGGCTGGCCTTGGCGGGGGTTTCGTTGAAGTTGGAGGACATGGCGCCCATGGCGTCGAACATGTTCGACATGGACCAGTCGATGTCCTCGCAGCCGCCGGCGAAGACCACGTCCTGCTTGCCCCAGGCGATCTGTTCGGCGGCCGCGCCGATGCAGTGGGCGCTGGTCGCGCAGGCCGAGGAGATCGAATAGTTGATCCCCTTCAGTTGGAACCAGGTGGCCAGGACGGCCGAGGGGCCGGAAGCCATGGCCTTGGGCACCGCGAACGGGCCGATGCGCTTGGGCGAGCCCTTTTCGATGGTGGTGGCGGCGGCTTGCAGGATGATCTGGGTCGAGGGGCCGCCCTCGCCGACGATCAGGCCGATGCGCTCGTCCTTGATCTCGTCGGCGCTGAGCCCTGAGTCCTTCAGCGCCTCTTCAAACGCGATGTGGGCCCAGGCGGTGCCGTTGGCGAGGAAGCGGGCGGCCCGGCGATCCACCAGCGGCGCCCAGTCTTCGGCGGTCACGCCGAGGGCGGGCGGGGCCCAGACCTGGGAGCGGAAGCCGTGCTTGATGTGGTCCGGCGCGGCCTGCACGCCCGATTTCGCTTCGCGCAGGGAGGCTGTGACCTCGTCCTGGCCAGTGCCGATGGAGGAGACGATGCCCAATCCGGTGACGACGACACGCCGCATGCTGGTTTCCTAACGTTCAGTCTTCAGGCGCCGCGTTGACCGCGGTCTGGATTAAATGGGGTCAGGCTTCGGTCGGCGCCACCAGACCATTCCCAAGAGAATGGTCCCACGACAAAGAGAGCGAAACCTGAGCGCGAATGCTAGGTATTCGAGCCGGTTTCGCTCTGGCCGCCGAACAGACCGACGCGCATATCCGCGCAGGTGTAGATGACCTGGCCGTCGGCCTCGAGCACGCCGTCGGCGATGCCCATGACCAGCTTGCGGTTGATGACGCGCTTCAGGTGGACCTTGTAGACCACCTTCTTGACGTCCGGGGTCACCTGACCGGTGAATTTCACTTCGCCGACGCCCAGGGCGCGGCCCTTGCCGGCACCGCCGATCCAACCGAGGTAGAAGCCGACCAACTGCCACATGGCGTCCAGGCCCAGGCAGCCCGGCATGACCGGATCGCCGATGAAGTGGCACTGGAAGAACCAGAGGTCCGGGTTGATGTCGAGTTCCGCCTCGACATAGCCCTTGCCGTAGTCGCCGCCGTCGGCGGAAATGGTCTTGATCCGGTCGAACATCAGCATCGGCGGGGCCGGCAGCTGGGCGTTGCCCGGACCGAACAGTTCGCCACGGCCCGAGGCCAGCAGGCCTTCATGATCGAACGACGACGGATATTGGGACTGGCTCAAGGATGACGCTCCGGAAGTGTTGCGGGCGGGTTACACGACCCTGCGCGCCCGCTCAACTGTTGTGAAGTCTAGCTCCGGCCTGTTCCGGCCGGGCGCGAGGCGTTGCACAGGGCCCGGTCCTGGGTTCCGAACACCCCGCGCTGGGCCACCCAGCCGCTCATCTTGCGGGCGCGAACCCGGCACCAACCCTCTTCGCACTCGTCCAGCGAGACGATGGAGCGCGGCGACAGGCGGGCCCGCACCGACGAGGTGGCGGACCGACCGGAATGGATCATGATTTCTTCGGCCGAGCGGTTGAAGACGCTGCGGCGGCCCGAGGCCACGGTGCGGTGGATCCAGGCGACCGAGCCGTCGGGGTCGCAGATCTTGCGCCACTCGCGGGTCTCGGCGATCACCTGCACGGGCAGGCCCGCGGCGTGGTATTCCCACAGGATCTGGTAATCGAGGCCCGGCCCCTGGCGCGCCCGAACCTGAGAGGATTTCAGCGTGACCCAGCGCGGCACTTCCAGCCCGGTCGGCGTCGGCCGGCCGTCAGGCATGAGGGCGCCGGCGCCCGCGAAGACGCCCAGCCCCAGAACGGCGGTGATGACGGCGATACGCCGGAAACTTTTGAACCTGACCACAGCTTTGCTAGACACCGGATCGACCCGTCCCGTACGGGCGTTCCCGCCCGTCGAAACCCAGGCCCCCTATGTCCGCCCGCAAGCTTAAGGTCGTATTAACCAGGCGCCTGCCCGACGCCGTCGAAACGCGCCTGCGCGAACTGTTCGACGCCGAGCTGAACCTGACCGACCGCGCCATGGACCGCGAGGCCCTGGCCGCCGCCCTGCAACGCGCTGACGTCCTGGTCCCGACCATCACCGACCATCTGGACGCCGACCTGATCGCGGGCGCGGGCGAGCAGTTGAAGATGATCGCCAACTTCGGCGCCGGCGTGGACCATATCGACATCGACGCCGCCGTGGGGCGCGGGATCATCGTCACCAATACGCCGGGCGTCCTGACCGAGGACACCGCCGACCTGACCATGAGCCTGATCCTGGCCGTCAGCCGCCGCATCGTCGAAGGCGCCAATGTCGTCGCCGCAGGACAGTTCGAGGGCTGGAGCCCGACCTGGATGTGCGGCCGCAAGCTGTGGGGCAAGCGTCTGGGCATCATCGGCATGGGCCGGATCGGCCAGGCCCTGGCCCGCCGCGCCAGGGCCTTCGGCATGCAGGTCCACTATCACAACCGCAAACCCGTCTCGGCCATGATCGCCGAGGAACTGGGCGCGACCTGGTGGGACGATCTGGACCAGATGCTGGCGCGGATGGACGTCATCTCGCTGAACTGTCCGGCGACCAAGGACACCCACCATCTGCTGTCGGCCGAACGCCTGGCCCGGCTGCAGCCCCACGCCATCCTGGTCAACACCGCGCGCGGCGAGCTGATCGACGAGGCCGCCCTGGTCGAGGCGTTGGATCGCCGCGCCCTGTTCGGCGTCGGCCTGGACGTGTTCGAGCACGAGCCGGCGGTGCATCCGGGTCTGGTGGGCCGCGCCAACGTCGTGCTCCTGCCCCACCTCGGCTCGGCCACGATCGAGGCCCGACAGGACATGGGCGACCGCGTCATCGCCAACATCATGACCTACCAGAACGGCCACCGCCCGCCGGACCGGGTCATCCCGGCGATGTTGTGACCGGTGTTATCTGATTTCTTGACCTCTGGCGCCGCCGCTCCGTAATGGGGTTTAGGGGTGAGACCGGAGGGATGGGTGCAGGTTCGAGATCACGGTCGCGGCGCGGCGCTGTCACGACGAGGCCTGCTTTATGCGGGCGCCGCCGGGGCTGTTTTTGCGCTCACGGGCGCGCGGTTGGCGAACGCGGCGCCCGCAGCCGCCTACGCCGCCGCCGATTTCTTTGTCGGGCAGAAGACGAAGGCGGTGGTCCTGTCGCCGTCAGGCGCGCGCATTGCGATCCTGGAACAGCTCGGAACCCGCGACGAACCGCGCGGCGTCCTCGACCTGCTCGACGCCGCCGCTCCTGAAGGGCGGCGTCGGCGTATCGAACTGGGCAAGCTCACCGTCGAGGCGCTGGAGTGGGCCAATGATCGGCGGCTTCTCGTGCGGGTCGCCATCAAGCGGGTGATACCGGGCAGAAAGCCGCCAGGGTCGAACCTGACCGGCCCCAGTCAAACGGTGACGTCGCGCCGGGTCATGTCTCTGGATCATGAGACCGGGGAAAACGTCGTCCTGTTCGAGGGCGAACGCCAGCGTATGCGCTATTCGCCGGATCTCGGCCGCGTCATCGACATTCTGCCCGACGACCCCGATCACGTCCTGATGACCGCCTGGGAGATGGACGGCGTTATGGGGCTGCACCGGGTCAATATCGTCGACGGCAAGGCCGAACGGCTGGAGCGCGGCGCCTCCTCGACCATCGGCTGGCAGACCCATCAGGGCGTCGCGGTGCTGCGCCGCGACGTCAACGCGCGATGGACGGTGGAGACGATCCACGCCCGCGCTCCGGGCGAGACGGAATGGCGTTTCGTTCGCCGCAACCGCATTGTCGATGCGCCGGACTTCTCATGGGTAGGCGGAGGAAGCGCGCCGAACATGGTCCTGGTGTCGGCCCGCGCCGAGGGCGAAGACGTCGAGACCATTCGCGAGATGAACCTGCACACCCTGGCTTTCGGCGCGCCGATCCAGCCGAGGGCGGGCCGCGACGTGCTGTACGGCCTGATGGATGCCCGCAACCGCTACATGGGAGCCGCCTACTATGGCGACAGGCTGGAGTATGACTTCGTCGAGGCGGGACTGGCGGCGCACCATCGCGCCATGAACCGCTTCTTCGATGACGACTGCGACGTGCACCTCAGCCAGGTCAGCGACGACCGCAACCGATTCATCGCCTATGTCGAGGGGCCCCGCGAGCCGGGCGCCTGGTATCTGTACGACAAGACCGCCCGGAGCATGACGAATCTGGGCTCGCGATACGCCCTGGATTTCGAGCGGCTGGGCGGCTGCGAACTGTTGTCGGTGCGAACGCGCGACGGGGCCTCGATCGAGGCCTATCTGACCGCCCCGCCCGGCGCCGCGCCGGGACCGCTGGTGGTGATGCCGCACGGCGGCCCCGAGGCCCGTGACCAGCGGGGCTATGATCGTCAGGTCCAGGTCTTGGCCGCGCAAGGCTGGTGGGTGCTGCAGCCCAATTTCCGGGGCTCGGGCGGGTATGGGCTGGCCTTCGCCCAGCAAGGCTGGCGGCGCTGGGGCGAGCGGATGCAGGAGGACGTCGAGGACGCGGTCGCTCAGGTCGTGCGCGACAAGGGGCTGGACGGGGACCGGGTGGCCATCATGGGGACCAGCTATGGCGGCTATGCGGCCCTGATGGGCGCCGGGCGACGGCCTGACCTGTACAAGGCCGCGATCTCGATCTGCGGCGTATCGGACCTGTCAGACATACTGGCCTGGGAAAAACGGGACGACGACACCCCGACCAAGGAAGTCTACGGCTTCTGGAAGAAGCGGATCGGCGACCCGGATACGGACGCGGCCATGCTGCGGGCGGCTTCGCCTCGCCTTCGCGCCGCCGACATCGTCTGCCCGGTCCTGCTGGTGCACGGCGTGGACGACGGGATCGTGCCGGTGATTCAGTCGCGCATCATGAACAGCGCCCTGCGCGGCGCGCGCAAGACCGTTGACTATGTCGAGGTGCCCGACGCCGGCCACGCCGACTGGGAGGACGACGTCGAGAAAGGACTGATGGAGCGCTACGTGGCTCTGTTGCGTCGGGCCTTCGCCTAGCCGCACACCGGGCAGGCCGGGTCCGCCGCGACCTTCGCCACCCGGCTGGTTCCGGCCAGGCCGTCGTAGAGCATCAGGCGGCCGGTCAGGGGCTGGCCCGCGTCGGTGATCAGCTTGATCGTCTCCAGCGCCGCCATGGCGCCGATGACGCCGGCCAGGGCGCCGACGACGCCGACGCGGGCGCAGGTCTCGGCGTCGGGCGGCGTCTCGGGGACCAGGCACTGATAGCAGGGCTGGCCGGTGAAGACCCCGACCTGACCGTTCCAGCGGCCCAGCGCCCCGGACACCAGCGGCACGCCCGCCGCGACGCAGGCGGCGTTGACGGCGAACCGGGTGTTGAAGTCGTCGGTGCCGTCCAGAACCACGTCGAACCGCTCGATGACGGCGCGGGCGTTGTCGGGGGTCAGCCGCTCGACGAAGGGCTCGACGGCGACATGGGGGTTGAGGGCGGCCAGATGCGCGGCGCCCGCCTCGACCTTGGGCCGCTCAGCGTCGGCGGTGGTGAAGATGATCTGGCGCTGAAGGTTCGACAGGGCGACCGTGTCGTCGTCGATCAGACCCAGGGTCCCGACCCCCGCAGCGGCCAGATAGAGGGCGGCGGGCGCGCCGACCCCGCCCAGGCCGACGATCAGAACGCGGGCGCGCTTCAACGCCTGTTGGCCGGGGCCGCCGATCTCAGACAGGACCAGTTGGCGCGCATAGCGGTCGACCTCCTCGTCGGAGAAGCGGACGGGTCTGGCGGGGGCGGAGGACTGGGTCACGTCCGCCTGTCTAGCGCAGTCGGACCGGCCCGTCAGGCTGGAACGGGCAGGGCTTGCGCCGCCGTGCTCAGCAGCACTTCGGCGCGGTCGGGCCCAAGTTGGTCGAGCGTGGCGCCGTTGAGCAGGCGCGCGGCGGCGGGGGTCAGTTCGGCCAGGGTCATCGGCCACTCGGGGAAGAGGCGGCAGGGCACGTCCTGATCCGACAGAAGGCGGATGTTCTCGTGACGGGGATCGGCGCGCAGCCGGTCCATCAGCCGGTCCACGTCGGCGCGATGGCCTTCGATGGCCTGCAGGAACCGCCCGCCGTGACGCATCAGCACCCCGGTCAAGCCGTCGCGGCGGTTGTTGCGTTCGGACACGCCGAGGATCTCGGCCAGAACCAGAAGGCTGGTCGCGGCGTCGGCGACGGCGTCGCTGACGTAGATGGCGCGGTGAAGAGGCAAGGCGGTACTCGAAAGGCAGGCGAAAGCGACGCGATCGCAAGGGGGGCGCGCTCCCTGTCACGCCGAGGTTAACAAAGAGGTCACCACGCCAGTGCCGTCGGCGGGCTGCGGCGCGGGGCGTCTTGCGGGAGCGATCAATCCTCGCCATCTGATCCGCCATGACCCAGACATCAGGCTTCCCCGACTGGCACGGCACCACCATTCTGGCGGTGCGCAAGAACGGCCGCACCGTCATCGCCGGCGACGGTCAGGTCTCGATGGGGGCGACCATCGTCAAGGGCGCCGCGCGCAAAGTGCGCACGCTGGCGGGCGGCAAGGTCCTGGCCGGATTCGCCGGAGCCACGGCCGACGCCTTCACCCTGATCGAGCGGCTGGAAGCCAAGCTGGAGCAGTATCCCGACCAGTTGGCGCGCGCCTGTGTCGAACTGGCCAAGGACTGGCGCACCGACCGCTACCTGCGCCGGCTGGAGGCCATGCTGCTGGTGGCCGACAAGGATGCGATCCTGACCGTCACCGGCGTCGGCGACGTGCTGGAGCCGGAATACGGCGTGGCCGCCGTCGGCTCGGGCGGCAACTACGCCCTGTCCGCCGCCCGCGCCCTGCTGGAAGAGACAGACCTGGACGCCGAGCAGATCGCCCGCAAGGCGATGAAGCTCGCCGCCGAGATCTGCGTCTACACCAACGGCAATCTGACCATCGAGAGTCTTTAAGGGCGCGACCCTGGGCTCGCGGAGCCTCGCGGCTCGAGCAGGTCTTTGCTCTGACGCTCGCCGCCGGGGCGCTTGTGCTTGAGCGCGAGCGCGGTGGTCCGGTTTTCCGCGAATTAACGCGACACTTGTCGATTTCGGGCGATCAATGAGCGCGGAGGATCGCCGCCATGCCGCTCGACGCCCTGCTGTTCGCCGCCGCCATGATGTCCGCCGACAGGCCTTCCTGTCCCGCGGACTCGCCCGCGCCGGTGGTCGCCGCCGAACGGGCCTTCGCCGCCGACGCGCCCGGTCTGGGGATCGGCGGCAGTTTCAACAAATGGGCCTTGCCCGACGCCGTGGTCATCGCCCAGGGGCGGGCGCAGACGGTGCGCGACGTCTATCCGCCCGAGGCGGCGCGTCCCGTCGACGAGCCGAAACTGGAATGGTGGCCCAACTGGGCCGGGATCGCCCGTTCCGGCGATCTGGGCTTCACCACCGGCGGGGTGGCGGTGAACGGCGTGCGCGGCGGTCACTATTTCACGATCTGGGCCTGTCAGCCGGACGGCCGCTGGGCCTGGGTCTATGACGGCGGTTCGGGCGCGACGGCGGCGGCTGTCCCTGGCCCCGACAGCGAGCCCGACCTTATGGCGGCCGGCGATGGCGCCTCCACCTCGCCCGAGGCGGCGATGCAGGAGGTGCGGGCCGTCGAGGCGGCGCTGGCCGAGGCCGCGCGGGCGGATCAGAAGGCGGCGCATCTGGCGGTCCTGACCGACGACGGGCGGCTCTATGTCGCCCCGCGTCCGCCCGCCATTGGACGCGGGGCCATGGCGGCGGCGCTGGACGGCTGGCCCGCAACTTTCGACTTCGGCCCGACCGAGGGCGGCGAGGCTTCGCGGGCCGGCGATCTGGCCTGGACCTACGGCCCGGCGCGGTGGATGGGCGACGGCGCCGAGCGGCGCGGCTGGTATGTCCGGCTGTGGCGCAAGGGGGCGGACGGATGGGCTCTGATGTTCGCCCAGCTGATTCCAGCCCCTCCGGTCGCCGTCCCCCCTCCCGCTGGCGAGTGAGGCCTCCTATCTGGGGTCCATGACCGACCTTTCTCCCCGCGAAATCGTCTCCGAACTGGATCGCTTCATCGTCGGCCAGGACGACGCCAAGCGCGCCGTGGCCGTGGCCCTGAGGAACCGCTGGCGCCGCAAGCGGGTGCCGGAAGATTTGCGCGACGAGGTCACGCCCAAGAACATCCTGATGATCGGCCCTACGGGGGTCGGCAAGACCGAGATCGCCCGGCGCCTGGCCAAGCTGGCCGGCTCGCCCTTCCTCAAGGTCGAGGCGACCAAGTTCACCGAGGTCGGCTACGTCGGCCGCGACGTGGATCAGATCATGCGCGATCTGGTCGAGAGCGCCCTGGTCATGGTGCGTGAAAAGCGCCGCGCCGGGGTCAAAGCCCGGGCCGAAGGCCAGGCCGAGGAACGGATTCTGGACGCCCTGGTCGGGCCGGGCTCGCAAGCCGCGACGCGCGACGCCTTCCGCAAGAAGCTGCGCGACGGCGAACTGGACGACAAGGAGATCGAGATCGCCCTGGCCGACACGGGCTCGCCGATCCACGGGCTGGACATGCCGGGCGGCGGGAATGTCGGTCTGCTGAACCTGTCGGACCTGCTGGGCAAGATGGGCGGCGGGCGCACCAAGACGGTCAAGCTGACCGTGGCCGAGGCCCTGATCCCGCTGACCACCGAGGAGAGCGACAAGCTGCTGGATCAGGAGAGCCTGACCAAGGAGGCCCTGCTGCTGGCCGAGAACGAGGGTATCGTCTTCCTCGACGAGATCGACAAGGTAGCGACGCGGCAGGATCGCGGGGGCGGCGCCGACGTGTCGCGCGAGGGGGTGCAGCGCGACCTGCTGCCCCTGATCGAGGGCACGACCGTCTCGACCAAATACGGGCCGGTGAAGACCGACCATGTCCTGTTCATCGCCTCAGGCGCCTTCCATGTCGCCAAGCCGTCGGACCTGCTGCCGGAACTGCAGGGGCGCCTGCCGATCCGGGTCGAGTTGAAGGCCCTGACCCGCGACGATTTCAAACGCATCCTGACCGAACCCGAGGCCAATCTGATCCGTCAGAACCAGGCCCTGCTGGAGACCGAGGGCGTGACCCTGGTCTTCACCGACGATGCGGTCGAGGCCATGGCCGACGCCGCCGTGACCGCCAACTCGACGATCGAGAACATCGGGGCGCGGCGGCTTCAGACCGTGCTGGAGCGGGTGCTGGAGGAAACCAGCTTCAAGGCCTCCGACCTGTCGGGCCAGACCCTGACTTTCGACGGCGACAAGGTGCGCGAAAAGGTCGGCGAACTGGCCAGGAACATCGACCTGAGCCGGTTCATTCTGTGATGGGCTAAGTCTTTCCTCCCCACTTTGTGGGGAGGGGGACCACGCAGTGGTGGAGGGGGCGGCGCCAACGTCAGGCGTCGAGTCGCCCCCTCCGTCACGCCGCCTGCAGCGCCGCGCCACCTCCCCATGAAATGGGGAGGAAAGAGCCTGTTTCAGCCCCGCATCGCCTCCACCGCCGCGACCAGACGGTCGAGATCGCTCGGCGTCGACAGGCGGTGGTCGCCGGCCTCGATCAGGTCCAGGCGCACGTCGCCGCCGGTCAGCCGCTCGACCAGCTCGACCTGGTGACGCCACGGCACCACGTCGTCGGCGCGGCCTTGCAGCACATGGATCGGGGCGCTGATCTCGATGACGCCGTCCAGCAGCAGCCAGTCGCGCGCCTCCTCGAACATCCGCCGGGTCAGGACATAGGACCCGAGGCCTTCCTCGGTGATGATCGTCTCGCCCTCGCGCAGGATGGCCTGACGCTCATGGTCGGCCAGACCGGGCCACATCAGCTTTTCCGTAAAATCCTGCGCCGGATTGACCAGCACCAGCCCCTTGATCCGCTCAGGTCGGGCCAGGGTCGCCAACAGGGCGACCCAGCCGCCCATGGACGAGCCGACGGGGATGACCGGTCCATCCAGACTGTCGATCAGGGCGACGGCGTCCTCGCGCCAGCGGCCGATGGTGGCCTGTTTCCAGTCGCCGGACGACTGGCCGTGGGCGAAATGGTCGTAGCGGACGAAGTTCCAGCCGCGCTCGCGCGCCGCCGCTTCCAGCGCCAGGGCCTTGGTCCCCTCCATGTCCGAGCGGAAGCCGCCGATCCAGACCACGGTCGGCCCGGCGCCCGTGACCGCCTTGAAGGCCAGGGTCTCGCCGTCGGGGCGGGCCAGAATCTGGGGCAGGGTCTGGAAGTCGGACATGAAGGCTCCTCGGACTGTCATTCGGCGCGGAATGGCTTTAGCAGAGACGGCGTTTCTTCACAGGCCGCGAGGGGCCCCCGCTTGTCCGCACCCAAAGTCCTGTTCGTGTCCGCCAACCGTATCGGCGACAGCGTCATCTCGTCAGGGGTGATCCGTGAAATCAACCGCCGCCTGCCGGGGGCGGAAATCACCGTCGCGGCGGGCCGCCCGCCCGCGCCCTTCTTTCGCTCGGCGCCCGGCGTGACCAAGGTCATCGCACTCGACAAGAAGAAGGCCGCCGGCCACTGGATCGAACTGTGGAAACAGGTGGTCGGGACGAAATGGGATCTGGTCGTCGACATCCGCGGCTCGGCCCTGGCCTATCTGATCCCGGCCAAGCGGCGCATCATCTACAATCGCAGTTGGGAGACCGGGCTGCGCAAGGTCGAGACGGTGTCGGCGATGATGGGCGCGGCCGTGCCGCTGGACCCCGAAATCTTCCTCGACGACCGGGCGCGGGCCGAGGCCGCCGCCATCATCGACCCCCAATTGACCCAGGGCGCTGGTCCCGGGCCGATCATCGCCCTCGCCCCCATCGCCCACCAGCCCGGCAAGTCCTGGCCGGCCGACCGCTGGGGCGCTCTGGTCGAGCGGATGAAGGCCGAGCCGCGCTTCGACGGTTGGCGCTTCATGCCCGTCGGAGGACCCGGCGACCGGCCGCCGGCGACCCCTGCCCTGGAGGCCGCCGGCGACCGCGCCATCGACTGCGTGGGCAAGGGCGACATCCTGTGTTCGGCCGCCGCTATCGACCGCGCGGCCCTGTTCGTGGGCAATGACAGCGGGCTGATGCACGTCTCGGCGGCGCTGGGCCGACCGACGCTGGGCCTGTTCGGCCCGACCGAATGGTGGCTCTACGGGCCCTGGGGACCAAAGACGCGCACGGTGGCCTCCAACGAGACCCGCGGCCAGTTCGCGCCGATCGAAGACCTGACCGTCGATCACGTCTTTGAAGGGGTGCTGGCGCTGCACGACGCCTACATCGACGGCGCAAACCCCGACCAGCCTTGAATTACAGGCCTTCTATCGTCATATTCCCGCAGTCGGGAACGCGACGCCTCCGTCGCGCGCTGGTCCCTGCAAGATTTATCGCCTGTCTTCTGATCACATAAGGAAACGACGCCCATTCGCCGTCCCATGCAAGCGCCGCCCGTCAAGGACGGGCCGCCCATCAACCAGGAAATCCGCGCCACGCGCGTGCTGCTGATCGACCAGAACGGTGAGAAACAGGGCGTCATGCCGCTGTCGTCCGCGCTGGAAGCGGCCGAAGAGGCTGGTCTGGACCTCGTCCAGATCGTCGGCAACGCCGAGACGCCGGTCTGCAAGATCCTGGATTACGGCAAGCATCGTTTCCAGGAGCAGAAGAAGAAGGCCGAGGCGCGCAAGCGTCAGAAGGTCGTCGAGCTTAAGGAAATCAAGCTCCGTCCGAACATCGATGTCCATGACTATGAGGTCAAGGCCAAGTCGATGCACCGCTTCTTCGAGGAGGGCGACAAGGTCAAGGTGACCCTGCGCTTCCGCGGTCGTGAAATGGCCCACCCCGAACTGGGCATGAAACTGCTCCACAAGGTGCAGGCCGACTTCGACGAAGTCGCCAAGGTCGAATACGCTCCGCGTATGGAAGGCCGCCAGATGATCATGATCCTGGCGCCTCGCTGATCGCGATGCATCGCTAAACGGAAGAGCCCCGGTCGAAAGGTCGGGGCTTTTTCTTGCCCGATGGGGCACGGGCGCTTGCTGGAAGCCAAGGGATCCCTTCGACCGGATTGCTGAAGCTGTGACTCCGCTTGCCTCGCGCGGGGGGTTGGCGTAGAAGCCGCCTCTTCGCGACCGAACAGCCGGGCTAACAGGCATGCCTGGGCCGTTCGTTTCAGCTTCGCACTCCGGGCTCAAGCAGCTCGAAGAGCGATAGCCCACTAAAAAGAGAGAGTGAAAATGCCGAAACTGAAGACGAAGTCTGGCGCCAAGAAGCGCTTCAAATTCACGGCCACGGGCAAGGTGAAGGCTGGCGTTGCCGGCAAGCGCCACCGTCTGATCAGCCACAACTCGAAGTACATCCGCCAGAACCGCGGCACTTCGGTCATGGCCGACGCCGACGCCAAGAAGATCAAATCCTACATGCCGTACGCCTGATCGGCGCGCGCGTTTCGATCTGATCTCCACGTTGAATTTGAAAGGATAGCGACACATGGCTCGCGTCAAACGGGGCGTAACGTCCCACGCCAAACACAAGAAGGTTCTTAAGCAGGCCAAGGGCTTCTACGGCCGCCGCAAGAACACCATCCGCACGGCCAAGGCCGCTGTCGACCGCGCAGGCCAGTACGCCTACCGCGACCGTCGCAACAAGAAGCGTTCGTTCCGCGCCCTGTGGATCCAGCGCATCAACGCCGCCGCCCGTCTGGAAGGCTTCACCTATTCGCAGTTCATGCACGGCCTGGCCAAGGCCGGCATCGAGCTGGACCGCAAGGTCCTGTCGACGATCGCCGCCGACGAAGCCAGCTTCAAGGGCATCGCCGATAAGGTCCGCGCCGCTCTGGCCGCCTAAGCGATACCGCATCATTGATGCTGAATACGCCCGTCCCGGTCTCCGGGGCGGGCGTTTTTCATGGCCAAGCCTGACCTTTTGGCCGGATCGGGCGTTGGGGTTCGACAGCCGGGTCGACTGGCGACCCGGCGGTTCAGGAGGCTGTGCTGATGTCCATCGCCCGTGTCACCGAGATCACCGCGTCGTCCACCGTCAGTTTCGACGACGCCATCACCCAGGGGATCGCCCGCGCCGACAAGACCCTGCGTCACGTCGAGGGCGCCTGGATCCAGGAACAAAAGGTTCTGGTCCGCGAGGGCAAGATCGCCGAGTACCGGGTCAATATGAAGGTCACTTTCGTCCTTGCGGACTGAACCTGATCGTCGCTGAAGGCTTTGCGTGACGGCCATGTCGGGCTAGACGCTGCGGACCATGACCGATCTCGCCCAGCTAGAACTCGACCTGATCAACGCCATCGGAGCGGCCCCCAGCGTCGCTGCGATCGAAGAGGTGCGCGTCGCCGCCCTCGGCAAGACGGGGACCATCTCGGCCCTGCTGAAGGGGATGGGCGCGCTCAGCCCCGACGAACGCCGCGAACAGGGGCCGATCATCAACGGCCTGCGCGACCGCGTCGCCGCCGCCATCGCCGGCCGCAAGGCCGAGTTGGAGGCCGCCGAACTGGACGCCCGTCTGCTGGCCGAGCGCGTCGACCTGACCCTGCCCAGCCGCCCGCGCCGCAAGGGCGGGGTGCATCCGACCATGCAGGTCATGGACGAGATGATCGCCCTGTTCGCCGAGATGGGCTTTGCCGTCGCCGAAGGCCCGGACATCGAGGACGACTTCCACAACTTCACCGCCCTGAACTTCCCGCCCAAGCACCCGGCGCGGGAAATGCACGACACCTTCTTCCTCAAGCCGGACCCGGAGACGGGCGAGCGCAAGGTGCTACGCACCCACACCAGCCCGGTGCAGGTGCGGACCATGCAAACCCAGAAGCCGCCGATCCGCATCATCGCGCCGGGCCGCACCTTCCGTAAGGATTCCGACGCCACCCACACGCCGATGTTCCACCAGATCGAGGGTCTGGTGATTGATCGCGACATCCACATGGGTCATCTGAAGACGACGCTGGAGACCTTCATCGCCCGCTTCTTCGAGCTGGACGACGTCAACGCCCGCTTCCGCCCCCATCACTTCCCCTTCACCGAGCCCTCGGCCGAGATGGACATCCGCTGCGACCGCTCGGGCGGCAAGCTGACGCTGAACGAGGGCGACGACTGGCTGGAGATTCTCGGCTGCGGCATGGTTCACCCCAACGTGTTGCGCAACTGCGGCATCGACCCGGACGAGTATCAGGGCTTCGCCTTCGGCATGGGCGTCGACCGCCTGGCCATGCTGAAATACGGCGTCTCCGACCTGCGCCCTATGTTCGACGCCGATACGCGCTGGCTGGCGCACTACGGCTTCTCGGCCTTTGCCGCCCCCAACCCTGCCTCGGGACTGTCCTGACATGAGCCTGCTTCCGATCAACCGCCCTGTCGCCTTGGCCGAGGACTTCGGCGCTGCGGTGTTCGAGAACGTCGACCTGACGCTCTATGACGTCTTCGCCCATGCGGTGAAGAACGGACCTGGCCTGATCCAGGGGCGGACCTTCAAGGGCTGCCGCATCCAGGGACCCGCCATCGTTCTGGCTTCCAACGGCGTGACCTTCGAAGAAACCAATTTCGGCGACAGCCGCGGCGACATCCGCAACCTCGTGATGAAGCCCGTCGGCGACAAGGCGATCGGCACGGTGCCGATGCGCGACTGCGCCTTCATCGGCTGCGAATTCTATGGCGTCGGCTTTACCGGGACGGATGAATTCATCGCCCAGATCATCGCCCTGCCGAACTCTATCTAGATCGAAGACAGACATGACCGACCAGACCCAGACACCGATGTCCGCAGAAGAGAAGTTCGGCCGCGACCTGGTGGCCCGCACGACCTTCGAGAAGGAGGCCGTCTGGCTGCCTTCGCTGGCGGTGCACCATATGAACGCCGGCCAGACCTTCATCGAAGACAAGACCTTCACCGAATGCCTGATCGAGGGGCCGGCGGTGATGGCGGTGATGAACGGCACGTCCTTCGACACCTGCAACATGGGCGTGGCGGAAAATCCCCGCACCCTGCTGCTGGAGCCGCGCGGCGACATGATCGCCGGCGTCGTCGGCATGTCGAACTGCCGCTTCGTGCGCTGCCGTTTCGTCCAGGTCGGCTTCACCGGCGCGCCGGACCTGCTGGACAGCATCGAAAAGGATCTTCTCAGCGCGCGCGAACAGGCGGCCCAGGCATGACCGACGTCAACACCAACGCCCCGATCACGCTCGAGCCCCTGGGCGCCGGGCCGACCTATACCAACGTCAACGTCTGGCTGCCGCAGCTCTTCCTCGAGACGGCACGGGCGGGCTCGCAAATGATCGAGAACCGTCGGTTCGAAGGCTGCCTGATCGAGGGGCCGGCTGTGTTGCTGGCGGTCGAGGGCTGCCAGTTCGAAGGATGCGACATGGGCGTCTCCAACGGCGATCCGCGCAATCTGATGCTGGCCCCCCAGGGGCCGCGCCAGGTCGTGGGCGTGGTGCCGTTCAAGAACTGCCAGTTCGTCAACTGCCGCTTCCTCGGCGTCGGCTTCACCGGCGCGGCGGGCTTCCTTGAAAACATGGTCCAGGCGCTCGGCGGCGGAGCCTCCGAATGAAGTTCACGCTTTCCTGGCTGAAGGAACATCTCGACACGACCGCCGAGGTCGATCAGGTCGCCGCCGCCATGACCATGGCGGGCCTGGAGGTCGAGGAGGTCCACGATCCCATCGCGGCGCTGGCCCCCTTCACCGTGGCCAGGATCGTCTCGACCGAACGCCACCCCAACGCCGACCGGCTGCAGGTCTGTCAGGTCGAGACGGTGGACGGGCTGAAAGAGATCGTCTGCGGCGCACCGAACGCGCGCGCGGGCCTGACCACCATCTATGCTCCCATCGGCGCCTATGTGCCCGGCCTGGGCGTGACCCTGGTCGAGAAGCCTGTGCGCGGCGTGGTCTCCCACGGCATGCTGTGCTCGGGGGCCGAGCTGGAACTGGCGGACGACAGCGACGGCATCCTTGAACTGAGCGACGACCTGCAGGTCGGCATGCCCGCCGCCGGGGTCTTCGGCGCCGAGCCGGTGATCGACTTCGAAGTGACGCCGAACCGTCCCGACTGGCTGGGCGTGGCGGGCATCGCCCGCGACCTGGCCGCCGCGGGCCTGGGCCGACTGACGACGCCGGAGATCAAGCCGGTCGCGGGCGGGTTCGCCTCGCCGATCACGGTGCGGATCGACACGCCGGACCTCTGCCCGGTCTTCGCCGGTCGCGTGATCCGCGGCGTGCAGAACGGGCCGTCGCCGGCCTGGCTGCAGCACCGGCTGACCGCCATCGGTCTGCGCTCGATCAACAAGCTGGTCGATATCACCAACCTGATTTCCTACGACCGCGCCCGGCCCCTGCACGTCTATGACGTGGCCAAGCTGTCGGGCCACGAGATCGTCGTGCGCGCCGGTCTGGTCGCCGCCGACACGGGCGAGCACGAGCACCTGATCGCCCTGGACGGCAAGACCTACGCCGCCTCGCCCGCCGACTGCGTCATCGCCGACGCCGAGGGCGAGCGCCCGGTCGGCCTGGGCGGCGTCATGGGCGGCGAGAGCACCGGCTGTTCGGACGAGACCGTCGACGTCTTCGTCGAGAGCGCCTGGTTCGACCCGCTGGCCATCGCCCAGACGGGCCGGTCGCTGGGCATCAGCTCCGACGCCCAGTACCGCTTCGCGCGCGGCGTGGACACGGCCTCGGTCGTGCCGGGGCTGGAGCTGGCGACCCAAGCGATCCTCGACCTGTGCGGCGGCGAACCGTCCGAGATCACGGTGGCGGGCCAGGCGCCCGTCGCGCCGCAAGGCTTCGCCTTCGACCCCGCCTATGTGAAGCGCCTGGCGGGTCTGAGCCTGACCGACGACCGCATCTTCGAAATCCTGACCGCGCTGGGCTTCACCGTCATGCGCGGTGCAGCCTGGACCGTGGTGCCGCCGTCGTGGCGCCGCGACGTCGAAGGACCGGCTGATCTGGTCGAGGAGGTCGCCCGCATCGAGGGCTTCGACGCCCTGCCGCACACGCCCCTGCCCGAGATCGCCCGCAATGCGCGCGGCGTCCTCAGCCCGCGTCAGGCGCGCGTCCGCGCCGCGCGTCGGGCGCTGGCGGCCCTGGGCTACGCCGAGGCCGTGACCTGGTCCTTCACCAAACAGTTGACGGCCGTCCTGTTCGGCGGCGGCGACGAGCGGCTGGTGCTGGAAAACCCCATCGCGGCGGACCTCGACTGCATGCGGCCGTCGATCCTGCCCAACCTGATCCAGGCGGCGGCGCGCAACGCCGCGCGCGGCCATGCCGACGCGGCCCTGTTCGAGATCGGCCCCGTCTATCTGAACGATCAGCCGAACGGCCAGCGCACCGCCATCGCCGGCCTGATCGCGCCCCACCCCGACCGCCACTGGGGCGGGACGGGCGAAGACGCCCTGTTCGGCCTCAAGGGCGACCTGTTCGCCCTGCTGGAGGAGATCGGCGCGCCGGTCGCCTCGCTGCAGCTGGCGCAGGGTTCCAACCGCGACTGGTGGCATCCCGGCCGCTCGGCCCGACTGCAACTGGGGCCCAAGAACGTCATCGTCGAGTTCGGCGCGCTTCATCCGCGCGTGCTCAAGGCTCTGGACGCCGACGGTCCCATGCTGGGCTTCGAGATCATCCTCGACGCCCTGCCCGAGCCTAAAGGCAAGGGCGGCAAGGCTCGCGGTGCAGCGGACCTGCCGAACCTGATGCCGCTGAGCCGCGACTTCGCCTTCCTGCTGGAGGAAGCCAAGGCCGTGGGCGACCTGACCCGGGCGGTCGTCGGCGCCGACAAGGCCCTGATCGCCGAGGTGCGCGTCTTTGACGTCTATCGCGGCCAGGGCGTGCCCGAGGGCCAGAAGTCGGTCGCCCTGGAAGTCGAGATCCAGCCGCGCGCCGCCACCCTGACCGAAGCCGAGATCGAGGCCCTGACGGCCAGGATCGTCGCCGCCGCCGCCAAGACCGGCGCGACGCTGAGGACCTAGAGGATGGCGGACAAGAAGCCCTGGGCGGAGACCCACTTCGAACGCGGCCTGTTCCGGGCTCGCTGGCTGATGGCGCCCTTCTACCTGGGGTTGGTGGCGGCCTTGGTCATGCTGCTGGCTGTCTTCGTGCGCGAGCTGATCTACTACGTGCCGCAGGCCTTCCTCATGGGCGAAGGCCACATGAAGTCCGACGGGGCCATCCTGGCCATCCTCAGCCTGGTGGACCTGTCTCTGGCGGGCAATCTGCTGCTGATCGTCATCTATTCCGGCTACGAGAACTTCGTCTCCAAGCTGGATCTGGACGAGAACCAGGTGGACCGGCCGCCGTGGATGGGCACGGTCGACTTCTCGGGCCTGAAGATGAAGCTGATCGCCTCCATCGTGGCGATCTCGGCCATCTACCTGCTGAAGAGCTTCATGAACATCGGCAAGCCGGGCGTTCCGCTGGACGAGGCGGGGCTGATGTGGGCGGTGATCATCCACCTGACCTTCGTCGTCTCGGGCGTGCTTCTGGCGCTGATGGACTGGGTCGCCTCCAAGACGGACAAGCACTGAAGCGAAGCCGGAGCGAAAGCTCCGGCTTCTTTCTTTTGGGGGGCCTATCGCGCTTCGCGCTACTTGAGGCCATCAGGCGGGGGAGGCCTACTGACGAAGCCTTGATCAGGCTAGGTGTCGTTTCCAAGAAGGTTGTTCACCCGTTTCCAGGGTGTGAGGCCTTTGATGCCGGAGTGTGGTCGGTTCAGGTTGTAGTCGTCGGTCCAGGGTTTGATGGCGGCGGCACGTTCGTCTGACGAGGCATAGGGCCTGGCGTAGG
>NZ_JBFRFI010000010.1:0-76515 GCF_052114745.1 Brevundimonas sp. 2YAF1 | reverse complement strand
CGGACGCCGGGGTCCAGTTCTGTGGCTGCAAGCGGGGCGCATGGGGCTCGCACTGGATCCCGGCGTCCGCCGGGATGAACGGGAAAATGGTGGGGAACCCCTCATCCGTCGGCCTTCGGCCGCCACCTTCTCCCGCAAGGGGAGAAGGATACTTAAGAGCGCTAACGCCCTTCGGGCTGCTTGAGCGTCTTCTCCAGCAAGGGGAGAAGGAAGAGGTTACCCCACCTTCACGCGCGTCGCGGCTTCCGGCAGATCCTCGCCGAAGGCGCGCTGGTAGAACTCGGCGATGGTGGGGCGTTCCAGTTCGTCGCACTTGTTCAGGAAGGTCAGGCGGAAGCTGAGCGCCAGGTCGCCGCCGAAGATGATGGCGTTCTGGGCCCAGGTGATGACCGTGCGGGGCGACATGACGGTCGAGATGTCGCCGTTCATGAAGGCGTTGCGGGTCATGTCGGCGACGCGGACCATGGCGGCGATGCGGCGCTTGCCATCGGCGTCGTTCCACTCGGGAATCTTGGCGGCGACGATCTCGGCTTCGACGTCGTGGTCGAGGTAGTTCAGGGTGGTGACGATGTTCCAGCGGTCCATCTGACCCTGGTTGATCTGCTGCGTGCCGTGATAAAGGCCCGAGGTGTCGCCCAGGCCGATGGTGTTGGTGGTCGAGAACAGGCGGAACCAGCGGTTCGGGCGGATGACGCGGTTCTGATCCAGCAGGGTCAGGCGACCCTGGGCCTCCAGCACGCGCTGGATCACGAACATCACGTCGGGACGGCCGGCGTCGTATTCGTCGAACACCAGGGCGACCGGGCGTTGCAGGGCCCAGGGCAGGATGCCCTCGCGGAACTCGGTGATCTGCTTGCCTTCTTTCAGGACGATGGCGTCCTTGCCGATCAGGTCGATGCGGCTGATGTGGCTATCCAGGTTCACGCGCACCAGCGGCCAGTTCAGGCGGGCGGCGACCTGTTCGATGTGGGTCGACTTGCCGGTGCCGTGATAGCCCTGAACCATGACGCGGCGGTCGAAGGCGAAGCCGGCGCAGATGGCCAGCGTGGTCTGCGGATCGAAGCGGTAGCTGTCGTCGATCTCGGGCACATGGCTGTCGCGCGTGTCGAAGGCCGGCACGAGCATGTCGGAATCGACGCCGAACGCCTCCCTCACCGTCACCTTGCGGTGCGGTTCCAGCGTGACCAGGGGATCGGGCGAAGCGTCGAGGGGAGAGGTCATGGCTCCCATCTAGTGCCCCCGCGCGCGCGGCTCAACACGCGCGCGAGGAAACTGGACGGTTATTCCGCCGACAGCGCCACGTCGACGTTGCCGCGCGTGGCGTTGGAGTAGGGGCAGAACTGATGCGCCTGCTGGATCAGGTCGTCGATAACGGCGCGGTCGAGGCCGTGGTCGGTGATCCTGAGCGCGACATCAAGGTTCAAGCCTTCGCCGCGGGTGTTCTTGCCGATGCCGATCCCGGCGGTGACTTTCGTGTCCGGGGCGACGGGGGTTTTCGCCTTACCCGAGACCAGGCGCAGGGCGCCGAGAAAGCAGGCGGCGTAGCCGGTGGCGAAAAGCTGTTCGGGGTTGGTCCCGACGCCGCCCTTGCCGCCCATTTCGGTGGGGACGGACAGGTGAACGTCGATCTTGCCATCGTCGGTGGCCGAGCGACCCTCGTCGCGACCGCCTCCCGAGGCCGTGGCGTGTGCACGATACAAGACTTCCATCAGGCGACTCCTTTGGCGTTTCGAGGAACCGGATATGGGCGTCAGCAGCTCAGAAACAACGGTTCTGTGATTCGTGTAATCCACAAGGGGGTGTTAATAGTTTGTTCATCGCTTCCGTCGGGGAAGGTGCCATGAACACGCACACGCAGTACTTCTGCTACGTTTATCACGCGCCCGAAAGCACGCCGCTGATGTTCGCGTTGGACGCGGACAGTTTCCCCGAAGCCGTGCAAGAAACGCGGATTCGGTTGCTGGATGAAAACGGCGACGCCGCCTTCGCTGAAATCTGGGACGGCTCAGGCGAAGGGGCGATGACCCGCGTCGCCGGCCAGCCTCGGTCGGGCGGACTACTTCGTTCGCTCAGGCGTGCCCGGCCTTCTTCAAGGTTTTCCAGGCCTTGATGACGCGCTGAAGCTTGGCCTCGGCGCCGCGGTCGCCGCCGTTGGTGTCGGGGTGGAAGCGCTTCAGCATCTCATGATAGCGCGCCTTGATGGCCGCCTTGTCGACGCCGGGCTTCAGATCGAGGTCGGCCAGGGCTGCCCGCTCGATCTTGCCGATGCGGTGCACCTCGGGCGCGGCGGGGCCGGCCTGGTCCTGGGTACGGCGGCCGAACAGGCCGAAGCTGTCGCGCCAAGAACCCGCGCCCTCGGTGTTGGCCGTGCCCATCTTGGCGGCGAAGGCGGCGGCTTCGCGCGTGTTCTTGCCGGCCTTCATCTCCCAGGTCGGGCGGCCGCCGGTCATGGCCTCGTTTTCCTGGGCGGCGCGGACCTGGCCCTCGCTCATGCCGGCGTAGAAGTTCCAGCCCTTGTTGTACTGGCCCGCATGCGGCTGACAGAAGTCGTAGAAGTCAGCCAACTGCTCGCGCGACTTGGGCGCCTTGGCCGTCGCCGGGCGGCTGCAGTCCGGCCACTGGCACGGCTTCTCGCCGGGCTTCAGGTGCAGGACATCGGCCTCGGCCTGTTCCTCTTCCGGCTTGGGCGGCTTCACTCGAATATCGGTGAAGCGGGGTTTGTATTGAAAAGACGCGGACATCGCCCGAAGTGTAAGCCTGATTTGGACAGCTTCAAGGAACGACCGATGTCAGATGGCCCCGTGGCGGCACTTATCCGCGAAAAACTGACGGCAGCCTTCGCTCCAGCGCGGATCGAGCTGGAAGACGACAGCTGGAAACACGCCGGTCACCACCATGAGGGCGGCATGGACGCCAAGGACGGCGGCGAGAGCCATTTCCAGCTGATGATCGTGTCGGACGCTTTCGAGGGGCAGGGGCGGATCGCGCGACAGCGGGCGGTCAACGCCGCGCTCAGGGACGAGTTGTCGGGACCGGTTCACGCGCTTTCCATCCGTGCCCTGACGGTGCGCGAGGCCGCTTCAGCCTAGGCGGTGTGCCGCTTTGATACGTAAATGTCCTCATTCATCTCGTCTTAGAACCTTCATCCTAGCGTTTGGCTCGAACTGATTTGCAAAGGCGGGGGCTAGCGAATGGTGGAATCTGACGGGATCAAGGGACTGGACGGACAAGCGCCCGGTGAAGCCGCACAGGCGCTGACCGCGATCCTGCAGACCCACTATCTGCGCTATCTGATCATCGTCAGCTGGGCCGTCGGCGTGATCGCGACCGTCGGCATGGTCCAGGGAACGGCGTGGTTCGTCGCCACCCTGGCGGCCGGCGCCCTGCGCGGCGAGGTTGAAAAGCGTGTCAGCCAGCGTGTCGGCGCCGGCTGGGGCATGGTGTTCCCGGCCGTGGCGACGGGCACGACGGCGGTCTGGGCCGTGGCCCCGCTGATCGCCTGGTTCTCCAAATCGCCCTTTGGCCATGAACTGGCCATCGCCTTGCTGGTGTCGGGCTATGTGCTGGTGTTCGCCCAGCTGCGCAGTTCGCCGCGTCAGGCGATCATGATTTCCTCGCCCTATGGCGTGGCGGCGGCGATCATCGTCGTCAGCCTGCTCGGCGGGCCGTTGTTCTGGCCCTTCCTCGCCCTGGTGCCGTTCACGGCCGCGAGCCTGTTCGTCCTAGTGACCATGACCATGCTTCGCGAAGAGCGCATCCGCGCCTTCCAGACGCATCAGTCCCATCTGATCGAGGAGCTCGAGACCGCGCGCGACAAGGCGGACGCGGCGAACCAAGCCAAGTCCAGCTTCCTCGGCGTCATTTCGCACGAACTGCGCACGCCGATGAACGGGGTGCTGGGGGCGGCGCAGCTTCTCAGCGCCACGCGGCTTGAGGGGACGCAACGCGAGTACCTCTCGATCATCCGCAACTCGGGCGACAACCTGTTGAGCCTGCTCAACGACATCCTCGACATGACCAAGATCGAGGCGGGCAAGATGAGTTTCGACGTGGTCGATGTTCAGATCGAGGATCTGCATCGCCGCATCATCGGGCCCTTCGTGGCCCAGGCCGAGGCGAAGGGGCTGAATTTCATCTCGACGTTCGAGGGCGAGATGCCCGCGGTGGTTCGCGGCGACCCTCTCCGTGTCTGTCAGGTGGTGCAGAACCTGCTTTCGAACGCGGTCAAGTTCACGGATCAGGGCGACATTCGCTTCAACGTCTATAGTCGGCGCATTTCCGACCGCCGCGTGGCGTTCGAGTTTTCGGTCACCGACAGCGGGTCGGGCATTTCCACGGAGGACCTGGATCGGCTGTTCCAGCCCTTCACCCAGGTCGACAACTCCTCGACGCGTAAATTCGGCGGCACGGGGCTGGGCCTGACCATCGCGCGGCGCATGGCGCAGATCATGGGCGGCGACATCACGGTGACCTCCACCCTGGGCGAAGGGTCGACCTTCACCCTGGCGGTCGAGGGCGAAGTGGTCGAGTGGAGCCGCCCCGAGATCGCCGAGGAGATCGACGCCGATATCGCGAACAGCCATGATCTCGACGTGCTCGTCGTCGAGGACCATCCGGTCAACCGCATGATCCTTGAGGCCTGGATGGGGTCGGCGGGGCACCGCACCAGCACGGCCGAGAACGGCGAACTGGCGGTCGAGGCGGCGAGGAACCAGCGCTTCGACCTGATCATCATGGACGTCAACATGCCGGTGATGGACGGTCTGACGGCGACGCGGCTGATCCGCGAAGGCGGGGGCGTGAACGTCGATACGCCGATCGTCGTCCTGTCCGCCTCGGCGCGTACCGAAGATCATGAGGCGGGTATGGCCGCCGGCGCCGACGCCTATATGAACAAGCCTATCGATTTCCGCGGCCTGGCGGTGCTGATGGGGCAGGTGCAGGGCGGTCGCGGGGCAATGCACAAGCTGGTTGAAGTCGAGTCCGCCGCAGCAGCCTGAAGCTCTAGTCTCCGATGGTCCCGGGGATATTGAGTGAAAAGCCCGCCCTCGAGGGCTTCCATTCGCGGGGGCAGGCGCTAGACCCAAGGCCATGTCTTTCTTGCATGAAACACTGACGCAGACGGTCGCCGTGGGTGAAAGGCGACTGACCGTCGACGCCGCGATTTTGGCCAAGCTGGCCGACATGGCCGGCGATCTGGCGATCAATCTGACGATCGCGGCGTTGATCTCCGTCGCCACCCTGTTTGTGGCGCGTTGGGCGGCTGGCGTGACGCGGCGGGTGCTGGGCCGGATGCGGGCCTTCCGTCATGACCAGACGGTGCTGAGCTTCGCCGCTCAGGTCGTGCGTGTCGTGATCATCATCATCGGCATGATCGCCGTGCTGCAGCGTCTGGGCGTGCAGACGACCTCGATCATCGCGGTTCTGGGCGCGGCCTCGCTGGCGGTGGGTCTGGCCTTGCAGGGCACGCTGTCGAACGTGGCGGCGGGGGTCATGCTGCTGATGCTGCGGCCTTACCGCGTCGGTGAGGCGATCGACGTCGGCGGCGCGTCGGGCACGGTCCAGAAGCTGGACCTGTTCACGACCCAGCTGACGAACGCCAACAACCACAAGATCGTGATCCCGAATTCCAAGGTCCTGAGCGACGTCATCATCAATCTGACGGGGCAGAAGACGCGCCGGATCGAAATCAAGTTCACCGTCGGCTATGGCGAGAACCTGAAGACAGCGTCCAGCATTCTGGCGGGGGTGGCGGCGGCCCACGGCAAGGTGTTGGCCGATCCGACGCCGTGGACCGGCGTGACGGCCCTGAAGGAAAGCGCTGTGGAAATCACCCTGCACGCTTGGGTCAAGGTCGGCGACTGGTGGCAGACCCAGGCCGACCTGATGCAGGGCGGCAAGGAGGCGCTGGACGCCGCCGGAATCGAGATACCCTTCCCGCATCAGGTCGAGGTGCCCGCGAAGGACGCCAAATTCGCTCGCGTCGTCATGGCGCCGGCAGAACAGGAAGGCTGACTCGTGCGCTACGATTTCGGATCGGACAACACCGCCGGCATGGCGCCGGCCGCCCTGAACGGCCTGATCGGGGCCAATACGGGCTTTGCCCGCGCTTACGGCGCGGACGAGACCTGCGCGCGGGCCGCGGACTTGATCCGTCAGCGTCTGGACGCCGATGCGGAGGTGCGGTTCGTGTTCAGCGGCACGGCGGCCAACGCCATCGCCGTGTCCATGCTGGCCCAGCCCTATGAGGCGGTGCTGACGCACCACGCGGCCCATATCTGCACCGACGAGACGGGCGCGCCGGGCTTTTTCGGTCACGGCGTCGGTCTGATCGGCCTGCCGGGCTATTCGGGCAAGATCGAAACCGTGGCGCTGCGCGCGGCGCTGGACGAACCGGTGGTGGGTCATCGCCAGCCAGCGGCGGCGTTGAGCGTGACCCAGGCGACGGAATACGGCGCGGTCTATTCCGAGGAAGAGCTGCGCCACCTGATCGAACCGGCGAAACAGGCCGGGCTGGGCGTGCACATGGACGGGGCGCGGCTGGCCAATGCGGTCGCGGCGGGCTTCGACCTCAAGGACATTCCGCGTCTGGGCGTGGACATTCTGGTGTTCGGCGGGGCCAAGGCGGGGGCGAACTGCGCCGAGGCTCTGGTCATCTTCGACAAGAGCCTGACGCGGCGGATCGACAACCGGCTGAAGCAGGCCGGGCAGACGGCGTCCAAGGCACGCTTCCTGGCCGCGCCGATCCTGGGCCTGCTGGAATCCAACGCCTGGGAGGACGGCGCCGCCCACGCCAATCTGATGGCCCAGCGTCTGGCCGACGGCATCGAAGCCCGCTCGCCTTTCGTGCTGGCGCATCCGGTCGAGTCCAACGCCGTCTTCGTGCGGATGCCGGACGACGCGCATCAGAAGCTGAACGCCCTGGGCTGGGCCTGTTACCAGTTCGACGACGGCTCGGTGCGGTTCGTCTGTTCCTGGGCGACGACCGAAGGCGCGGTCGATGAACTGCTCGAAGCTATCGCGAGCCTGAACTGAATGTCGCTTTCGTTCCGGCGCGGCGAGACCCATATGCTGGAGCATGGCGATGCGCGGTGAACGATCCGGTCGACGGGGCGACTCCACGGTCAAGGCCATGACCGCCGGGCAGGCGCAGACGAAGCAGGAGGCGCCGCCGACCCTGCAGGCCTTGTCCGACCTGCTGCGCGTCGTGGGCCGTTCGGGCGCGCCCCAACTGCCGTGGCGCATCACCGGGGCCATCGCCCTGACGCTGGCGGGCAAGGGGCTGGGCGTGCTCGCGCCCCTGATCCTGGGCGCGGCGGTCAATCATCTGGCGGCGGGGCAGGGCGCAGCGGCGGCGGTCGGTTGGGGTTTCGCGGGTTTCGCCGTGGGTTGGGCCCTGGTGCGGTTCCTGTCGGCGGCCACGCCGCAGCTGTCGGACGTGATGTTCGCTCCGGTTCGGGCCGCCGCGCAGCGCAAGACGGCGGCTGAGACCTTTGCTCATGCCCTGAGCCTGTCGCTGGACTTCCACCAGACCAAGCGGTCGGGCGCCCTGTCGCGGACCATGGACCGCGGTTCGCGCGCGGTGGATTTCCTGCTGCGCATCCTGGTGTTCAACCTGGGACCGACGGCGGTCGAACTGGTTCTGGCGGCGGCGGTGCTGAGCGGCAAATACGACTGGCGCTTCGGCGCGGTCGCGATCGGCGTGGTGGCCGTCTATGCGGCGACGACCTTCGCCATGGCCAACTGGCGGCTGGAGCATCGCCGGGCGATGAACGCCGCCGACAGCGAGGCGGCGGGTCTGTCGGTCGACGCCCTGCTGAACTACGAAACCGTCAAGTCGTTCGGCGCAGAGAGCCGGGCCGCCGAGGCCTATGACCAGTCACTGTCGACCTATGTGGATGCGGCGCTGAAGGCCAACACGTCCCTGGCGGTGCTGAACCTGATCCAGGGCCTGATCATGAACATCGGCCTGGGGATCATGGCCGTCATGGCCGGGTTCGAGGCGGCGGCCGGTCGGATGGGGCCGGGCGACGTGACGGCGGCGGTGCTGATCATGATCTCGCTGTATGCGCCGTTGAACATTCTGGGCTTCGCCTACCGGGAAATCCGTCAGTCCTTCATCGACATGGAGGAGATGCTGAAGGTGACGCGGCAAGCGCCGCAGGTGGCCGATGCGACCGATGCGGTGGATCTGCCGCGCCCCGCCAGCGGGCATGGGGCCGAGATCGTGTTCGACCACGTCGGTTTCCGCCACGATGCGCGGACCAGCGGTCTGGACGACGTGAGCTTTGTCGCTCCGGCAGGCACCACCACGGCCCTGGTCGGGCCGTCGGGCGCGGGCAAGTCCACCATCGTCAAGCTGGCGTTACGTCTGCTGGACCCGCAGGAGGGGCGGGTGCTGATCGACGGTCATGACGCCCGGGCGGTGACGCAAAGCTCTCTGCGCGCGGCGGTCGCCCTGGTGCCGCAGGACGTGGCCCTGTTCAACGATTCCATCCGCGCCAACATCGCCTTTGCTCGGCCCGAAGCCGACGACGCTGCTATCTGGGCCGCGGCCGAGGCGGCGGAACTGGCCGATTTCATTCGCAATCTGCCCGAGGGCATGGAGACGCGGGTGGGCGAAAGAGGCCTGAAGCTGTCGGGCGGCGAGCGTCAGCGGGTGGGCATCGCCCGCGCCCTGCTGGCCGATCCCTGCATCCTCATCCTGGACGAGGCGACCAGCGCCCTGGACAGCCGCACCGAGGCGGCGATCCAGAAGACGCTGCGCAAGGCGCGGGCGGGCCGCACGACCCTGGTGGTCGCGCACCGGTTATCGACCGTGGCCGACGCAGAACAGATCCTTGTCCTTAAAGCCGGACGGATCGTCGAGCGCGGGGCCCACCATGAACTGGTGGCGCGTCAGGGCGGCGAATACGCCAGCCTGTGGCGCAAACAGACGCGCGGAGCGAAAAGCCAGGCTCAGTCGGGCTGAACCCCGCCGGGGACCTTGGCTTTCAGCACGTCCTTGAGGCTGGCCAGAACCTGGGTGCGGGCCTCGGCGGCTTCACGGGGAAGCGTCAGCAGCAGACGCAGGGCCTGGGCGTGGACGGTGACGATGCGCCAGTCGAAGGTCTTGTCTTCGGGCGCGGCGTCGATCAGGTCGCACAGGTTGGCGGCGGCCGTGCACAGGTCTTCCAGTTCGAACGGCCCGGCGGCGTCGATGACGGCGCTGGAATGGTCATAGGCCCGATCCAGAACCCGAGAAACTTCGTCCGGCGACGCGGCCGGCTGCAGGAGGGCCAGAGCGGCGACCTGCTCCTCGATGACCGCGCGGCTGCGCGCTTCCATCTCGGCCAGATTGGCCTTGGCCTGGGCCAGGGCGACGCCGGCGCTGACGCCGCCGGGCAGGTCAATCAGGGTCGACAGGCGCGCGCGGCGGCGGTTGTGCGTGATGACGGTCATAGCTCGATCGACGCTCTGCGTTGGGCTTCGAATTCAGCCTTGCGGATTTCCACGGAACGACGCTCCAGCCCCTTCCAGGGTTCCGAACGGAAGCGGCGATCAGGTCCGAAATAGTCGCCGACCTCGAGGAAGGGGCGGGTGTCGCGGGCGACCCAGACGATCCGTTCCAGCAGGACGCCCGCGCTGAAGGGCTTGGTGATCAGGAAGTTGGCGCCGCAGTCGCGCGCCTCGGACACCTTGGAACGGCGGACGTGGGCGGCGGTCATGATGACGGGGGCGAAGGCGTTCGGTTCCAGTCCCGACCGGCGCAGCCAGCGCACGAACTCATAGCCGGTCATGCCGGGCATTTCGCAGTCGACCAGGATCAGGTCGACGGGTCGGTCGCGCAGCACGCCGATAGCCTCGGCGGCGCTGCTGCATGAGTGGCGGACCTTGATGCCGAAGCCGAGTAAGGCCTGGGACGTCAGTTCCAGGGCGAACGGCGAATCGTCGATGACCATCGTCACCGCGCCGTCGAAGTTGAACACCGCGCTTTCGCGCAGCGATTCGCCGACCCCGTTCATGCCGCGCATGAAGAGGCCCTGGCGTGCAGAGGGGAGGAGGAGGCGAATCGCATGGCGTCAGCTTCGACGGCGCAGGGCCGTCGTGCAATGCGCAGGATCAGCTCAGACGGCCGATAGCGTAGAAGCGATCGGCGCGCGCCTTGCGGATTTCGTCCGCCGACAGCGACGACAGCGCCTGCAACTCTTCTTCCAGCACGTCGCCGACCGACTGGATGGCCGTCTCGCGCGCGGTGTGGGCGCCGCCGAGCGGTTCCGGAATCACGCGGTCGACGATCTTCATCGCCATCAGATCGGGGGCGGTGATCTTCATGGCCATGGCGGCGTCCCTGGCGCGGGTGCCGTCGCGCCACAGGATGCCGGCCGCGCCCTCGGGCGAGATGACCGAATAGATGGAGTGTTCCAGCATCAGCACGCGGCTGGCGGCGGCGATGGCGATGGCCCCGCCCGAACCGCCTTCGCCTGTCACCGTGGCGATGGAGGGGACGCCCAGGGTCAAGCCGCGTTCAGTCGAACGGGCGATGGCTTCGGCCTGGCCGCGCTCTTCGGCGCCGAGGCCCGGATAGGCGCCGGCAGTGTCGACGAAGGTCAGGACCGGCAGGCCGAAACGCTCGGCCATGTCCATCAGGCGCACGGCCTTGCGATAGCCCTCAGGGCGAGCCATGCCGAAATTGTGGGTGATGCGCGTCTGGGTGTCGTGGCCCTTTTCGTGGCCCATGATCACGACCGACTGGCCGCGGAAGCGCGCAAGGCCGCCCAGGATCGCCTGGTCGTCGCCGAACTGGCGGTCGCCGTGCAGTTCGACGAAGTCGGTGAACAGGCCGTCGATATAGTCGATGAAATGCGGGCGCTGGGGGTGGCGCGCGACCTGGGTGCGCATCCACGGGTCGAGATTGGCGTAGGTCTTGACGCGCAGGGCGTCGGCCTTCTTGCGAAGGGCGGCGATCTCGGTCTCGAACGAGCCGCTGGTGGGCGCGAGCAGCGACAGCTCCGCGATCTTGGCTTCCAGCTCGGCGATCGGCTTTTCGAATTCGAGGTAGTGCGTGGCCATCAGGCGTCCGTGAGGAGGAAGCGCGCTTGGCGCTACGGAAAGCGGCGGAACCTAGAGCCCAGAACGCCGCGGAGCAAGCGGGGTTCAGAAGGCCTTGGGCAGGCCGGCCTGTTTAAGGATTTCATTGGCCATGTGCCGGAGGGGTTTGGAGGGGACCGTGACCTGAACGCCAGTCTGTCCGTTTCGCCATTTCTCGTGACTGCCCTTGCCTCCCGGAATCGGGGCGAAGCCAGCGTCACGCAGCAATCTCACCAAGTCCCGGTAGTGATCGCTGACCAATTTTAGGCGGCCGCGAGGTCGAGCTGTCGGGAGGCTTCAAAGCGGATGGCGACGGGTTCGTGGATATCGAGATTCGAGGCGAGGAGGTCGGGCGCGAAATGCCGGATCAAATCCTCGAATTCTTCCAGCGTCTCGGTCTGAAGAACCAAGCCGGGAATATCGGTTTCGCTGTACCAAACCTTGGCCTCAGCGTCCCAAAGCGCCTTGACGTAGAAGGATCGTGCCATGGGCGGACTATG
Source organism: Brevundimonas sp. 2YAF1 (assembly GCF_052114745.1). Lineage (NCBI taxonomy): Bacteria > Pseudomonadati > Pseudomonadota > Alphaproteobacteria > Caulobacterales > Caulobacteraceae > Brevundimonas > Brevundimonas sp. 2YAF1. The sequence continues at coordinate 64,945 of NZ_JBFRFI010000010.1, read as the reverse complement.
GCCCTTCAGTCGTCATGCGCCAAGGGGTGCTTGGAGTGGACGACCTGGGACAGGCGGTCGACAGCGACGTGGGTGTAGATCTGGGTGGTCGAGATGTCGGCGTGGCCCAGCAGGGTCTGGACCACGCGCAGGTCGGCGCCGCCTTCCAGCAGGTGGGTGGCGAAGGCGTGGCGCAGGACGTGGGGGCTCACGCGGGCCGGGTCGATATTGGCCGTCAGCGCCGCCTGATCCAGAAGCTGGGCGAAGCGGCGGGGCGTCAGATGGCCGGTCTTGCCGCGCGAGGGGAAGAGCCAGACGCTTTCGGGCGTATTCGGTTTGCGCGCGGCGTCGCGGGCGGTCAGCCAGGCCTTGATCGCCTCGCGCGCGGCGGCGTTGAGCGGGGCCAGCCTCTCCTTGCCGCCCTTGCCGCGCACGATCAGATAGGCGGGATCGCGACGCACCGCCTCGACCTTGAGCCCCAGCAGTTCTGAGACGCGCATGCCCGAGGCGTAGGCCATCTCGACCAGGGTGACGAGGCGAATGCCCGCCGCGCTGTCGGCGGCGCCCGCCGCAGCCAGCAGGGCCTCGATCTCGTCGCGGCTCAGGGTCTTGGGCAGACTGCGACCCTGTTTTGGCGCGTCGATGCGGCGAGAGGGGTCGTCCTTTCGCCAGCCTTCGCCCAAGGCGAAACGGTAGAACTGGCGCACGGAAGACCGTCGGCGCGCGGCGGTGGCCGCTGACAGGCCGCGTCGCGACAGGTCGGCGAACCAGGCCTCCAGCGCCGCTTCATCTGCGGCCATCAGGCCGCCCGCGTCGCCCAGCCAGGTCTCGGCGTCGGCCAGATCACGGCCATAGGCGGACAGGGTGTGGGGCGAGGCGTCGCGTTCGACGGCCATCATCTCCAGAAAAGCCTCGACCTGAGGCGTCATGCGGCGCGCTCAACACGGGTGTGGAGCGAACGCGTGTCTCGTGTAGAGGGTATAGGAACCATGCCTGCCGACGCCTCGCCCGATTCCACGCCCTTGTCGCCATCCTTGGCGCTTGACCGCACCATAACCCTGGTGGGGCTGATGGGCGTGGGCAAATCGACCGTGGGGCGCAGGCTGGCGCAACGGCTGGGCCTGCCCTTCTACGACGGCGATCACGAGATCGAGTCAGCGGCCGGGATGACGGTCAGCGAAATCTTCGCCAGCCGGGGCGAGGCGGAGTTTCGGGCGGGCGAGGCGCGGGTCATGCGCCGCCTGCTGGAAGGACCGCCTATCGTGCTGGCGACCGGCGGCGGGGCCATGCTGAACCCCGAGACGCGCGCCCTGATGAAGCAACATTCGGTCAGCGTCTGGATGCGCGCCGACCTGAAGGTGATCGCCGAACGGGTGCTGCGGCGCGACACCCGGCCCCTGTTGCGCGGCCGCGATCCGTTGGAGGCGCTGAGCCAGTTGGCCGAGGCCCGCTATCCCATCTACGCCGAAGCCGATCTGACGGTGGATGTCGGCGGCGGCTCGCATGGCCAGGCGGTCGAGGCGATCATGAAGGAACTGCGGCGTCACGCCCGCGAGGAGACCCGCCGATGACGACGACGATCCCGGTCGGAGGCGAGGGCTTCGCCGCCTATGAAGTCGTGATCGGGCGCGGCCTGCTGAAAGAGGCGGGGGCACGCGTCGCGGCGTTGAAGCCGACCCAGACCTTTATCGTCAGCGATGAAACGGTGGCGGCCATCCACGGCGAGACGGTGCGCGCGGCGCTGGAAGGCGCGGGGCTGAAGACCGGGATCGTGACCGTGCCGGCGGGCGAGGCGTCCAAGTCGTTCGAGCAGCTTGAGGCCGTGCTGGATCGGTTGCTGGCCGAGGGGCTGGACCGCAAGAGCATGGTCGTGGCGCTGGGCGGCGGCGTGGTGGGCGATCTGGCCGGGCTGGCGGCGGCGCTGTTCATGCGCGGCATAGACTTTGTGCAGGTGCCGACGACCCTGCTGGCCCAGGTGGATTCCTCGGTCGGCGGCAAGACGGCCATCGACACGCCGCGCGGCAAGAACCTGATCGGCGCCTTTCATCAGCCGCGGCTGGTGCTGGCCGACATCGAGGCGCTGGCCACCCTGCCGGTGCGGCAGGTGCGTTCGGGCTGGGCCGAGGTGCTGAAGCACGGCCTGATCTGCGATGCAGCCTTCTTCGACTGGCTGGGCGGAGAAGGGGCGGCGGGCGCCGAGGGCGATCCTGACGCCCTGGAACGGGCGGTGATCCGCTCGGTCGAGATCAAGTCGCAGATCGTCGGCGAGGACGAGAAGGAGGCGGGGCGGCGCGCCCTGCTGAACCTGGGCCACACCTTTGGTCACGCGCTGGAGGCCGAACTGGGCTTCGGCGACGCCCTGACCCACGGCGAGGCGGTGGCGCTGGGCTGCGCCATGGCCTTCCGCTTCTCGGCCCGTCAGGGGCTGTGCTCCGCCGCCGACGCCGAAAAGGCCGAGGCGGGGATCAAGGCGGCGGGGCTGCCGACGCGGCTGGCCGAGGTGGATCAGGTCTTTAACGCCGACGCCCTGATCGGGCGGATGGCCGGGGACAAGAAGGCCGAGGGCGGGCGGCTGACTCTGATCCTGGCGCGGGCCATCGGCGACGTCTTTACCGACAAGGACGTGGATTCTGAGGCGGTGCGGGCCTTCCTGATCGAGGAAGGCGCAGCGTGAAGCTGAGCCCCGTTGTCCTTGAGAACCGTTTTGTCCGCCTGGAGCCGTTCACGGCGGCGCTGGAGGGCGAGGTGAGGGCGGCGCTGGACTGCGACCCCGAGGCCTGGAACGGCATGGTCAGCGCGGCCTACGGCGAACATTTCGATGGCTGGTGGGCGGCGGCGCTGAAGGCGATGGCGACCGGCTCGCGCATCGCCTTCGCCGTGCGTCGTCTGAGCGACGGCGCGGTGGTCGGCACGACCAGCCTGTATGAGATCAAGCCCGAGCATCGGCGCTGCGAGATCGGCTCGACCTTCTATCGGCCCGAGGCGCGCGGCGGACCGGTCAATCCGGCCTGCAAGCGGCTGTTGATGGGGCATGCCTTCGACGCGGGCGCGGTGCGGGTCGAGATCATCACCGACGCCCTGAACGCCGCCAGCGCCACCGCGATCCGCAAGCTGGGCGCGCGCGATGAGGGCGTGCTGAGGAAGCACAAGATCACCTGGACCGGGCGGGTGCGCGATACGGCCCAGTTCGCGGTTCTGGACGAGGATTGGTCCGAGGTGCGGCGCAAGCTGGACGAACGACTGGCGGCCTTCGCCTAATCCACCGCGCGGCAGTTGGCCGGGTCGCGGTCGGTGACGGTCCAGACGGCCTGATCGCCCTTGCCGCGCAGGTCGTGACCGGAGGCCCGGTACCAGATGCCGTCGGCGGCGCGTTCCTGATACAGGTCCACCGCTTCGCCGTTGGAGGTGCGCACGGTCGCCATGCGACGCGGATTGTCGAAATCCACGGTCAGGCGCTCGCTGTTGTTGCAGAGATAGACGGCGCGGATGACACGGTTCATCGCGCTGTCCTGAATCTCGGCGCCGGTGCGGCGATGGGCGGTTTGGGCCTCGATGGCGCGGTCGCGAACCTCGTCGCCGCTGGTCGGAGCCTTGCGGGGTTCGGGGGCGCAGGCGGCCAGGATTGCGACAAGAACGGCGCCGCCCAGCGGGGCGATCGGTCGGCGGTTTTTCAAGTGAGTGCGCCTCTGGTTACGCTTGTGCGGTCAACGCCTGGTCAAGCTTAGCGTTCCGCCCCTTGCGTCGCGACCGGAAGAAGGCGCGCAGGGCGGCGGCCGCGGGCTCGGCCATCACGCCGCCTTCGACGGCGGGCCGCCAGTGGCAGGTCGGCTGATCGAAGAAGCGGCCGCCGTGGAGGATCGCTCCGCCCTTGGGGTCGTCGGCCCCCCAGACGACGCGGCCGATACGGGCGTGACTGATGGCCCCGGCGCACATGGCGCAGGGTTCCAGCGTCACATAGAGAGTCAGGTCGGTCAGGCGGTAATTCTGCAACGTTGCCGCAGCATCGCGTAAGGCCACGATCTCAGCATGAGCCGTTGGATCGTGGGCTCCTATGGGGCCGTTTTGCCCACGACCAACCACTTTGCCGGTCGATTCGTCGACAATTACCGCGCCGACCGGCACTTCGCCCGCTTGCGCCGCCGCTTGCGCCAGATCGAGCGCCATGCTCATGAACCGCTCATCATGGATCGCCATCCCAAAGACAACGACAAGAACCCCCGCTTCCGTCAAGACGACGGCCCACGCGGACCCCGTAAATTCGCCGACGCGCGCCCGGACAAGGGCGGCTTTGGAGACCGAAAAGGCCCGCCACGCGGGGACCGCAAGGATGATCGGGGCGACAAGCCTTTTGTGAAGGGCGCCGGCAAGGGCGGCCCGAAAGGGGCCAAGGAAGCGACTGCACCGGCTCGCAGCGAGCGAATCGCCAAGGCCATGGCCCGCGCCGGCATCGCCTCGCGTCGTGAGGTCGAGCGTCTGATCGGTCTGGGCAAGGTGGCGGTCAACGGCCGCATCCTGGACACGCCGGCGACCCTGGTGACGCGCGACGACGTCATCACCGTCAACGGCAAGCCCATGGGCTCGGCCCAGGCGACGCGCGTCTGGCGCTATCACAAGCCGGCCGGCCTGCTGACCAGCCACAACGACCCGGCGGGCCGTCCGACCGTGTTCGACGCCCTGCCCAGCGGCCTGCCGCGCGTGATTTCGGTCGGCCGACTGGACATGAACACCGAAGGCCTGCTGCTGCTGACCAACGACGGCGAACTGAGCCGGGCGCTGGAACTGCCTGACACGGCCCTGGTGCGTCAGTACCGGGCTCGCGCTCGCGGCCGCATCACCCAGGCCGAACTGGACAAGCTGAAGACCGGCTGCACCGTCGACGGCATCCACTATGGCCCCATCGAAGCGACCATCGACAAGGCCAAGGAAAAAGAGGACGGCGAGCGCAGCTCGGCCAACCTGTGGATCAGCGTCTCGATCACCGAAGGCAAGAACCGCGAAGTCCGCAAGGTTCTAGAGTCCATCGGTCTGACCGTGAACCGCCTGATCCGTCTGGCCTATGGTCCGTTCCAACTGGGCACGCTGCCCGTCGGTTCGGTCGAGGAAGTCGGCCCGCGCGTGATCCGCGAAATGCTGGCCGAGCACATTCGGCCTGAGAACCTGCCGACCGGCAATACGGTCTCGACGCCGGCGCCCATCCCAGGCCGTCGCACCTCTTCGCCCATCGTGGCGGGTCGGTCGGGTTCGGCGATGTCGGATCCCTCGCGCAAGCCGAGCCGCGTTCGCGCGGCCAACGAGGCGACCGAGAACGCCGTCGATCGTCGCGACCGTCCGGCCAAGAAGGAAGGCTGGGCCAAGTCCGCGCCCAAGACCGCCCATCCCAAGCGCACCTTCAAACCGCGCGAGGGTTCGCCGGGCTATGCTGGCGGCGACCGTCCGCAGCGTGCGTGGGCGCCGCGTGAGGATCGCGGCGGCGATCGCCCGCAGCGCGACTTCAAACCGCGTGAAGGCGGTTTCGGCGATCGTCCCCAGCGTGACTTCAAGCCCCGCGAGGGCGCGCCCCGTTCGGGCGGGGATCGTCCGCAACGCGACTTCAAGCCGCGTGACGGCGGTTTCGGTGATCGTCCTCAGCGTGACTTCAAGCCCCGCGAGGGCGCGCCGCGTTCGGGCGGCGATCGTCCGCAACGCGACTTCAAGCCGCGTGAAGGCGGCGCCTTCGGCGACCGTCCGAAGCGTGACTTCCAGCCGCGTGACGGTGCGCCGCGTTCGGGCGGTGATCGCCCGCAACGCGATTTCAAACCGCGTGAAGGCGGTTTCGGTGATCGTCCTCAGCGTGACTTCAAGCCCCGCGAGGGTGCGCCGCATTCGGGCGGCAAGCCTGGCGGCTTCGGCGGCAAGCCGGGCGGCTCGCGTCCCAGCGGCGGCGGCAAACCCTTCGGCGGCAAGCCTTCGGGCGGTCGCGGCGGTCCGCGCGGCTAAGCCATGCGGATCGTTGCCGGGAGCCTGAAGGGGCGCGCCATTCTCGCGCCCGAGGGGCAGGGCACGCGCCCGACCTCGGATCGGGCGCGCCAGGCCATCTTCAATGTGCTGGAGCACGCGTCCTGGGGCGAAAGCCTTCAGGACGCGCGCGTCATGGACATCTACGCCGGATCGGGCGCTCTGGGTTTTGAAGCCCTGTCGCGCGGCGCGGCCTTCGCCCTGTTCGTCGAGATTGACGACGGCGCGCGGGGCGTGATCCGCGAGAACATGGACGCCTATGGCCTGTTTGGCCGTGGCCGAGTGCATCGCCGCAGCGCCACGGATCTGGGCGAGCGCCCCGGCTCGGTGGGCGAGGCCTTCGACCTGGCCTTCCTCGACCCGCCTTACGCCAAGGGACTGGGCGAGCAGACGCTGGCGCGATTGCTGGAAGGCGACTGGCTGAAGCCGGGCGCCATCGTGGTGTTCGAGCGCGGCTCGGACGAGCCCGACATCGACACGCCGGGTTATGAACGTCTGGACGCTCGCGACTACGGCGCGGCGCGCGTGCTGTTTCTGAGGCTCGCGCCGGGCGCCTGACGCGGCTAGGCTTAGCTTCATGAGCCAGATCGACCGCCGCGCCTTCCTTGCCGTCACCGCTGCTGCGACCGCCTTGCCGGGCCTCGCCCGCGCTTCGGACGGCTGGACCGTCCGCAGTTCCATGCCGTGGGCGACGCAGGAAATCTATTGCGCCGCGCATGAGGGGACGGTTGTGGTCGCCGGCGGACTGATCCGCGGCGCCGGCGGCGGACTGCATATCAACGACCGCACGGCGATCTACGACGCGGCCGCTGACCGATGGAGCGAGGGGCCGCGCCTGCCGCAGCCGCGCCACCATCCGATGCTGGCCTCGGCCGCTGGGCGGGTTTGGGCCTTCGGCGGCTACGACCGACGCGACGCCGGCGAATGGACGGCGATGACCGATGTCTGGGCGATGGATCGCGACGTCTGGGCGCAGGTCGGTCAGATGCCCGAGCGGCTGTGCGAGACGGTCGGCTTGTCGCTGGACGACCGGGTGCATCTGGTCACCGGCCGCTCGCCCAAGGGCGAGAAGAACGGCCAGTGGGGCGATCAGGGCGACGTGGCGACCCATCTGGTCTTCCACGCGGCGGACAATCGCTGGGAGACGGCCCGTCCGGCGCCCATGGCCCGCAACAGTGCGGCGGGCGCGGTGCTGGACGGGAGGCTCTATGTGGCGGGCGGCCGCGCGGTCGAGAGCGGCGGCACGGGGCGGATGGACCGTTACGACCCGGCCGGGGATCGTTGGGACATGCTGGCGCCCATCCCGGCCTCGCCTGCAACGGGGCGGCAGGTCGGCGGCGGTCTGGCGATGGCGGCGGCGGATGGCCGCCTGGTCGCCTTCGGCGGCGAGTGGTTCGAGGGGCGAAGCGGCGGCGTCTTCGCCGAGACCTGGATCTACGATCCGGCGCGCGACGTCTGGGCGGCCGGACCGGCGATGCGGACGCCTCGGCATGGGCTGGCGGGCGCGAGCGTGAACGGCGTCGTCTATGCCATCGGGGGCGGCGAGGTCGCTTCGGGCGGCAAGGCTAGCTACCTCGTGGAGGCGCTCAGCCTTTGAGCCTTTGCAGGGTGCGGGCCAGACCGCGCGCGCCCGCTGTCACATCTGACCAGGTGATGTCGAAGCCGTCGTCGTCACCGAAATAGGGATCGGCGACCGGTCGGCCCTCGCGGCCCGCGACATGATCGAGCAGCAGGCTGAGTTCGGCCGTGGCGTCGACGGGGGCGAGGCGGCGCAGGTTGGCGAGGTTGTCCTCGTCCAGCGCGACGATGTGGGTGAAGCGGCGGAAGTCGGCGGGCTTCACCTGACGACCGCGCAGGCTGGAGATGTCGACGCCGTTCTTCTTCGCTACAGCCTGAGCGCGCGGGTCGGGCGGATCGCCGACGTGCCAGCCGCCGGTGCCGGCGGAATCGACGATCAGGTCCAGCTTCAGGCGGCGGGCCTCTTCGCGAAGGGCGGCCTCGGCCAGCGGCGAGCGACAGATGTTGCCGAGGCAGACGAAAAGGACGCTGTAGGTCATGAGATCAGAGTAGCGAAACGGCGGGAATTTCAAATGCTCCCTCTACTCCGCTCATCCCGGCGGACGCCGGGATCCAGTCCTTTGGCCACACCCGCGGTGGTCAGATCAAAGCCGCACTGGCTCCGTTCTCACTGGATCCCGGCGTCCGCCGGGATGAGCGGGTGTGTGGTCAGCGTCTGCCGAACAGCTTTTCGAGGTCGTTGAGCTTCAGCTCCACATAGGTCGGGCGGCCGTGGTTGCACTGGCCCGAGTGGGGCGTGGCCTCCATCTGGCGCAGCAGGGCGTTCATTTCGGGGGCGCTGAGGACGCGGCCGGCGCGGACGCTGCCGTGGCAGGCCATGGTGCCGCAGACCTCGGCCATGCGCTCCTTCAGCGACAGGGCGGCGCCGTGTTCGGACAGGTCGTCGGCGATGTCGCGGATCAGGCCCTGAACATCGGTGTCGCCGAGCAGGGCGGGGGTTTCGCGCACCAGCACCGCGCCCACGCCGAAGGCCTCGACGATCAGACCCATCTCGGCCAGTTCCTCGGCCTTGGCGGCGACGCGCTGGGCCTCGGCGGGGTCCAGTTCGACCACCTCGGGCGTCAGCAGGGCCTGACGAGTGACGGCGCCGTGGGCCATCTGCGTCTTCATCCGCTCATAGACGAGGCGTTCGTGGGCGGCGTGCTGATCGACCACGACCAGGCCGTCGCGGGTCTGGGCGACGATATAGGTGCCGTGAAGCTGGGCGCGGGCGGCGCCGAGGGGGTAGTCGATCAGGTCGGTCGGCGGCTGGGCGCCGGGCGCGATCTGGCCGGCGTGTTCGGCTTGAATCTCAGCCAGGGTGCGGAAGCTGGGAGCGGCGGCTTCCCCGGTCCAGGTGTGCTCGACGCGGGCGGAGCGCTCGTTCAGGCCGGGCAGGTTCTGGGCGGCGGCGGCCGGTTGCGACCAGCCCTGCCAGCCGCTCCAGCCCGGCGCGGCCTGGTTGAAGGATTGAGCCGAGGGAGAGGAGGGGCTGTAGGCGCCGCCCAAAGCCTCGCCCGTATGCGGCCGGAACCCGGCCAGAGCGTCGGCGGCGACCGTGGTCGAGGCGCGGTGGCCGGCGGCGTGCAGGGCGTGACGCAGGGCGCCGACGATCAAGCCGCGCACCAGGGCCGGATCGCGGAAGCGGACCTCGGCCTTGGCGGGATGGACGTTCACGTCGACGTAGAGCGGGTCGATGTCGAGGAAGAGGGCCGCCGCCGGGTGCCGGTCGCGGGCCAGGAAGTCGGCGTAGGCGCCGCGCAGGGCGCCTTGCAGCAGGCGGTCGCGCACCGGGCGGCCGTTGACGAACAGGAACTGGTGCGCCGCATTGCCGCGCGAATAGGTGGGCAGGCCCGCATAGCCGGACAGGCGCACTCCATCGCGTTCCTGGTCGATCAGCAGGGCGTTGGCTTCGAAGTCGCGGCCCAGCAGGGCGCCGAGGCGTTTCAGGCGGCCTTCGAAGCCGGGATGTTCGGCGGGCAGGCGCAGCGTCACCTTGCCGTCCAGCGACAGGGTGAAGGCGACGGCTTCGTGGGCCATGGCCTGACGCTTGATCTCTTCCGAGATGGCCATGGCCTCGGACCGCTCGGACTTCATGAACTTGAGCCGGGCGGGCGTGGCGTAGAACAGGTCGCGGACCTCGACCCGGGCGCCGTGCGGGCCGGGGAAGCCGGCGGGGGCCGTCGGGCGCTGGTCGCCGCCGTCGACGGTGACGGCCCAGGCGTCGGCCTCGTCGCGGGCGCGGGTGGTGATGGTCAGGCGGGCGACGGAGCCGATGGAGGGCAGGGCCTCGCCGCGGAAGCCGAGGGTATTGATGCGCAGCAGGTCCACGTCGCCGGCGTCGTCGGGCTCAAGCTTCGACGTGGCGTGGCGTTCGACGGCCAGCGGCAGTTCGTCCTTGGGGATGCCCTTGCCGTCGTCGGCGATCAGGATGCGGGTCAGGCCGCCGCCGTCCGCCTGGATCTCGACGCGCGAGGCCCCCGCGTCCAGCGCGTTCTCGACCAACTCCTTGATGGCGCTGGCGGGACGTTCGACCACCTCGCCGGCGGCGATGCGGTTGACGGTTTCGGGGGGGAGGCGACGGATGGGCATGTGAGTCGCAGGATAGGCGGGCGGCGCGCAGGGCGCACCTCAATCCGCATTTTTGCACGAACGGGGCTTGAAGGTCAGCAATCGCAACTTATACTGTTGCAGTCCGAGCGGCGCGCCGACGGACAGACGAACCGTTTCTGGGCCTCGTGTCCAGTCCTGAACTCCAACGAGGTCCTCCCCATGAAGATGCAACATATCCTGGCGGTTTCCGCCTTCGCCCTGCTGGCCGCCTGCGGTCAAGCCGGCGACAAGTCCGCCGCCCCGGCCGCCGACGCCGCCTCGACCGCTCCGGTCGAGCTGAAGGCCCCGGCCGGCGTCTACGTCATGGACCCGACCCACGCCTCGCTGCAGTGGTCGGTCCCGCACAACACGATTTCGAACTACACCGCGCGCTTCAACAAGTTCGACGCCAAGATCACCCTGGACCCGGCCAACCTGGCCAACAGCTCGGTCGAGGCGACCATCGATCCGCTGTCGGTCGACGCTAACTATCCGGGCGACTACCTCGGCACCCACGCGGCGACGGGCTTCAAGAGCTTCAGCGAGGACATCGCCAAGAGCAAGAACTTCCTGAACGGCGTCGCCTTCCCGCAGATCACCTTCAAGTCGACCCAGGTCGAACTGACCGGCACGCGCACGGCCAAGGTGACGGGCGATCTGACCTTCCTGGGCGTGACCAAGCCGGTGACCCTGGACGCCACCTTCGGCGGCGAGATCGAGAAGCACCCCTTCATGCAGGTGCCGACCATCGGCTTCTCGGCTGAAGGCAAGTTCAACCGTTCGGACTTCGGCATGCCGGTCGGTCCGGTCGGCGACGAAACCACCATCCGCTTCGACGGCGAGTTCCTGCAGCAGGTCGCTCCGGCTGCTCCGGCTGCCTAATCGCTGACTTTTCTGCCGTCATCCCGGACAGCCGACAGGCTGATCCGGGATCCAGGCGCTGGATATGGGCTCGAGGCTTCGGTGCTTGTGCTCTGCCGCCTGGGTCCCGGATCGCTCCTGCGGAGCGTCCGGGATGACGGATATTTTTTGCGAGTTTTGTGATGACCGCGTCCGCCAGCCGCTACACCCCCGTCGCCATCGCCCTGCACTGGGCCATTGCGGTCGCTATCATCGCCATGATCCCGATGGGCTGGTGGATGAGCGACGCGATCAACGAGCCGGGAAGTCAGGCGCTGGCCTATCGCGTGTTCCAGATTCACAAGTCGGTCGGCTTTCTGATCCTGGCGCTGACGGCGCTGCGCATCGTCTGGCGGCTGACGCACCGGACGCCGGGGATGCCGGCCGAGATGAAGACCTGGGAAACGTTCGCGGCGCGGGCGACCCATGCGGCCTTCTACGGCCTGATGCTGGCCCTGCCGCTGACTGGCTGGCTTTACGTTTCGACCGGCTGGGCCGTGGCGACGGATCAGCCGCTGGCCGTGGCGACCAGCTGGTTCGGCCTGTTCGCCGTGCCGCACCTGCCCTTCATCGGCGAGGCGGCGGCGGGCGTCCGCCGGACCGTGGCCTATCAGGCCATGGGGGCGCACAGCCTGCTGGCCTGGGGCGCGGTGGTCCTGATCGCCATGCACGTCGGGGCGGCGCTGAAGCATCAGTTCATCAATCGCGACGGGGTTCTGGCGCATATGATCCCGCTGCTGAAGCACGGCGAGGGGCGGACTGCGCCGGAGCCCAAGCCGCTGCTGCGCCGCGCTGAGCGTCTGGCGGGACTGGGCTTCATCGCCGCCCTGGCCGTCGCGGGCGGCATCGCGGCCAAGCCTGCGCCGCTGGCGGACGGAGCAGGGGTTGAGGCGCACGCTGCGGCGGCGCCCGCTCAGGCCGAGGCTGCGGTCACGCCGGGGACGGCGACCGCCTGGACCATCGACAAGGCGGCCTCGAACATCGCGTTTACCGGGACCCATGCCGGCAAGGCCTTCAAGGGCCGGTTCGAGCAGTGGGAGGGGCAGGTCTGGTTCGACCCGGCCGATCTGGCGGGGTCGAAGGCCGTGGTTCTGGTGAAGACCGGCACGGCCAAGACGGGCGACGCGACGCAGGAAGGCAGTCTGACCGGCGCGGAATGGCTGGACCCGACGGGCTATCCGACCGCGCGGTTCGAGACGACTTCGTTCAAGGCCCTGGGCGGCAATCGCTATGAGGCGACGGGGACGCTGCGGATCAAGACGACGACGGTGCCTGTGGTCCTGCCCTTCACCTTTGACGAGGCGAACGGGACGGCGACGGTGGAGGGCAGGCTGGAGCTGGACCGCACATCGCTGGACCTCGGCATGATGTCCGACGCGGGCGGCGACTGGGTGTCGAATGCGATTGGCGTCGAGATCAAGGTGAAGGCGAAGCGGACGAGCTGAACCTTCTTACCCTTCCCCCTCAATGGGGGAAGGGTAGGGATGGGGGTGTGCGCTCAACATTTCTGACGGAGCATGCGAGGCGTTGTGTCTCCTGAGCACGACTGCAAACAATCTGTCTGCACCCCCACCCAACCCTCCCCCATCGAGGGGGAGGGCTTGTTGAGTTGCGGTGATGCCGAAGGAGAAGGCGCTTAGGGGTTTGCCCGACTCCGCGCGGGGCGTTACAGCCTTCGGCTTCTTCCTGACCGTCCGAAGATTGACGCCATGCACGACATCAGAGCCATCCGCGACAACCCCGAAGCCTTCGTCGCCGGCTGGTCGTCGCGCGGGGTGGAGGACGCCGCCGAGGTGGTCGCGCGCATCCTGGCGCTGGACGTCGACCTGCGCGCCGCCCAGACCAGGGGGCAGGAAGCCCTGGCCAAGCGCAACGCCGCCTCCAAGGCCATCGGCGCCGCCATGGGCAAGAAGGACATGGCCGAGGCCGACCGGCTGAAGACCGAGGTCGAAACCCTGAAAACCGAGATCGCCGAGGCGGGCGAGGCGGAAGCCGCCAAGGGCGCCGAACTGCGCGACCTGCTGGCGGGGCTGAAAAACCTGGCCGCCGACAATGTGCCGGACGGCGCGGACGAGAACGACAACGTCGAAGTCCTGAAGTGGGGGGAGCCCCGCACGACTGGTCCGGCCAAGGATCACGCCGACCTGGGCGAGGCCCTGGGTCTGCTGGACTTCGAGGCTGCGGCCAAGATGTCCGGCTCGCGTTTCGCCGTGCTGAAGGGGCAGCTGGCGCGTCTGGAACGCGCCATCGGCCAGTTCATGCTGGACCTGCAGACGGACAAGCACGGGTATCTGGAAGTGAACCCGCCGTTCTTGGTCAAGGACGATGCGATGTTCGGGACAGGGCAGTTACCGAAGTTCGAAGAGGATCTCTTCAAAACGGGCAAATCTCCTGAGGAATTTCACGTCACGCTTAAATCCAAGTGGTTTCAAGATGTGTTCACCGAAAATGCGCGGAAGCACTTCGAAGATAACCCGTGGAAAAGCGAGACTGATGCCAAAGGTCCCATTCTCGGGTTGGGCAGTGATATCGCCAATTTGATTGGCGCAGGCTGGAATATTCTTAAGGAAACCAGCCAGGAGTTGGAGCAGAAAAACGCAGAGGCGATTGGCCAAAAACTTTGGCTCATCCCCACCGCCGAAGTCTCCCTGACCAACCTCGTGCGCGAGCAGATCCTGTCCGAGGACGAGGTGGCGACGCCGATGCGGATGACGGCGCTGACGCCCTGTTTCCGGGCCGAGGCTGGGTCGGCGGGGCGCGATACGCGCGGCCTGATCCGCCAGCACCAGTTCAGCAAGGTCGAGATGGTCTCCATCTGCCGCCCCGAGGATTCGGATGCCGAGCACGAACGCATGGCCGGTTGCGCCGAGGCGGTGTTGCAGGCGCTGCAACTGCCCTATCGCAAGGTGCTGCTGTGCAAGGGCGACATGGGCTTCTCGGCGCAGAAGACCTATGACCTCGAAGTCTGGCTGCCCAGCCAGAACACCTATCGCGAGATCAGCTCCTGCTCGAACTGCGGCGACTTCCAGGCCCGGCGCATGGACGCCCGGTTCAAGCGCGCCGGCGAGAAGAAGACCGAGTTCCTGCACACCCTGAACGGTTCGGGCCTGGCGGTCGGCCGCACCCTGGTCGCGGTGATGGAGAACTATCAGCAGGAGGACGGCTCGATCGCCGTGCCGAGCGCGCTGCTGCCCTATATGGGCGGGCTGAAAAAGGTTGGCTGACCCTTCTTCTCTTGCGGGAGACGGCGCTCAAGCGGCCGAAGGCGTTAGCGCTAAAATCCTTCTCCCCTTGCGGGAGAAGGTGGGCCGTACAGCGGCTCGGATGAGGGGTTGCTCAGACAGAAGATGACAGTGGCGAGTTCAGACGACATGATTTCCGGCCGGGGCGTGACCCCTCATCCGTCTGGCTGCGCCAGCCACCTTCTCCCGCAAGGGGAGAAGGACATGTTTGGTGCGCTATCGCCCTTTGGGCTGCTTGAGCGCGAATGATGCGTATCCTCCTCACCAATGACGACGGCATCGAGGCGGAAGGTCTTGAATGTCTTGAAAAAATCGCCCGAACCCTGTCGGACGACGTCTGGATCGTCGCGCCCCAGACCGAGCAGTCGGCCAAGGGGCGGGGGATCACCCTGACCGAGCCGCTGCGGGTCAACCAACTGGGCGACAAGCGGTTCGCCGTGACCGGCACTCCGACGGACTGCGTCGTCCTGGCGGTCAACGACCTGATGCCCGGGAAGCCCGACCTGGTGCTGTCGGGCGTCAATCGCGGCCACAACGTCGGCGAGGACGTCAGCTATTCCGGCACGGTGGCGGGCGCGTTGCAGGGCATGGCCTTCGGCATTCGCTCCATCGCTCTGTCGCAGTCGCTGGAACGGTTCCACGACGACGTGGTGGCGCATTGGGAGACGGCCGAGGCCTTCGCCCCCGGCATCATCGCCAAGCTGCTGGAGCAGAAGTGGGAGGACGGCGTGGTCATGAACGTCAACTTCCCCAAGCTGCCGCCGGAACTGGTCAAAACGGTCGAGGTGACCAAGCAGGGCTTTCGCGACATCGGCGAGATGCACGCGATCCGGCGCACCGATCTGCGCGGCCGCGACTACTACTGGATGGCCTTCCGCGGGGCGCCGCAGGAGCACGCCGAGGGCACCGACCTGCGGGCCATGGACGAGGGCCGGATTTCGGTCACGCCGCTGCATATCGACCTGACGCATATGCGCAGCGTCAATGATCTGAAGAAGGTGCTGGGCGGCGCGCCCCCCAAGGGACCGCAGGAAAAATGAGCCTCAAGGACGACCGCGCGGGTCGGCTGATCCTGTCGCTGAGGCGGCAGGGGGTGACCGACGCGCGGGTGCTGCAGGCGATGGAATCCATCGACCGGTCGCTGTTCGTCCATGAGAAGTTCCTCGATCAGGCCTGGGAAGACCAGGCCCTGCCGATCGACTGCGCCCAGACGATCAGCCAGCCCTATATCGTCGGCCTGATGACCCAGGCGCTGGAGGTCGGGCCGCGCCACCGCGTGCTCGAGATCGGCACCGGCAGCGGCTATCAGTGCGCGGTCCTCAGCCGGTTGGCGCGCTTCGTCTATTCTGTGGAGCGCTACAAGAGCCTGCTGACCGAGGCCGAGACCAAGCTGAAGCTTCTGGGCGTCGACAACGTCTTCACCCGCCACGGCGACGGCGGGCAGGGCTGGCTGGAACAGGCGCCGTTCGACCGGATCATGGTCACGGCGGCGTCGCCGCATGAACCGACCGAACTGCTGAAACAGCTGAAACCGGGCGGCGTGCTGGTCGCGCCGGTGGGCCGCGGCTCGGTGCAGATGCTGCACCGCTATACCGGCCAGGAAGACGGCAGTTTCCGCCGCGAAAGCCTGTGCGAAGTGCGCTTCGTGCCGCTGGTCGAGGGGATGGCCAAGGAGGGGTAGGGGCGATGCTCGTCTTCTGTGTCGCCACCTTCATTTATTCCACCGTCATCCTCGGGCTTGACCCGAGGATCGGGCGGTCGGCAGGCAGATCATCTGAAGCGTTGAGCGCGCCGCTGTACCTCGACCCTCGGGTCAGGCCCGAGGGTGACGGCGGGGGTGAGGCGGCGGTCCCGGATAAACGCTGCGCGTTTTCCGGGATGACGAATGACTGTGCAGGTTAACCTTTCCGCCCCACTTTGGCGCTGTTTGGCGGGTTGGCTTGGCGACGCTTCCGGGGCACACCGGGGGTGAACGAATTCACGGTTAAGAAGGAGAGGCGCATGGGCGGCTTCACGGGCTGGATCAGGGCGGCGGCGGTCGTCGGCGGGGCGCTGACGGTCACGGCGTGCGCGAGTTATCCGACCGAGCCGCGCTATTCGACCCATCCGACGCCGGTTGGCGGACAGGGCGCCTATCCCCAGCAGCCCGGGCAGGGCGGCAATCCGAACAACAATCCCTACTACGCCCAGCCGACGCAGCCGCAGACGCCGCCGCCGGCGCGACCCTATGAAGAGCAGGGGCCGCGCGCGCCGTCGGGCAGCATTCAGGGCGGCGGTCTGCCGCCGGCGGGCGGACCGGCCTATCCGTCGACCGGGGCGCCCGCCGGGTCCACGTCGCCATCGACCGGCGGCTCGCCCGTCATGGCGGGCGCGACCTATGTCATCCAGCCGGGCGACACGATTTCGGGCGTCGGCCGCCGCTTCCAGACGCCGGTGCAGACGCTGATCGACCTGAACGGTCTGGGACCGCGCGGCGCCATCACTTCGGGCCAGCGCATCGTTCTGCCGGACAGCGCGGTGGACACGGGTTCGGATCCTTACGCCACGGGCGCGTCGCCGGTCGGCGTGAAGACGCCGAACAACGGCGTGGCGCCGCCGCCGCCTCCGCCGCCCAGCGGCAACGCCGCCCTGCCGCCGCCGCGCGCCCCGGCCGTGACAGCCTCCGAACCGGCCTCGCCGGTTCAGGGCGCAGCCGTCGGCCAGGCCCTGGCCATGCAGTGGCCGGTGCGCGGGGACATCCTGCGCCGTTTCGGCCCGGTCGGCATGGGCGAGCGCAACAATGGCGTCAATATCGGCGCGGCCGCGGGAACCGAGGTCAAGGCCGCCGCCGCCGGGCGCGTCGCCTATGTCGGCGACGACATCGTGGGGCAGGGGCTGACGGTCCTGATCGTTCACAAGGACGGCTGGCGCACGGTTTACGGTCATCTGGGCTCGGCCACCGTGCGCGACGGGGCCGAAGTTCGCGCGGGTCAGGCCATCGGCACGGTCGGCCTGACGGCAGGCGACGGCCGCCCCTCGATCCATTTCGAGACCCGGCAGATGCGTGGCGACGATCCGATTGCGGTCGATCCCCTGAGCGTTCTGCCGCGCTGACGGAGACCGCCCGGCGTGTCCGGGCGGCATCGCCTGTGACACGTTGGCGTCAGGCCGCGTTGCAAATCGGCACGGCGCGCCCTAGGTTCCGCGCCTCATTTTAAAGGGGCCCCCGTTTCGAGGTCGGCCCGGTTCGGGGAGTTTCCATGCCTACTGCTTCTGAAGGCGGCCTGATGGCCATGGCGGTGCAGATCGCGCCGATCGTCGCGATCTTCATCCTGTTCTACTTCCTGATGATCCGTCCGCAGCAGAAGCGGGTGAAGGCGCATCAGGCCCTGATCGCCAGCGTCAAGCGCGGCGACGAAGTCGTCCTGTCGAACGGCATGGTCGGCAAGGTCACCCGCGTCGAGGACGCCGAGGCCATGGTCGAGATTTCGCAGGGCGTGAACGTTCGCGTGGTCAAGTCGATGATCGCCGAAGTCCGCAACCGCACCGCCATCGCCGCCAACGACAAGGGCTGAGCGGCTTTCGCCGCTGACGCCCGCCCGAAAAGAGCCCTGACATGATTCAGCTTTCGCGCTGGAAAGTCGTCCTGGTCGTGCTGTCGCTCGTATTCGGGCTGCTGCTGGCCTTCCCCAATGTCCTGACGCCCGCCCAGCGCGAGGCTCTGCCCGGCTGGCTGCCCAAGAACGGCCTGAACCTGGGGCTCGACCTTCAGGGCGGGTCCTACCTGCTGCTGGAAGTCGACGTGCCGGAGATGCGCGCCAAGCGCGTCACCAACCTGATCGAAGACGTCCGAGTCTCGCTGGGCGAACAACAGATCGCCATCGGCGGCCTGCAACGCGAAGCGGCCGGCGTGGTCGTGACGGTCGGCAACGCCGCCCAGTTCGATGCCGCCATGACCGCGCTGCGCACCCTGGCGCAGACCGGTGCGCCGCAGGGCCAGTCGGACCGCGCCGTCACCCGTCTAGGCGACAACCGCATCCGCTTCGCCTTCACCGACGCCGCCCTGAACGCCATGGGCGCGACGGCGGTCGATCAGTCGATCGAAGTGGTCCGCCGTCGTCTGGACAGCACCGGCACCAAGGAAATCTCAATCACCCGCCAGGGCGCCGACCGCATCGTCGTCCAGGCGCCCGGCGAGAGCGACCCGAGCCAGTTGGAACGCGTCATCGGCCAGACGGCGCAACTGACCTTCCAGATGGTCGACAGCAGCACCAACGGTCTGCAGGACGCTCTGGCCGGCCGCGTGCCGCCGGACGCCGAACTGCTGGCGGGCGAGGATGGCACGCCGTACCTGGTCAAGAAGCGCGTGCTGGTGTCGGGCGAGAACCTGACCCGCGCCGGCGTCGGCTCGGACCAGAACGGCCGTCCCGCCATCGATTTCCGTTTCGACGGTCAGGGTTCGCGTCGCTTCGCTGAAGCTACGGCCCAGAACCTGGGCAAGCCCTTCGCCATCATCCTGGACGGCAAGGTCATCTCGGCCCCGACCATCCAGAGCGCCATCACTGGCGGTTCGGGTCAGATCACCGGCAACTTCTCGATTCAGTCGGCCGCCGAACTGGTGAACCTGCTGAACGGCGGGGCCCTGCCGGCGCCGCTGAAGGTCGAGGAGCGTCGCGTCGTCGGCGCCGAGCTAGGCGCGGACGCCATCCAGGCCGGTCAGGTTTCGACCATCATCGGCTTCCTGGTGATCGTGGCCTTCATGCTGCTCACATACGGCTTCCTGTTCGGCGGCATCTCGGTCCTGGGCCTGATGCTCAACGGCCTGCTGATCCTGGCGGCGATGTCGCTGACCCAGGCGACGCTGACCCTGCCGGGCATCGCCGGTCTGGTGCTGACCTTCGCCGTGGCCGTCGACGCCAACGTTCTGATCTATGAGCGGATGCGCGACGAAGCGCGGGCGGGCCGCTCGGTCATCGCCTCGATGGACGCCGGCTTCAACAAGGCCATGGGCACTATCATCGACGCCAACCTGACCACCCTGGTGGCGGCGCTGATCATGTTCGTCTTCGGCGCCGGCCCGGTGCGCGGCTTCGCCTGGACGCTGACCATCGGCGTCTTCACCTCCATGTTCTCCTCGGTGATGGTCGCCCAGGTGCTGCTCGGGTATTGGCTCAAAGTCGCCAAGCCCAAGAAACTGCCGATCGCGGAGTGATGGCGATGCGTGGATGGCCTCTCATCAAAGTGCTGCCGCACAAGACGAACTTCCATTTCGTGAAGTACGCTGTGCCGGCCGGCATCCTTTCCGTCGTGCTGTGCGTCGCCTCGATCGTCGCCTGCTTCTATCCCGGCCTTGAAATGGGCATCGACTTCAAGGGCGGGGCCGTCATGGAAATGACCGCCCCGGCTGGACAATCGATCGACGCGGGCAAGGTCCGCGAGGCGATGAACAGCCTCGATCTGGGCGAAGTCCAGGTTCAGAACATCGACGGCGACCAGCGCGCCATCGTCCGCTTCCAGGTTCCGGACAACCAAGACCAGACCGCAGTCGTCCAGCGCGTCCAGGGCGGCATCACCGACGCCGTCGGCAAGGTCGCCTTCTCGGGCGTCAGCGTCGTCGGCTCCAAGGTCTCGGGCGAGCTGTTCACCAATGGCCTGATGGCCTTGGGCGCGGCTATCGCCCTGATGTTCGCCTACATCTGGTTCCGGTTCGAACCGCAGTTCGGTTTCGGCGCCGTGGCCGGTCTGGTCCACGACGTGATCCTGACCTTCGGTCTGATCGTCCTGTTCAAGCTGGAGTTCAGCCTGAACATGGTGGCCGCCATCCTGACCGTCATCGGCTATTCGATGAACGATACGGTCGTGGTGTTCGACCGCCTGCGTGAGAACCTGCGCAAGTACAAGACCATGCCGCTGCGCGAGGTCATCGACCTGTCGCTGAACGAGACCCTGTCGCGGACCATCATCACCGGCGTCACCGCCGTGGCGGTTCTGGCCGTTCTGGCCGTCTTCGGCGGCGAGGCCCTGTTCGGCTTCTCCATCGCCCTGATGGCCGGCATCGTCATCGGCACCTATTCGTCGATCTATGTCGGCGCGCCGATCATCCTGCTGTGGGGCGTCAGGCGCGGCGGCTCCATCGACGAGGACGCCAAGCCGATCAAGCTCGGCATGGCCAGCCGGCCTTAAGGCTGGATTCTACCTGAAAATGCTCCTCCTTCCCCCGGACGGGGAGGGAGGAGTAAGGTCACGCTTCCTGATTCCGACCCGGGGAGGGGCGCATGGCCAAACTGCTTTCAAACTTCAGAACGACTTTCCTGCTCAGCATCCTGCTGGCGGGCGTCATGATCTTCGCCTTCGGCCGTATCGCGCCAGGCGGTTTCGACATGAGCTTCTGGCAGGCGAGCGCCCGCTGGGTCCACGTCGTGGCGGGCATCCTGTGGATCGGCCTGCTCTACTATTTCAACTTCGTGCAGATCCGGGTCATGCCGTCGATCCCGGCCGAGCTGAAGCCCGCCGTCGGCAAGTACATCGCCCCTGAAGCCCTGTTCTGGTTCCGCTGGTCGGCCCTGGTGACGGTGCTGGCGGGTCTGACCGTCATGTTCCTGCGCGGCCACGCCTATGCTCACGAAGTGCTGAGCTTCGGCCTGGCCGGAGGTCTTAAGGCGGGCGACCAGCAGTTCACCCTGATGGGGATCGGCGTCTGGCTGGCCATCGTCATGTTCCTGAACGTCTGGGGCGTGATCTGGCCGAACCAGAAGCGCGCCCTGGGCATCGTCGTCGTTGACGATGACAAGAAGGCCAAGGCCGCGCGGATCGCCATGCTGGGCAGCCGCACCAACCTGCTGCTGTCGCTGCCGATGCTGACCTCGATGGCCATGTATCAGACCCTGTTCGGCTGAGGTTTGCACCCCAGACCCTTGAGGTATGGGCCGCAATGGCCGATGGCCTTGCGGGATGACTGTTGATCTCGACTCCCAGGTCCGCGCCGCCGACCCCGACCGCTGGCTGTCCAGCCGGTTCGTGGCCGACGAACAGGCGCGCGCGGACTTGATCTCTTTCTACGCCTTCGAGGCGGAGCTTCTGGCCATTCCCACCCGCGTCACCCAGCCCATGCTGGCCGAGATGCGCTACGCATGGTGGGCCGAGCAGATGGAGGGCGTCTTCGCCCATGCCCCGCGCGTCGGCCATCCCGTGCTGGAGGCCCTGACCGCCGCCGTCGCCCGTCACGGGCTGGTCCGCGGGCCCTTCGACGCCCTGATCGAGGCTCACATCGGCCGGGTGCATGGCGAGCCGCATGACCTGGACGCCTTCTACATCGCTCCGATGCAGGTCGCCGTGCGGATGCTGGCGGGCGAGGGGCACGAGGCAGCCGTCGAGGCGGCGGGGCGTCTGTGGGCTCTGTCGCAGACCGGTCGGGCGGACGAGGCGAGGGCGTTGCGCCCCGCCGCCAACAAGGCGCTCAGGAACCTGCCTGCGGCGGCTTTCCCGGCAACGGCCCACGCCGCCCTGGCGGGCTTTGACCACCCGGAACCGGTGAAGCGCCTTCGGCTGCTGTGGGCGGTCCTGCGCGGCCGCGTCTAGTCGCAGAGACCGCCGATCAGGCGAGCCAGCAGGGCGTTCAGGGTTTTCTGTTCATCGAGCGAGAGCGGCGAGAGGATGTCGCGCGCTGTTTCCTCATGGCGGGGCATGATGGATTCGATCAGGTCGAACCCCTTGTCGGTCAGCCGGACCAGGGTGGCGCGGCGGTCGGTGGGGTGGGGGCGGCGTTCGACCAGACCGGCCTTTTCAAGGCGGTCGATGCGGGCCGTCATGCCGCCGGACGACATCATCGCCGCCTCGAACAGGGCGGTCGGCGTCAGGCCCTCAGCCGCGCCCGAGCGGCGCAGGGTCGCCAGGGCGTCGAACTCTCCATGCTGCAAGCTGTAGCGGGCGAACAGGGGCGTCTGGCGCTCGCGCACCACCAGTTGCGAGGCCTCGTTCAGCCGGCCCAGCACCTCCATCGGCAGCATGTCGAGGTCGGGGCGCTGGACGGCCCATTGGGCGGCGGCGCGGGCGGCTCTGTCGGACATAGGTTATCTTGACGTCGAGATACTTGAGGGCGAGAGAGTAGCGCGATTGCCCAGTGGAGTCCTCTGTCATGACCGCACGGTCCGAAGCCGAACCGGCGCGCGGCGCGTCCCAGCTGCTGCTGCTGGCGGCCATTTTCGCTCTGGCGCTGAACCTGCGCCCGGCGATGGCGGCGGTCGGGCCGCTGCTGGACCTGATCGAGGGCGCGACGGGGATGGATTCCACCGCCGCCAGCCTGCTGACGACCTTACCAGTGCTGATGATCGGCCTAGGCGCTCTGTCGATTCGGCCGCTGCGTCGGCGGCTGGGCGAGCGGCGCGGCATCCTGTTGGGCGCGCTGCTGATTGGCGGGGCCTGTCTGATCCGGGCGGCGCTGAAGGACACGGCGGGCCTGATCGCCAGCGCGGCGGTCGTCGGCGTCGGCGTGGCGCTGATCCAGGCCCTGGCGCCGGTCGTGATCAAGCGGGCCTTCCCGACGCGGTTCGGCACGGTGATGGCGCTCTACACTACGGGCATCATGGGCGGAGCGGCCATTGCGGCGGCCACGGCGGCGGGCTTGGCCGAGGCGGTCGGCTGGGCCGGGACGCTGGCGCTGTGGAGCGTGCCTGCCTGCGTCGCGGCGGTCGTCTGGCTGCTGGCCGCGCGTGATCCGGCGGCGGAGGAGCCCGACCGGCGCGCCGTGGTCGAGGTGGTCCATCCTGAAATCCCCTTCTGGCGTCAGGGGCGGGCGTGGAGCCTGATCCTGATCATGGGGCTGGGGACCTCGGCCTATACGCTGGTGCTGGCCTGGCTGCCGCCCTTCTACGTCGATCTGGGGCAGGCGAGGGCGACGGCGGGCTATTTGCTCAGCGGTATGACCGGCGCCGAGGTGGCGGCGGGCATCCTGGTGTCGCTGCTGATCGGACGTTTCCCCGACCGGCGCGGGCCGATCTTGGCGGCGCTGGTTCTGGCCCTGATCGGTCTGGCGGGGTTGGTGCTGGCGCCGGTCGGCTTGGCCGTTCCGGTCGTCATGGCCCTGGGTCTGGGCGTGGGGGCTGTCTTCCCCCTGACCCTGATCCTGGCGATGGATCAGATCGACGACCCGGCGCGATCCGGCGACCTGCTCGCCTTCGTCCAGGGCGGCGGCTACATCATCGCCAGCCTGTCGCCGCTGGCCGCCGGCCTGCTGCGCGACCACATGGCCGACCTGACCGGGGCCTGGGTCCTGATGGGCGTCGGCGTCGTCGGGCTGGGCGTGATGGTTCTGGGGTTCCGGCCGGGCCTGCCCAAGCTGCGCTGAGGCGACCCGGCCCTAAGGCTTAACCCGCGTCGCGCCAGGCTTTCAGCGCGGCCATGGCGCGGATGCTCTGCAGGCGCTTCTTGGCGCGGCCGCGATCCTTGGGATTGATGCGCTTGCCGTCCTCGTCGATCTTGGGGGCTTCCAGCGGCGGCAGCAGGCCGTAGTTGATGTTCATCGGCTGGAATTTGGAGCCTTCCAGATGGCCGCCGGTGATGTGCTCGACCAGGGCGCCCATGGCGGTTTCCGGCGGCGGGGCCGACAGGTCGCGGCCGAGGGCTTGGGCGGCGGCCAGGCGGCCGGTCAGCAGGCCCATGGCGGCGCTTTCGACATAGCCTTCGACCCCCGTCACCTGGCCGGCGAAGCGCAGGCGCGGCATGGATTTCATGCGCAGTTGCTTGTCCAGCAGTTGCGGGCTGTTGAGATAGGTGTTGCGGTGCAGGCCGCCGAGGCGCGCGAACTGGGCGTTCTGCAGGCCGGGGATCATGCGGAAGGTCTCGGCCTGCGCCCCGTGCTTCAGCTTGGTCTGGAAGCCGACCATGTTGAACAGGGTGCCGAGCGCATTGTCCTGACGCAGCTGGACGATGGCGTGGGCCTTGACCTGCGGGTCGCGCGGATTGGTCAGGCCGACCGGCTTCATCGGGCCGTGGCGCAGGGTCTCGCGGCCGCGTTCGGCCATGACCTCGATGGGCAGACAGCCGTCGAAATAGGGAACGTTCTCCCACTCTTTGAACTCAGCCTTGGGACCGTCGATCAGGGCGTCGATGAAGGCCTCGTACTGGGCCTTGTCCATCGGGCAGTTGACGTAGGCGGCGGCGTCGCCGCCCGGGCCTTCCTTGTCATAGCGCGACTGACGCCAGGCGATGTCGAAGTCGATCGAGTCAGCGTGAATGATCGGGGCGATGGCGTCGAAGAAGCTGAGGCTTTCCTCGCCCGTCAGCTTGAGGATGGCCTCGGCCAGCGCGGGCGAGGTCAGCGGGCCGGTGGCGACGATGACGTTGTCCCAGTCTTCCGGCGGCAGGCCGGCGATCTCCTCGCGCACGATGGTGACCAGGGGGTGGGCTTCCAGCCGCGCGGTGACGGCTTGCGAGAAGCCGTCGCGGTCGACCGCCAGGGCGCCGCCCGCCGGGACCTGATGATCGCCGGCCGCGGCCATGATGATCGAGCCCAGTTCGCGCATTTCGGCGTGCAGCAGGCCGACGGCGTTATGCTCCCAATCGTCCGAACGGAAGGAGTTGGAGCAGACCAGTTCGGCCAGGCCGTCGGTATGGTGGGCGTCGGTCTTGATGCCCGGCACACCGCGCATTTCATGCAGGATGACGGGCACGCCGGCCTGGGTGATCTGCCAGGCGGCTTCGGAGCCGGCGAGGCCGCCGCCGATGACGTGAATGGGTTTGGTGGAGGGCGCTGCGTTCGACATGGCGGCCTTCTAGCCGTCCCGGAGGCTTCCGTCAGCCTGTCATGCGCACCAAGGGTGCGGCGGGGTGGCGCGTGCTATATGGTCTGGCTTAAGACGGCGGTTCGGAGGGACCAGTCATGACCACGGCGTTTTCAATCGGCGAGGCCCTGGGCTCCGGCTTCAGGCTGACACGGCGCCAGCCGCTGCGGGTCTGGGCGTGGGGCGTGGTGCTGGCCGCCCCGTCGCTGATGTTCGGCGCCCTGATGCTGCGGCTGTTCGGCGCGATCTCCGTGGAAGAACTGGCGGCGGAGGAGCCGCCCGCCACGCTGATCGCCCAGATGGTGCAGTTTCAGGCGTGGTCGGGCCTGGCCAACGTCCTGCAGGCCCTGATCTGGGTGGTCGTGGCGGCAGCGATTTTCCGAGCCGTGCTGTTTCCCGAAAGAAGCGTTCGTTTCGCCGGTTTGAAGGTCGGCATGGACGAAGTGCGCATAGCCGTCGTCGGCCTGGGCATGATCGTCGCCTTCTACGCCGCCGCCATTGTCGTGGGGCTGATCGCCTTCGCGGTCGGCGCTGCGCTGTGGTTCGTGTCGGAAGTGGCGGCGGTGACGCTGGGACTGTTGGTGGCCGTGGTGGCGGGGCTGGCCATATGGGGCGTGATGCTGCGGGCGTCGCTGATCATGCCGGCCAGCGTGGCGCTGGGCGATTTCGCCTTTGTGCCGGGCTGGAAGCTGACCAAGGGACAGGTGCTGAGGTTGCTGGGAATGAGTCTGGCGATCATCGTGGTCGTGATCGCGATCGAGTTGGCACTGCTGATGGCGGCCGCCGTCGTTCTGTTCCTGGCGGCGGGCGTCAATGTCTTCAGTCTGGCCGCGATGCTGGAGCAGGGGCCGCCGCCCGACATCGATTGGGGCGCTCTCGTCGGTTGGGGGCTGGCGGCCTTCGTGCCCCTGTCGTGGCTGCAGGGATTTCTGATAACGGTCATGGTCGCCCCCTATGCCGAGGCCTGCCGTTGGCTGTTGGCGCAGGGGCCGCAGGACGAACCGGGCCCGGTTGCGCTAGAGCCAAATCGGTCCTGACGTACGCAGCCAGTCAGAATCCAGAAAATGCTCTAGGCTGACCGGGAATCGAGGACGATCCGCATGACTTTTCCTGCCACCAATTGCGCTTTTGAGGGCTTCCGGATGACCCGGCGCGCGCCACAGGCCCTGCTGGCCTGGGCGCTGGCCTACGCGGTCTTCTTCGTCCTGTTCTTCCTGGTCGCCGGGCCGCATCTGGTGACGATGATGTCGCTGATGAAAGAACTCGAAGGGAAGGCCAATCCCTCCATCGAGGAAATGCAGCCGTTGATGCAGGCCTACGGCGTCATGTTCGCCTGGGGCGTGCCCCTGGCCATCCTGCTCGGGGCGGTGCTGAACACCGCCATCGCCCGCTCGGTGATCCGACCCGAGGACAAGCGGTTCGGCTATCTCCGGGTGGGCAAGGATGAACTGCGGGTCCTGGCCGTCAATGTGATCGTGGCCTTGATCACCGGTCTGACCGCCATGGCGGCGTTCATGGTGGTCAGCGTGGCCGCTGGCCTCGCCATGACCGTCCCCGCTCTTTGGCTGGTGGTGATTTTGTTGTCCCTGGCCGCCGTGGCGCTGATCGTCTGGCTGTCAGTGCGGCTCAGCCTGGCCGTGCCGATCACCTTCGCCGAGCGGCGGATTGCGGTGAAGGAGTCCTTCGCCCTGACGCGTGGCGTTTTCTGGCCGATCCTGGGCATGGGCATCATCGCCTGGATCATGGCGGTGCTGGTCGCCGTGCTGGGCTCGGCCGTGGCGGCGCCGCTCAGTCTGCTGGTCGGCGGCATGGACCGTCTGGCGGGTCTTGAGGGCGCCGGCATCGCGGAAATGCTGCGCGTGGCCGGGCCGGCGCTGGCCGTGTCGCTGGTGGTCAACGCCATCCTGTCGGCGGCGCAGATCGCCATCATGTACGCGCCGTTCTCGGCCGCCTACCTGCACCTTAAGGACGCGCCCCGCGTTTGACGGCCCGCGTCTTAGACGCCTGACCGATCCGGTCAGGCGTTCTTGCGGACGCGGGCCGGTTTGGCGGGCGCTTTCGCGGCCTCGGGCAGGGCGGCGACGCGCGCCTTGCGACGCTCCTCGTGGCGATCCAGCACTTCCTTCAGATATTTGCCGGTCCAGCTGGCGGCGTTGTCCGCCACCTGTTCAGGCGTGCCGACAGCCACGATCTCGCCCCCGCCGTCGCCGCCCTCGGGACCGAAGTCCAGCAGGTAGTCGGCGACCTTGATGACATCCAGATTGTGCTCGATCACGACGATGGTGTTGCCGCTCTCGACCAGTTCCTGAAGCACCTCCAGCAGCTTGCGCGTGTCCTCGAAATGCAGGCCGGTCGTCGGCTCATCGAGGATGTAGAGGGTCTTGCCGGTAGCTCGTTTGGACAGTTCCTTGGACAGCTTTACGCGCTGCGCCTCGCCGCCCGACAGGGTGGTGGCGGACTGGCCGACCTTGACATAGCCGAGGCCGACGCGGGCCAGGGTCAGCATCTTGTCGCGGATCGGCGGCACGGCCTTGAAGAAGGACGCCGCTTCTTCAACCGTCATATCCAGAACGTCGGATATGCTCTTGCCCTTGAAGACAATTTCCAGGGTTTCGCGGTTGTAGCGTTTGCCCTTGCAGACGTCGCAGGTGACATAGACGTCGGGCAGGAAGTGCATCTCGATCTTGATCAGGCCGTCGCCCTGACAGGCCTCGCAGCGGCCGCCCTTGACGTTGAAGCTGAACCGGCCGGGACCATAGCCGCGCGCCTTGGACTCCGGCAGGCCTGCATACCAGTCGCGGATCGGGCCAAAGGCGCCGGTATAGGTGGCGGGGTTTGAACGCGGGGTGCGACCGATAGGCGACTGGTCGATGTCGATGACCTTGTCGAACAACTCCAGCCCTTCGATCCGGTCGAAGTTGGCGGGGGCGTCCGAGGCGTTGTGCAGGCGGCGCGCGGCGGCCTTGTACAGGGTCTCGATGGTGAAGGTGGACTTGCCGCCGCCGGACACGCCGGTGACGCAGGTGAACAGACCGACGGGGATCTCGCCGGTGACGTTCTTCAGGTTGTTGCCGGTGGCGCCGCTGATCTTCAGCATCCGCTTGCGGTCGACGGGACGGCGGCCCTCGGGCGGCAGTTCGATCTCGCGCGCGCCAGTCAGGTACTGGCCGGTCAGGGAGTTGGGGTTGGCCATGACCTCGGCGGGCGTGCCTTGGGCGCAGATCTCGCCGCCGTGGACGCCGGCGGCGGGGCCCATGTCGATGACATAGTCGGCGGTCATGATCGCCTCCTCGTCATGCTCGACCACTAGGACCGAGTTGCCGAGATCGCGCAGGCCCCTGAGGCTTTCCAGCAGACGGGTGTTGTCGCGCTGGTGCAGGCCGATGGAGGGTTCGTCCAGCACATAGAGGACGCCGGTCAGGCCCGAGCCGATCTGCGACGCCAGGCGGATGCGCTGGCTCTCACCGCCCGACAGGGTGCCGGAGCTGCGCGACAGGCTGAGGTAGTCCAGGCCGACATTGTTCAGGAAGCGCAGCCGGTCGGTGATCTCCTTGAGGATGCGCCGGCCGATTTCCTTCTGCTTGTCGGTCAGGTGCTCTTCCAGCGTCGAGAACCACAGATAGGCCTTGGAGATGGACAGCCAACTGACGTCGGCGATGTCGGCCCCGCCGATCTTGACGGCCAGGGCCTCGGGTTTCAGCCGCTTGCCGCCGCAGACTTCGCACGGGGTTTCGGACTGATAGCGGCCCAGTTCCTCGCGGACCCAGGCGCTGTCGGTCTCGCGCCAGCGGCGTTCCAGGTTGGGCAGCACGCCTTCAAAGGCTTTGGAGACCTCGTATTTACGGGCGTTGTCGTCATAGACGAACTTGATCTTCTCGCCGCCCGAGCCTTGCAAGATGACCTTCTGGGCCTGTTCCGGCAGGTCGCGCCAGGCCTTGTCCATCGAGAAGTCGTAGTGCTGGGCCAGCGACTGCAGGGTCTGGGTGTAGAGCGGCGAGGGGCCGCGCGCCCAGGGGGCGACGGCGCCCTTGTGCA
Organism: Brevundimonas sp. 2YAF1; assembly: GCF_052114745.1. Lineage (NCBI taxonomy): Bacteria > Pseudomonadati > Pseudomonadota > Alphaproteobacteria > Caulobacterales > Caulobacteraceae > Brevundimonas > Brevundimonas sp. 2YAF1. The sequence continues at coordinate 35,889 of NZ_JBFRFI010000010.1, read as the reverse complement.
GGGTCTTGTCGCGGTCCGGGATGACCAGATCGGCGTCGAAGGCCAGCTTGACCCCCAGGCCGTCGCAGGTCGGGCAGGCGCCGAAGGGGTTGTTGAACGAGAACAGCCGGGGCTCGATCTCGCTGATGGTGAAGCCCGAAACGGGGCAGGCGAATTTCTCGGAGAAGACGATCTTGCGCGGGGTTTCGCCTTCGGGCGCATTGGCCCACTCAGCGGTGGCGATGCCGTCGGCCAGGTTCAGCGCCGTCTGGATGCTGTCGGCGTAGCGTGGCTCAAGACCTTCTTTGGTAACAATGCGATCCACGACAATGTCGATGTCGTGCTTGAACTTCTTGTCGAGCGTCGGCGCGTCCTCGATGGCGTAGAATTCGCCGTCGATCTTCAGCCGCTGGAAGCCGTTGCGCTGCCACTCGGCCATCTCTTTCTTGTACTCGCCCTTGCGGCCGCGAACGACCGGGGCCAGCAGCAGGAGGCGCTCGCCGTCGGGCAGGGCGGTCAGCTTGTCGACCATCTGGCTGACGGTCTGGCTCTCGATCGGCAGGCCGGTGGCGGGCGAATAGGGGACGCCGACGCGCGCCCAGAGCAGGCGCATGTAGTCGTGGATTTCCGTGACCGTGCCAACGGTCGAGCGCGGATTCTTCGACGTCGTCTTCTGTTCGATGGAGATGGCCGGGGACAGGCCCTCGATCAGGTCCACGTCCGGCTTGCCCATCAGTTCCAGGAACTGACGCGCATAGGCGCTGAGCGACTCGACATAGCGGCGCTGGCCCTCGGCGTAGATGGTGTCGAACGCCAGCGAGGATTTGCCCGACCCCGACAGCCCGGTCATTACGACCAGCTTCTCACGCGGGATATCGACGTCGACGCCCTTGAGATTGTGCTCGCGAGCGCCGCGAACGCGGATGAAGTTGTGCTTTTCGGTCATGGGCCCGGAAACGGTAAGCGGGAACGCGGGAGGCCCCAAAACGGTCGGGGCGACGACGCTATATGGGGATCAATTCGCCCGAAACAGCAAGAACAATATGAGAACTTACGTTCAGGATTCGGGCGTCCAGGCGGGTTCGGGACGGCGGTAGCGCTCGCCGGGGCCGACCAGGACGCCGTTGGCGTTGGCGACGCCCAGTTCCAGGCTTTGGGCGATCTGGCGGGCGCGGCTGATGAAATGGTCGGCGGCGACGGGCGGGCAGAGGTCGCGGGCGGTCGCCTCGAAGAGTTCAAGCCAGCGGTCGAAGTGGCGGGCGTCGATAGGAAGGGGCAGGTGTTTCGGCATGGGCCGACCCTGATAGATGCCGGTGGACAGGGCGACCGAGGACCAGAAGAGCTTCATCTGTTCGAGGTGCGGGCCCCAGTCGTCGATCCGGTCGGCGAAGATCGGGCCGATGAAGTCGTCGTCGCGGACGCGGGCGTAGAAGCCTTCGACGAGGGCGTCGATCAGGGCCTCGTCGATGCCGGTCTCGGCGCGGATGCGGTCCACGGCTTCGGCGCGGCGGGCGGCGGCCTCGGCGCGGTCGGGGGCGGGCTTGTCGATGCGGAAGGCGATGGTTCGGTCAGGCGCGGTCATGGGGCCAAGATAGGCGTTCGGCGCCGCAACGCAAAAGCGGGACCGGAGAATTGGGGTTGCGCTGCGAAAGATCAGCACCCATCCTTCCTCCAGCCAACGTATTTGACGAGGAGGCACGACGATCATGATCAGCGCTTTGGAAATCGGTTTCGCCCTTTCCGCTCCGCTGCTGGTGCTCGCCCTTGTCCTCGCTCAACCCAAGCCACAACCCGTCCGCATCCGCGCCAAGGCTACCTATCGTGACGCTCAACAGCGTCGCGGCCCGCACGCCTGACGGAAACCCCCTATTCGATAATCTGAGCCTCGCCTTCGGGCGCGAGCGCACGGCCGTCGTGGGCCGCAACGGGGTGGGCAAGACCACGCTGCTGCGGCTTGTCGCCGGCTTGGCCGCGCCCGCAGAGGGGACGGTGGCCCGCGCCGGGACGGTCGGCTGGCTGGCCCAGACCTATGAGCCGGCGCCCGGTGAGACCGTGGCTGACACCTTGGGCGTGGCGGGGGCGCTGGCCTTGCTGGCGCGGGTGCTGGCCGGGGACGGCTCGGTCGAGGATATGGCCGAAGCGGACTGGACGCTGGAGGCGCGGCTGGATGAGGCCTTGGCCCAGGTCGGCTTGGCCGGGCTGGCGTTGGATCGGCCCACGGCGAGCCTGAGCGGCGGCGAACAGACGCGGCTGCAGCTGGCGGGGCTGATGCTGGCGGCGCCCGACTTGATCGTGCTGGACGAGCCGACCAACCATCTGGACGCCGAGGCGCGGGCCTTGGTCGCGGATGTCGTGGGGCGCTGGCCGGGCGGGGTGCTGACGGTCAGTCATGACCGGGCGCTGTTGCGGCGCATGGACCGGATCGTGGAGCTGTCGAGCCTGGGCGCGCGGGTCTATGGCGGCGGCTGGGACCTCTATGTCGAGCGGCGGGATTCTGAGCGGGCAGCGGCGGAGCGCGATCTGGAGAGCGCCGAGCGCGAGGTCGGACGCGTCGCGCGCGAGGCGCAGACGGCGCTGGAGAAGAAGGCGAAGCGCGACAAGGCGGGGCGGGCGCACCGGGCGGGGACGTCCGATCCCAAGATCCTGCTGGACGCCAAGGCCCAGCGGGCCGAGGAAACCGGGGCGCGCGAAGGGCGGCTGGCTGAACGTCGCCGCGCCGAGGTCGAGGCGCAACTGGTTGAGGCGCGCGAGCGGGTGGAACGGGCGCGGTTGCTGTCGGTGCCCATGCCCACGACGGGGCTGGCGGCGGGCAAGGCCGTGCTGGCGCTGGACGGGGTGGAATGGGCCACGACTGAGGGCCAGGGGATCGTCGGGCCGCTGTCGCTGCGTCTGACCGGGCCGGAACGGGTGGCGATCACGGGGCCGAACGGGGCGGGCAAGACGACGCTGCTGAAGCTGATCTCGGGCCAGTTGGCGCCGACGGCGGGGCGGATCGAACGGCCTGTGACGGCGGCGCTGCTGGATCAGGCGGCGGCGATCCTGAAGCTCGACGAGACCCTGATCGAGGCCTGGCGGCGGCTGAACCCGGAAGGGACGCCGAACGAGGCCCATGCGGCGCTGGCGCGGTTCCTGTTCAGGAATACGGCGGCGCACCGGACGGTCGGGACGCTGTCAGGCGGTGAGCGACTGAGGGCGGCGCTGGCCTGTGTGATGACCGGAGCGCGGCCGCCGCAACTGCTGATCCTGGATGAGCCGACCAATCATCTGGACCTGGATTCCATCGCCGCGATCGAGGCGGCGCTGAAGGCCTACGACGGGGCGCTGGTGGTGGTCAGCCACGACCGGGACTTTCTGGGTAATGTGGGGGTGGGCTGGGAGGTTCGGCTGGAGCGGGCCGATTGCACGGTGCGGTGAAAAAAACAGTGCAATTGGTGCAATGCGCGGACTTCAGGGGGGCTAGATTGATCCCGTTGATCCCGGCGGACGCCGGGACCCAGTGAGATCGCCGAGCGCCGCACTTTCCGTTGATCCCGGCGGCTGGAAGCCAAAGCGCTGGATCCCGGCGTCCGCCGGGATGAGCGGAGTGTGAGGGGCGGTTCGCTATAATCGACGTGTCAAAGACCGTCCCTAGTGTGGCGCACGGCGTGACCAAGGCGAGCGAAACGTTTCGAGGCGTTCGCAATCCCTGGAATTCATTGGGATCGGCGCGTCGGATTTGGATGGAAAGTCAGCCCCAGGCCTCGACCACGCCCTGACGGCGGGCGCGGGGGGCGGCGGGGGCCACGGTGACGGGTTCGGCTTCGGGGCGGCCAAACAGCCAGCCCTGGCCATAGCCGACGCCCAGGGCCTGGACCGCCCCGGCGGCGTCCTCGGTCTCGATCATCTCGGCGATCGTGGTCAGGTTCAGCGAGCCGCACAGGTCGACCAGATGGCCGATCAGGGTGCGGGTCCGGGCGTCGCTGTCGATGCCGCGCACGAAGGCGCCGTCGATCTTCACCGCGTCGACCGACAGGCCGCGCAGATAGTCGAAGGCGGCGGAGCCGGCGCCGAAATCGTCGATGCAGACCTTGATCCCCGCGTCGCGCAGCGCGCCCAGGCGACGGTTGGCGCCGGCGATATCGGCCAGAGCAGCAGTTTCGGTCACTTCCAACATCAGGCGGCGGCGGTTGTCGGGTTCGGACGCCGTCATCCGCAGCAGGGCCGCGACATAGGCGTCATTGGCCAGCGAGGCGCCGGAGACATTGATGGCGACCTTGAGCAGTCCCGAGCCGGGTTGGCGAAGGCGGTGGACGATCTTTTCGGCCACGGCCAGGTCGAAGCCTTCGATCAGGGCCAGTTCCTCGGCCATGCGGATGGCCGGGGCAGGGCCGCCGGCCTGACCGAACCGCGCCAGAGCCTCGAAATGATGAACGGCCCGCGTCTTCAGGTCGACGATGGGCTGATAGAAGAGGGCGAACTCCTTGTCGCGGACGATGCCGCGGAACCGGTCTGCGTCCTTCAGCGTGCGCGACAGCGAGTCGGCGAAGCTGAGTTCCGGCTGGGCGGCGTCGTCCTTGAGGCAGCCCTCGATGGCGAAGCGCATGGCGCGCAGGGCGCACAGGGCGTCGGATCCAACGGCGACTTCGCTGGACCGTGAGGTCAGGTCCAGGCCTTCGGCCAGTCCGGCTTCGCGGACTTCGGCCTGGAGGTCGCGGCCGTCGCCGGCTTCCTTGACGAGGGCATAGCGATTGCCGGTCAGACGCCCCGCGCTGACCCCGTCATGGGACGCCAGTTGCAGCCGGGCGCCGAGGCGGACGGCGACGCGCTCATTGGCGGCGTCATTGGCGGCGGTCAGGCCCTGAACCTCGATGAAGGCGAGGGCCAGCCGTTGCAGAGCCGCGCCGGTCTGGTCGCTCAGACTCTTACGGGCGTGCTCCATGAAGCCCGCCGCGTCCGCGATTTCCGCTGCGCCGAGCGCAGCGCTCATTTCAAACGCGGCGCCGGCATAGGTGAGGGCGCAGGACACGGCCGGGGCCAGTTCGGGCAGCATGAAGGCGCGGAACACGGCCCGACGGACGCGCCCGTCGCCGCAATCCACCAGCACCTCGAGCGCGTCGCAGCGGCCGCCGGCGCTCAGGGCGCGGGTCGCCTCGGCGACCGCCGGGCGGCTGGCGACGGCGAGCCGGTCGGCCAGCGGCTGGCCGATCCAGGCGGTCGAGGCCTGGCCCGCTATGGGTCCGGCGCCGAGGGCGAAGGTGATCTGACCATCCTTGTCGATCTCGACCAGGGCGTCGGCGGCGGCGAACGCCATTCCAAGAAGACGGGATTTCAGGCTCATGGCCTGTCCTTGCGGCCAAGGCCGTTAAGAAAACGCGGATCGTCCGAAGATTTTTCGAGCCGATCAGGCCTTTCGGTTCAAGGCCACGGCGCGGCCGTCGCCCTCGGTGGCGCGGCCGGAGGACCCGTAGCCGACGCCCTGGGCGCGGGCGCCGGCGACCTCGGCGGCGATGGTGCGGACCAGCCCCTCGGACACCTGACGGGCGGCGTCGACGGTCAGGGCGTGGTCGGCCAGGACGAGTTCGAACGCCTGGGTCGCCTCGATTAGGGCATTGCGGTCGGCGGCGGGGATGACGGACAGGAAGGCGGGCGCGGCCTTGGCCTGGGCCGACTCGCGGCGATAGAGGTTGGCCAGTTCCTGCGTCTCGGCCATGCCCGCGGCGACGTCCTGGGGGCGATGGGCGCGGAAGGCGTCGCGCTCGGCGCCGAGGCGTTCGGTCAGCGCCTGGGTCAGGTTGATCAGTTGGCGCGCGCGGAGAGTGGAGGTTTCGACGTCGGCGGTCACGCGGCTTGTTCCTGCATCTTCAGCATCTGGGAGACGACGCTGTCGGCCAGACCGACGCCGCCGGCCTTGACGGTCTGCTTGGCCATGGCGTCGATCAGGAAGCTGCGCCACGTCGCTTCGCCTTCGCCGCCGCCGAACGGGCCGTCGGTCTGCAGGCCCTCGAACATCGGCTTGAGCATCTGCGACAGGAAGCTGGCCTCGAAGGCCTCGGCGGTTTCGCGCATCTGCTCGGGCGACTGGCCGCTCCTGGCGGGCGCGGCGGTCGGGCGCAGCAGGTCGGGGGAGACGGAGAGGGCGTCCATTACATCACCTCGATATCGGCCTGCAGGGCGCCGGCGGTCTTGATGGCCTGGAGGATGCTGATCATGTCGCGCGGGCTGACGCCGAGGGCGTTCAGGCCGTTGACCAGGGTGGACAGGGAGGTCCCGCCGTTGACGATCCGCATCTGGCGGCCGGTTTCTTCATCGACGCTGACGTTCGACTGGGGGACCACCACGGTCTGACCGCCGCGGCTGAAGGGCTCGGGCTGGCTGACCATCGGGTTTTCCTGAACCGAGACGGTCAGATTGCCCTGGGCGATGGCGACGGTGGAGACGCGAACGGCCTCGCCCATGACGATGACGCCGTTGACCTCGTCGATGATGACCTTGGCCGGGGCGTCGACGCGGACCGGCAGGTTCTCGACCCGGCTGATGAAGCCCGCCATGCCGAGGTTCTGGGGCGAGCGGACGGCGACGACGGTGCCGTTCTCGGCCAGGGCGCTGTTGGGATAGGACTGATTGATCGCGGCGGCGACGCGCTGGGCCGTGGTGAAGTCCGGGTTGCGCAGCGTCAGGCGCACGACGGGCATGGCCGACAGGTCGAAGCCGGTCTCGCGCTCGACCACGCCGCCCGAGGCGATGCGGCCGGCGGTCGGCACCCCGCGCGTGACCGAGGAGCCGGAGCCGCCCGAGGCCGAGACGGCGCCGGTCTGGACCGAACCTTGAGCCACCGCATAGATTTCGCCGTCCGCGCCCTGAAGCGAAGTGACCAGCAGGGTGCCGCCCAGCAGGCTCTTGGCGTCGCCCATGGCCGAGACGCTGACGTCCAGGCGCGAGCCCGGCGTGGCGAAGGGCGGCAGATCGGCGGTGATCATGACCGCCGCGACGTTCTTGGTGTTCAGGTTGGCGCCGCGGATGTTGACGCCCTGGCGTTCCATCATCCCCTCCAGCGACTGGCGGGTGAAGGGCGAGTTGCGCAGGCTGTCGCCCGTGCCGTTCAGGCCGACCACAAGGCCGTAACCGACCAGTTGGTTGGTGCGGACGCCCTCGATGGAGACGATGTCCTTGATTCGCGACTGGGCCTCGGCCGCCGTCGTCGCCGCGGCCAGAATCAGCGCGGCGGAAGCGGAGGCGAGGAGGGCGGTGAGCAACTTCTGCATACGAAAGACGTCCCGTTGAGGCGTTCGCGATTAACCATGCGAAGTTCGTGCCGCCTGAAAAGATGCGTAAATTCAATGCGTGGCTCGTGGGCGCCGATCACCTGGCGGCAGAATCTGCCGGGGCGTTAACCAAGCGGTGACGCTCCTGACCGATGGTCGGGATTGATCGGGAGCATTGATCATGAAGGTCACCGGCCCCTCAGGCCCTACATCGACGCAAGGCCAGCGCCCCGCACGCGCGGCGGGCGGTTTCAGCCTGCCGGCCGGCGGCGCGGCCTCTGGACCGGCCTCGGCCAACGCGACCTCGTCCGCATCCAGCGTCGCCGGGGTGTCCGCCCTGATGGCGTTGCAGGGGGTGGAGGACGCGACCGAGCGCCGCCGCCGGGCGATTCGACGCGGAGGCGGGCTGCTGGACCGGCTGGACGAGCTGAAATTGGCCCTGCTGAACGGCCAGGACGGCGCGGCGGCCCTGGAACGATTGGCGCGCACCTTGCGCGAAGAGCGGCCGGAGGACGCCGATCCGGGCCTGAAAGGCGTGCTGGATCAGATCGACCTGCGTGCCGCCGTGGAAATGGCCAAGGCGGAAACTGCCCGCGCGGCGGTCTAGAAGCCGCGAGAAACGCAATCGAAATCCCGGTTTCGACCGTCAGGTGAGGACAATTTGCCACACTGACGCGGCGTTAATGAAGCTTAACGATATCACGGACTCGCGAACGCCATTGCCGCGACTCTCGCGCTTGCCTATACGGCCCATGCGCCGCAGGGGGGCGCAGACATATTTGAGCGTGAGTGCGATGAACGCATTAGCGTCTGTGATCGAGGGGGAGTCGGTCGTGTACCGGCCCACCGACGACGAGCCGTTTATGAATGAGCGGCAATTGGCCTATTTCAAGGCCAAGCTTCTGGCGTGGAAGGATGAGATCCTTCGCGAGTCCAAGGGCACCGTGGTCAATCTGAAAGCCGAAACCGAGAACCATCCTGATCTGGTGGACCGGGCCTCGTCGGAATCCGACCGGGCGCTGGAGCTCCGGACCCGCGACCGGCAACGCAAGCTGATCTCCAAGATCGACGATGCGCTGCGCCGGATCGAGGACGGTTCCTACGGCTATTGCGAGGACACCGGGGAACCGATCGGCCTGGGCCGGCTGGAAGCGCGGCCGACGGCGACCCTGTCGGTTGAGGCCCAGGAGCGGCACGAGCGCCGCGAACGGGTCCATCGCGACGACTGATCGCGCCGGATCGCTTCGGATTGGGCGGATCGGCTTGACTTGAGCGGGCGGCGGCGCGACCAAGCCGCCTTCCTATCGAGGTCGTTGATCCCCCATGTCCGTCAAGGTTCGTTTCGCTCCGTCGCCCACGGGTAAGCTGCACGTCGGCAATGTCCGCACGGCTCTGGTCAACTGGCTGTTCGCCAAGGGGCAGGGCGGCTCGTTCGTTCTGCGCATCGACGATACGGATCTGGCCCGTTCCACCCAGGAGTTCGAGGACGGCATCGAGACCGACCTGACCTGGCTGGGTCTGGTCTGGGACGAGCGCTACAACCAGTCCAAGCGGTTCGACCGCTATGAGGAAGCCGCCGCACGCCTGAAGGCGTCGGGCCGACTGTATCCTTGCTATGAAACCTCTGACGAGCTGGATCGCCGCCGCAAGGTGCAGTTGTCGCGCGGCCTGCCGCCGATCTATGACCGCGCCGCGCTGGAACTGACCGAGGCCGAGAAGGCTGCTTACGAAGCCGAGGGCCGTCGTCCGCACTGGCGCTTCAAGCTGGAAGGCAAGCGCGTCGCCTGGGAAGACCTGGCGCGTGGTCACGCCGAGGTGGACACCGCCTCTATGTCGGACCCGGTGCTGGTCCGCGAGGACGGCCTGTTCCTCTATACGCTGCCGTCGGTCGTCGACGACATCGACATGGACATCACCCACATCATCCGGGGCGAGGACCACGTCACCAACACCGGCGCGCAGATCGAGATCTTCGAAGCGCTGGACGCCAAGGTTCCCGGTTTCGCCCACATGCCGCTGCTGGTCGGCGCCGACGGCGCGGCCCTGTCCAAGCGCCTGGGCTCGCTTTCGATCAGCGACATGCGCGATCAGGGCTATGAGCCGATCGCCATCACCAGCCACCTGGGCAAGATCGGCACCTCGGACAATCTGGAGATCGCGGCTTCGGTCGAGGCTCTGGGTCAGTCCTTCGCCTTCTCCAAGATGGGCCGTTCGCCGGCGCGCTATGACACGGCCGACCTGGACCGTCTGAACGCCCAGGCCCTGCACGGTCTGACCTATGCCGAGGCCCAGCCGCGTCTGGCGGCGCTGGGCGTCGATCTGGGTGAAGGCTTCTGGGAGGCCGTGAAGCCGAACCTGCACAAGTTCGCCGACGTCGCTGACATGGCGAAGATCGTCACCGGCCCGGTCACGCCGGTGATCGAGGACGCCGCCTTCGCCGCCGCGGCGCTGGAGGTCCTGCCCGAGGTCATCGACGCCAACGCCTGGTCGGCGTGGACGGCGGCGGTGAAGGAAAAGACCGGCGCCAAGGGCAAGGGCCTGTTCATGCCCTTGCGGCTGGCGCTGACCGGACAGGCGCACGGACCGGACATGGCGGCCATGGCCCCCCTGATCGGGCGCGAGGCCATCGTGCGACGCTTGAAGGGCGATGCGGGCTAACCCAAGCCTCAGTCGGATACAAAAAAGGCCGCCTTCCTGCGAAGGCGGCCTTTTCGTTTTCAGCGCGGAGGCTGGATCAGCCGGCGTTGCAGACGGCCAGAGCCTGCTGATCCAAGGCCTCGCCCTTGTAGCTGAAGGCCGTGACCGGGCCGAGCTTGGCGACTACGCGGCGGCAGGCGCGCGCGGCGGGTTGGCTGGTTCCGCCCGTGGCGGTGCAGGCCGCGCCTTCGCAGCGCCAGGCGGCGCCGTCGACGATGACGCGGCCAGCCGGGGCCTTGGCCGCATCCGCGAGCGTCAGGCTGGTGGCCGGGGCATCGGCGGCGAAGGCAGGCGCGGCGACGAACAGGACGGCGGCGGCGAGAAGAGCACGCATAGGCAAGTCTCCAAAATGGGGCGGGCGCACGGCCCAGCGGCGCCATAGTCCATTTTTTTAGAAAACTGTCAACGCAGCCTTCTGTCGATAACGGATCGGCGTTTAGTGACCCACGATTACTTACCGACGATCATGTTTCAAGTGGGGCGTTTCCTCGGCCATTTTCATGACGGCGACGGCTTCTTCGACCGTGTCGACGCTGATGTAGGCGTCCAGGAAGCTGGCGGGCGTCATGCCTTCTTCGACGCTGTGGCGGATCAGGGCGAAGTAGTTTTCCCAGAAGCCGTTCAGGTTCAGGAAGATGACCGGCTTGGCGTGCAGGTCGAGCCGTTTCCACGACAGCAGCTCGATGGCCTCTTCCAGGGTGCCGATGCCGCCGGGCGCCACGACGAAGACGTCGGATTGATCGTACATCAGCTGCTTGCGTTCGTGCATCGAGGTGACAACCACGGTCTCCACGTCGTCGAACAGGCGTTCGCGGCTGCGCAGGAAGGCCGGCATGATGCCGACGACCCGGCCGCCCGCTTCGTGCGCGGCGCGGGCCGAGGCCCCCATCAGGCCGACGCCGCCGCCGCCATAGACCAGGCGCCAGCCAGCTTCGGCCGCCGCCTTGCCAAAGGCGCTGGCGGCCTGGACGTACTGCGGATCAGCGCCGTCGGACGAACCGCAGAACAGGCAGACCGAACGGCCGTCGAAAGGAGCGATGTTGGCGGGCGGCAAAGACATGGGGCCTCGATATAGGAAGGGAGACAGGGCGGCGTCGGCCGCGCTATCTGATGCGACAGGCATATCGCTACGCGGGGCAGGATGAAACGTCGGAATGTCATGTTGCAGGCGGCGACCTTGGCGGGAACGCTCGCCGCGGGGCTGCTGCTGACAGCGTGCAGCCCCTCCGAGAAGCGGACGGCGGGCGAGGAAGCGCCGCAGGATGGGGGATGGGTGACGCCGCCTCTCGTCACCGGCGTCGAACGGCGAGCGGATGGTCTGATCGTTCGCGGTCATGCGGCGCAGGGCGCGCGGGTGGTCCTTCGAACGGGTCAGAATGCAGGATTCGCCACCAGCGCCGACCGAGCCGGGCGATTTGAGATCCGGATGCCGCCGCCGGGCGCCGCCCTGGTTCTGATTCCCGAAATTCAGTCGGGGCAGTCGCGGACGCCAGGGCGTGAGCAGCTTTTGTTGATCGGCGGGGATGCGCCTCTGGCGGCCCTGCTGTCCGACGGCGGGGCCAGTCGCAGGCTGGGTCTTGCGCCGGCCCTTGATGCCGTGGACGGCGACGGCCGTGGCCTGGTCGTGTCGGGGCGCGCTGACCCCGGGGCAAGGGTGACGGTAAGGGCCGCGGGCGTCGCCGTTCAAGTCGTCGCCGGCGACGACGGGCGCTGGACCGCAGGCTTGTCGAGCGCGGGCGACCATCCGCTCAGGCTCGAGATCGGCGACGTCGCGTTCGACTATCCGGGGCCGGCGGCCTCGGCTGACGGCCAGGTCGTGCGCGCGGGCAAGGGGTGGCGACTGACCCGCGCCCTGTCCGCGACAGCGCGGCAGACCAGTTGGTTTCCCGATGCCTGAAGGGGCGGCTGGCGGAGGGTTTACGTTTGATTAACCAAACACGCCGATCAAATGCCCCGTCTTCTTTTTCTTCGAGGACACCCACCATCACCGAATGACTTTAAGCCCGGCGCGAATGCGTCGGGCCTTTTTTTTTGCGCCGCGCGGGTGCGGGGGTCAGCTTTCCGGGAAGCCGAGCGACGGCTCCATGTCCTCGAAGGTCACGGTCATGCCCCAGCCCTTGGCGGCCGGCGATGCGATGTGGCCGTAACGGATGGACAGTTGCCGCTCGGCGATCTCTTCGCCGTAGCGTTTGACGGCCGCCAGATACAGGGCTGACGCCAGGCCGCTGCGGTCCGCGCCGGATTCGCAGTGAATCAGCAGGGGCTTGGGCGCCTGTTCCATGACGTCGATCAGCCGCCAGGCCTCTTCCTTCGTGATGCCTCGCCGCGCCGACATCCTGAAATCAATATGTTGGATGCCGAGGCGTCGGGCGGCGGCGACTTCGTTCCGATACCAGGCGGCGTGGGGGTTTTCGCCGCGAAGGTTGAGGATGGCGCGGACCCCGTGTTCGCGTTGATAGGCCGCGATGGAGGCGCCTGAAGGCTGGGCCGAGCGATACAGCTCGCCGGCGACGACGGTATGAAAATTGCCCGTGGCCATCAGCACCGCGGCGTAGGCGAGGATAGCGACCAAGCTGGCGCCGACGACGAATCCAACGACCTGCAAGGGACGCTTGAGACGTCCGCCAGTCTTTTGAAGCAGGGTCATGGCTTGAGGTGCGCTCGGATTACGGCGCTTTTCCGAGGGGCGGGATGAGACGGCCAAGTCATGCCGTCAGCGCCGATGTTCTGGATAGCTCTGGGGGAGTTTGCCGAGTTGTCAGTGACAACAAGATAATCACCCCGAGTGGCTCCGCGGGTAGGATTCGAACCTACGACCAGCCGATTAACAGTCGGCTGCTCTACCACTGAGCTACCGCGGAACATCCCCTCGGGGGAGGCCGCCGTATAGCAGCGCCTTTTTGATTCATGCAACGGCTAAAACGCAGAAAACGCCGAAATTTATTCAACGGGTCAGGCTAAAAGGCTCTGCATGAATCTGATCCCTGTCTCTGATCCCGCCGATCCCTGCATTTCAGCCTTTCGCGATGTGAAGGAGCGCGACCTGACCGGTCGCCAGGGCCTGTTCGTCGCGGAAGGCGAGGTGGTGCTGCGCGTGCTGGCCTCGCCCGCGTCGCGCTGCGCGCCGGTTGCGGTCCTGATCGCGGAGAAGCGGCTGGAGGCGCTGCGCGACGCGCTGGAGCGTCTTCCAGGTGACGTGCCGGTCCATACGGCGCCGCAGGATGTGCTGGACGTCATCGCCGGCTTCCATCTGCACCGGGGGATATTGGCGCTGGGGCGCAAGCCGGAGCCCTTGGGGCTGGAGGCCTTTCTGGACGCGCTGCCCGAGCGCGCCGTGGTGGTCGGGGCCTGCGGCATTGGCAATCACGACAATATGGGCGGCCTGTTCCGTAATGCGGCGGCCTTTGGGGCCGCAGGCCTGCTGCTGGACGAAACCTGCTGCGATCCCTTTTACCGAAAGGCGATCCGGGTCTCGGTCGGGGCGGTGTTGCGCACCCCCTTCGTCGAGGGGGTGACGGCGGCGGCGATGGTCGAGGCGCTGGAGGCGCGCGGCTTCGAGGTCCTGGCCCTGACGCCGTCGGCGACCGAGACGTTGGCGGAACTGAAGCCCGCGCCGCGCACCGCGATATTGCTGGGGTCGGAAGGGCCGGGCCTGTCGCCCGAGGTTATCGCGCGCTGTCGACCGCTGGCGATCCGCATGTCGGGCGGATTCGATTCCCTGAACGTCGCGACGACCAGCGCGGTGGCGCTGCACCACCTGACCACGGCCTGAGGGTTGAAGACCTGCCCTGAGGCACCGGAGCGAAAGGCGTGGCGAGGCGTTGGCTTTCTGAACCGAGGAGACGGTCATGGGCAACCTGGCGACGCTGCTTTTGATTGCCGTGCTGGCCTTTGTGGCAGCGGGCGCCGGATTCGCCTTCGTCCAGCCCCGGCGGTTCACGGATAGGGACGCCGATGGCGAGCCGGACCCATCGCCGGAAGAGATCGCTAGGGCGCGCGAGGACGACGACTGGAAGCGTGGGGGCTAGCGTCGAGAGCGGGCGCTGCAAACGAATCTGCAAACCAGAAACAAGAAAGCCGCCCCGAAGGGCGGCTGACTGTTTGTCGCGATGGAGGCCTGACCGGGAATCGAACCCGGGTGCAAGGATTTGCAGTCCTCTGCGTCACCACTCCGCCATCAGGCCGTTGAGCCCCAAATCTGTGGGCTGCACCATCGCGAGGGGCGTCAGCTATCAGATCGGATTGTCGGCTGCAACGCACGGACCTATAAGCGCCGCAGATTTATTCGCTTACGCCGACCTGAAGGACCTCGGAACCATGGATTTCGCCGCTGCGCGCAAGGTCATGCTGGACTCACAAGTCCGGGTGAACGACGTCACGGACCGTGACCTGCAGGCCGCTTTCGGCGCCGTCGAACGCGAGCGCTTCTGCGCCGCCGACCGCGCCTTCTCCGCCTACGCCGATATTGAACCGGAAGTGGCCGGCGACCGTCGCCTGATGCTGCCGCGCGATCTGGGCAAGCTGATACAGGCGCTGGACGCCCGCGCTGGAGAGAAGGCGCTGGTTCTGGCTGGGCCTTACGCCGCCGCCGTCCTGGCGCGCATGGGTCTGACCGTCACGGTGCAGGATTCGGACGCCGCCGTGTTCGAGGTCACGGGCGCGGCCCTGGCCGACGAAGGCGTCTCGACCGTCGTCGCGCCTCTGAGCCAGCCGCAAGGCGAAGGCTATGACCTGATCGTCAGCGAGGCCGCCGTGCCGGCGCGTCCCGAATCGTGGCTGGCTGCGCTGCGTCCCGGCGGTCGTCTGGCAGTGGTCGAGCGTTCGGGCCCGGTGGGCAAGGCGGTGCTTTATGTGCGCGGTCGCGACGGGGTTTCGCGTCGAGAGTTGTTCGATGCGACGCCGCCCGTTCTGACCGAACTGATTCCGGCTCCCGCCTTCGCGTTGTGAGTATGGGGAAGGGGCGACGGAGTTCGGCGTCGCCTGCGTGAAAAAAACTTAACTGGCGTAAGGCGAGGCTTGCCTCCAACTACGCCGTTCAAGGCACCACAGGCGCACCCGTCGGGGGCGTCAGGCAGGAACAGGTTCATGTTGAAACGCTCGCGCGCGCTCGCTTCGGTCGCTCTGGTCACCCTCGCCATGGGAGCGGGCGCAGCTCCGGCCGGGGCCGAGACCTTGCAGGAAGCGATCGGCCTGGCTTATCGCACCAACCCGACCCTGCTGGCCCAGCGCGCCAATCAGCGGGCTCTGGATGAGACCATCGTCCAGGCTCGCTCGAGCCTGCGTCCGACCATCAGCGCCTCCGGCGGCGTCAGCTACACCCGCATTGATGCCGGCGGTCTGGGCGTGACGGAAACCGACGGCGCCAACGCCAGCGTCAGCCTGGCCCAAAATATCTGGACCGCCGGCCGCACGGCGCGCGGCATCGACGCCGCCGAGGCCAATGTCCGCGCCGGTCGCGAAAACCTGCGCGATATCGAGCAGCAGGTCATGGCCTCGGTCGTTCAAGCCTACGCCGACGTGGTGCGCGACATGGAAATTCTGCGGGTTCGTCAGGAGAACGTCACCGTCCTGCGCCGCCAGCTCGACGAATCCAACGCCCGTTTCGAAGTGGGCGAGATCACCCGCACCGATGTAGCCCAGTCTGAAGCCCGTCTGGCCCAGTCGGACGCCGATCTGGCCAACGCCCAGGCCCAGTTGTCCGTGTCGCGTGCAGCCTATGCCGCCGTGGTCGGCCAGGCGCCGACGAATATGCAGGCCCTGCCGGTCCTGCCGGGCCTGCCGACCAACTTCGAAGGCGCGCTGGATGTGGCTCTGGTCGAGAACCCGGGCGTCCTGGCCGCGACCTACGCCCTGCAGGCGGCCGAAGCCAACGTCGCGGCGGCGCGGTCCGAGTATCTGCCGTCGGCGCGTCTGTCGGCCTCCTATGGCGGCACGGCGAACGATCTGTCGGGCTTTGACCTGACCGACCGCACCAGCTTCACCGCCGGCGCGACCGTGTCGGTGCCCCTGTTCACCGGCGGTCTGAACCGTTCGCGCGTGGCCCAGGCGCTGGAGCGCGCCAACGCCGCCCAGATCGGCGTCGAGGGCGAACGTCGCGGCGTGCTGCAGACCGTCAGCTCGACCTACGCCCAGACCGTCGCCGCCAAATCCTCGCTTCAGGCCGGCCAGGAAGCCGTCCGCGCCGCCTCGGTCGCCGCCGAGGGCGTGCGTCAGGAGGCCCAGGTCGGTCTGCGCACCACGCTGGACGTGCTGAACCAGGAGCTGGAGCTGCGCAACGCCCAGGTGACCCTGGCCAGCGCCTATCGCAATCAATACGTCGCTCAGGCTCAGCTGCTGGCCGCCATGGGCCGCTTGGGCGGGCCGAACCTGGATCCCTCGATCGACGCCTATGACGCCGAGGCCAACTACAACGCGGTCCGCAACCGCGGCGCCCTGCCGTGGGACGGCGTGGTCGAGGCGCTGGACCGCGTCGCGTCGCCCGGCATCGTTCCCGCCGCCGACGCCGAGGACGCCCCGATCGACGCCCAGCTGAAGAACGAAATCGTCCGCACCGCGCCTCGCAACTGAGGCGATATTAGCCTGACAGGCGAAAAACGTTCGTTGATTCCGACGAGCGTTGGTGCGACGACAGGTGCAAGGGGAGGGCGAGTCTGTTTGCCCGGCCCTGATCGTCGCGCGCCGCCTGGCGCCTGTCGGCGGTCCTCCAAGGTTCAGCCCCGCTCGCCCAAGGTTCGCCATGACCGACCAGACCGCCCAAGAACCGACGATGGAAGAGATTCTGGCGTCGATTCGCCGGATCATCTCTGAAGACGACGCCCCGGCCGAAACCGCCGCCGTAGCGCCTGAGCCGGTCGTCGAGATCGCGGCGGAGCCGGAACCTGTGGTTGAGGCCGCGCCCGTGGCCGAAGAACCGACGATCATCGAGGACGAGGTTTTGGAGCTGACCGAGCGCTACGAAGCGCCCGCGGCCCAGTCCATCGGTGATCTGGATGTCGCCGATGTCGCGCCGTTCCCGGCTGCGGAACCGGCGCCTCCGTCCGAGCCCGCTGCGACGCCCGTCCATGATTCCCTGGTCGGCGAAAGCGCCGCCGCCAGCGCCGCCTCGGCCTTCGCCGGTCTGGCCGCCACCTTCCAGAAGCCGGAAGTCCCCGCCGCCGCTGCGCCGCAGGACCTGCCCTTCATGAGCGGCAATACGGTCGAGGCCATGGTCCGCGAGATGCTGCGCCCCATGCTGAAGGACTGGCTTGACGCCAACCTGCCCGGCATCGTCGAGGCCCAGGTACGCAAGGAAGTAGAACGCATCGCCCGCAACGCCGGCTAGCCCTTCGCTTCACCAGACACTAAGTCACTGAGGGCGGCTCCGGCGGGGCCGCCCTTTTGCATTCCAAGAAACGACATTCCTATGCTCGAGAAGACTTTCGAACCCCAGGCCGCCGAACCGCGTCTCTACACCCAGTGGGAAGAGAGCGGCCTGTTCGCGCCGCGCGCCGCCAAGGCCACCGATGGGGCCGCCGACGCCTATTCGATCGTCATCCCGCCGCCGAACGTGACGGGCTCGCTGCACATCGGGCACGCGCTGAACAATACGCTGCAGGACATCCTGGCCCGCTATCACCGGATGAAGGGCAAGGCCGTGCTGTGGCTGCCCGGCACCGACCACGCCGGCATCGCCACCCAGATGGTGGTCGAGCGCCAGTTGGCTGCTGCGGGCAGCCCCGGACGCCGCGACATGGGCCGCGACGCCTTTGTCGACAAGATTTGGGAATGGAAGGCGGAATCGGGCGGCACCATCGTGCGCCAGCTGCGCCGTCTGGGCGCGTCGTGCGACTGGTCGCGCGAGCGCTTCACCCTGGACGAGGGGCTGAACGCCGCCGTCCGCAAGGTCTTCGTCAAGCTGCATCAGGACGGCCTGATCTATCGCGACAAGCGTCTGGTGAACTGGGATCCGCATTTCCAGACCGCCATTTCCGATCTGGAAGTCGAGCAGCGCGAGCAGGACGGCCACTATTGGCACTTCGCCTATCCGCTGGCCGACGGCGTGACCTATGAGCACCCGGTCGCCTTCGACGAGGACGGCAAGGCCACCGAGTTCGAAACGCGCGACTTCATCGTCGTGGCCACGACGCGGCCCGAAACCATGCTGGGCGACACCGGCGTCGCGGTTCACCCCGAGGATGAGCGCTACGCGGGTCTGGTCGGCAAGGCCGTGATCCTGCCCATCACCGGCCGTCGCATCCCCATCGTCGCCGACGATTACGCCGATCCGACCAAGGGTTCGGGCGCGGTGAAGATCACGCCTGCGCACGACTTCAACGACTTCGGCGTCGGCAAGCGCGCCGGTCTGGCGGCGCTGAACGTGATGGACGCCTTCGCGCGCATCACCAACGACGACGTGCCGGAAATCCCCGCCGAACTGGTCGGTCTGGATCGCTTCGCCGCGCGCAAGGCCATTGTCGCCCGCGCCGAGGAAGAGAACTGGCTGCGCGAGATCGAGAAGACCAAGCACGTCGTCCCGCACGGCGACCGCTCGGGCGTGGTCATCGAGCCGCGGCTGACGGACCAGTGGTACGTCGACGCCCACACCCTGGCCCAGCCCGCGCTGAAGGCGGTGGAGCAGGGCGATACGGTCTTCGAGCCTAAGTCGTACGAGAAGATCTATTTCGAATGGCTGCGCAACATCGAGCCCTGGTGCATCTCGCGCCAACTGTGGTGGGGCCACCGCATTCCGGCCTGGTACGGCCCGAACGGCGAGATCTACGTCGCCGAGACGGAAGAGGACGCCCGCGAACTGGCGATGGCGGACTATGATTCCGAGGTCGCGCTGACGCAGGACGAGGACGTTCTGGACACCTGGTTCAGTTCGGCTCTCTGGCCCTTCTCGACCATGGGCTGGCCCGAGAAGACCGAGGACCTGGAGCGCTTCTATCCGACCAGCGATCTGGTCACGGCGGCGGACATCATCTTCTTCTGGGTCGCCCGGATGATGATGATGGGCCTGCACTTCATGGACGAAGTCCCGTTCAAGCGGGTCATCATCAATGGCCTGGTCCGCGACGAGAAGGGCCAGAAGATGTCGAAGTCCAAGGGCAACGTCATCGACCCCCTGGGCATCATCGACGAGCTGGGCGCCGACCCGCTGCGCTTCACCATGGCCATCCTGTCGGGTACGCGCGACATCAAGTTGTCGAAGCAGCGCATTGAAGGTTATCGCAATTTCGGCACCAAGCTGTGGAACGCCGCACGCTTCAGCCAGATGAACGAAGCCAAGCGCGTCGAGGGCTTTGATCCCGCCACCGTCGAGCAGACCATCAACCGCTGGATCCGCGGCGAACTGACCAAGGCCGAGCGCGCCGTGTCGGAGGCCATCGAGGGCGGTCGTTTCGACGACGCCGCCAGCCTGCTGTACCGCTTCGTCTGGAACGTGTTCTGCGACTGGTATCTGGAACTGGCCAAGCCGGTGTTCAACGGCGCGGATGAAGCCGCCAAGGCCGAGACGCGGGCCATGACCGCCTGGACTATCGACCAGACGCTGAAGCTGCTTCACCCGGTCATGCCCTTCATCACCGAAGAACTGTGGGCCGAACTGGGCAAGGAAGGCCCGGCGCGTGAAAGCCTGCTGATCGGCGCCGAATGGCCCGTCCTGCCTGACGCCTTCATCGATGCGACGGCGGAAGGCGAGATTGGCTGGCTGGTCGATCTGGTCGGCGAGATTCGGGGCCTGCGCGCCGAGATGAACGTGCCGCCGTCGGCGAAGCCCCCCCTGGCCTTCATCGCGCCCGACGCGACGACCGCCGAGCGTATCGCCCGCCACCGCGACCTGATCCTGACCCTGGGCCGGGTGTCCGAGGTGGGTTCGGCGGATGCCGCGCCCGCCGGGGCCGTGACCTTCGTCTCGGGCGGCTCGACGGCGGCCCTGTCGCTGGCCGAGATCATCGACCTGACCGCCGAACGCGCGCGTCTGGAGAAGGAAATCGATGCCTTCGACAGCGACATCGGCCATGTGAACAAGAAGCTGGGCAACCCCAACTTCGTCGCCCGCGCGGCGCCGGAAGTCGTCGACGAGCAGCGCGCCAAACTGGCCGAGGCCGAAGAGGGCAAGGTCAAGCTTCAGGCGGCCTTGGCCCGTCTGGACGCGATGGCCGGCGCATGAGGAAGGTTCGACTGGACCAACTGCTGGTCACGCGGGGCCTGACGGAAAGCCGGGCCAAGGCCCGGGCGGCGATCGAAGCCGGCGGGGTCACCGTGGACGGCGCGCCGGCCAAGTCGGCCTCGCAGTCCGTCGGCCATGACGCCGAGGTCGGCTATGTCGCCGCCCACCGCTGGGTCGGGCGCGGCGCATTGAAGCTGGAACGGGCGCTGGACCTGTGGCCGGTTGCGGTCGAGGGGCGGGTGGTGCTGGACGTCGGCGCTTCGACGGGCGGCTTCACCGAGGTCTGCCTGGATCGCGGCGCGGCGCAGGTCTTTGCCGTGGATGTCGGGTTCGGCCAGATGCATGCTAGGGTCGCCGCCGATCCGCGCGTGGTCAATCTGGAGCGGACGGACGCGCGCGATTTGACGCCTGCGATTATCCCGGACGCCCCGTCGCTGGTCGTTTGCGACGTCAGCTTCATCGGCCTGTCGAAGGTTCTGTCGGCGGCGCTGGCGCTGGCGACGCCGGACGCGGACCTGATCACCCTGGTCAAGCCGCAGTTCGAAGGGGCCGGCCCCAAGGACGCCGGCAAGAAGGGCGTGGTCAAGGACCCCGAGGCCCATGCGGCGGCGGTCGAGGGCGTGCGCGCCTGGCTGGAAAGCGTCGGCTGGTCCGTGCGTGAGACGGCGGAGAGCCCGATCGCCGGCGGTGACGGCAACATCGAGTTCCTGCTCTGGGCGAAGCGGGCCTGAACTTCTCCCTCCCCTGCATGGGGAGGGTGGTCGCGTAGCGACCGGGTGGGGAGGGCGTGGCGATACAGAGCGCAGCGCTTGATCTGTAAAAGCGCCCCCACCCGACTTCGCCCTTCGGGCTCAGCCACCCTCTCCATGAAGGGGAGGGAGAGAGCGTGGTACATCCAGAATTAAAGAAACCGCCGGGGGATTTCTCCACCGGCGGTTTCCGTCACGTCGTCGATCGACAGGGGGGCTGAAACTTAATCGACGACGCGATAGCGGCCGTTCTGGTCGGGGCAGGTGCGCACGTAGCGCGTCTCGCTGCGACCGTCGGGCAGACGAATGCGGCTCTCGGCGAGGCGGCATGGGTCGGTGTTCTGATAGCGGTAGTCCGGCGCCGGCTGGACGTAGCCGCGATCATAGCCGTAACCGCGGTTGTAGCTGTCGTCATAACCACGATCGTAACCGGAGTTGTCGTAGCCGTAGGCCGGCGGGACATAGGTGCGGCCGTAGGATTGATCGTAGCCGTAGCCGTAGCTGGACGAGGGATAGCGGCTGTCGCAGGCGGCCGAGTTGTTGCCCACGCCCGCGCCGATAGCCGCGCCGAGGACGCCGCCCAGGACGCTGCCTTCGGTGCGGCGGCCGCGCGCCGCCAACTGAGAACCGGCGATGGCGCCGATGGTGGCGCCGACCACGCCGCCGGTCGTCGTGCGATCACGCTGGTCACGGACGCAGGGGTCATAGCCCTGACCGTAGCTGTAGCTGTTGTTGTAGCCATAGGCCGGCGGGTAGCCGTAGCCATAGGTCTGGGCGCTGGAGACGCCGGGAAGCATCAGCGTGCCGGCTACGGCGAGGGCGGCGACTGCAGCGGCGGAAGCCTTTTTGGACAGATGACCGATCATCGTTCTTGTTCCTCTGACAGGTCCCGATGCTGAACGGCTTCGGTCCCCTGTCTGTTGCATCCCGTGATAGGGCCCCGAAGCTGAACGGCTTTTGATCGGCCCGTTCATCTTCGTTCAGGTTTCAGATTCGGCGCGGGAACGGTTAGAAGCCGCGTCATGATGCAAACGCTGACCATCGCCCGCATGGGCCACCAGGGCGACGGGATCGCCGAGACGCCCAACGGCCTTGTCTTCGTGCCGGGCGCCCTGCCGGGCGACGTGATTTCGGCCGAGGTGAAGGACGGGCGCGTCGAGCAGTTCGACCTGATCGAAGCCAGCCCGGATCGCCGCCCCATCCATTCCGAGACCTATGCCGAGTGCGGCGTCGCGCCGATGCAGCATTGGGCGGACGCGCCCTATCTGGCGTGGAAACGGGACATCGTAATCCAGACCCTGGCGCGCGAGGGAATCGAGACCGAGGTCGAGGCGACCGTCGCCGTGCCGCAGGCCAGTCGGCGTCGGCTGGCGCTGCATGCTCGCAGCGGTCCGGGGGGGCGCGTTCTGCTGGGGTTCAAGGCGCGGCGGTCGTGGCGGCTGGTCGAGCTGACCGACTGCCCCGTTTCCGATCCGGCGCTGACGGCGGCCCTGCCGGCGTTGGCTAAGGTGGCGGCGCCCTTCCTGGGGCATCCGAAATCGGCCCCGACCCTGCATGTGACGCTGACCGACACCGGCCTGGACGTCGATGTGACCGGGGTCGAGAAGAAGTCTGGCGGGCTGACGGCGGACATGACGGCGCGGGCCATTGCGGCGGCGGCGGAGGCCGACCTGGCGCGGCTGAGCCTGGACGGCGACACCCTGGTGATGGCGCGCCAGCCACGCATCACCTTCGGCCGGGCGACGGTGCCCCTTCCGCCCGCGGCCTTCCTGCAGGCGGCGCCTGCGGCCGAGGCGGCGATGGTCAGCCGGGCGGTCGAGGCGGTGCGCGGGGCCAAGAAGGTCGCCGACCTGTTCTGCGGGGCGGGCACCTTCACCTTCCCTCTGGCCGAGGTCGCCGGGGTGTTGGCGGCGGATTCGTCGGCGGCGTCCATTGCGGCGCTGAAGGCGGGGATCGGCACGGCCCAGGGCCTGCGCACCATCGAGGCCCAGGCGCGCGACCTGTTCCGCCGTCCGCTGTCGCCCTATGACCTGAAGGGCTGCGAGGCCATCGTCATGGACCCGCCGCGCGCCGGGGCGCTGGAACAGACCGGACAGATCGGCGGCACCAAGGCCAGCGTCGTCGTCGGCGTGTCCTGCAATCCCCAGACCTTCGCCCGCGACGCTCGCATCCTGATCGACGCGGGTTTCCGGTTGGAGAAGGTCTCCCCCATCGACCAGTTCCTGTGGTCGACCCATGTCGAACTGGTCGGCGTCTTCCGTCGCTAGGTCTCAGGACGCCCGACCAGGGAGCCGCTTCCGGTCACAGGCAGCAGCGGAAGCCGATATGGGAAGCGGTCGTATCGGTCGCCTGGGGCAGGCGGGCCGGCGCACGGTATCGCCTGCAATAATCGGGCGTGCACAGATGTGATCCGCCCTTCAGCACCTTGAAATGGTTGGCTGATGGCCGGATGTCGGCGCCGCAGCAGCTTTTGGCGGGCGGGGCCGCGTGGTCTGGCTGATAGGCGTCGCACGTCCATTCCCAGACATTGCCGATCATGTCGAACAGGCCCCAGGCGTTGGGCGGAAAGCTGGCCACGGGCGAGGTCCGATCGAAGCCGTCGGCCAAGCTGTTGTGGTAGGGAAAGGCGCCCTGCCACAGATTGGCCATGTGCCGGCCCTCGGGCTCAAGCATGTCGCCCCACACATATTCGCTGCTGCCGCCGGCGCGGGCGGCGTATTCCCACTGCGCCTCACTGGGCAGGGTCTTGCCGGCCCAGCGGGCATAGGCGAGGGCGTCGGCGAAACCGACATGGACGACCGGATGCTGGTCGCGTCCCTCGATCGAGGAGTTGGGTCCCAGGGGATGTCGCCAGTCGGCGCCGGGAACCACCTTCCACCATTGGCGGGGGTCATTGAGGGGGACAGGCCCCGGCGGCGGCGTGAACACCAGAGAAGCCGCCACCAGCATTTCGGCGGGAAAGCCGGGATAGTCCGCCGGGTTCAGCGGACTTTCGGCCAATGTCCGGTGGCCCGTTTCGGCGACGAAGGCCGCGAACCGGGCGTTGGTCACGGGCACGGTGTCGATGGCGAAACGATCGACCCGCCGCTGCTGGGCCGGCCGTTCTTCGGGATAGTGGTGGTCCGACCCCATGACGAAATCACCGGCCGGAAGGGCCGCCATCGCCACGGGGTCGTGGAACCGGTTCAAGGGCGGTCAGTCCTTGGTGCGAACGTCGACCGGGTGGTCGGGGAAGTGGACGCTGGTGTTTCCATAGTCGTTCTTGCCGGCGATGTAGGGGGTCCAGAGGATATTATTGGTTCTCTGGCATCCTTCCCACTGTCCTTGCATCGCCGCCAGTTCGCGGGGGTGAGACTGGCTCAGGTCGTTGGCTTCGGCGGGGTCGCTACGCGTGTTGTAAAGCTCCCACGCGCCCGTACCCCAGGGCCTGTTGCTGTAGGTCAGTTTCAGGTCGCCCTGGCGCACCGCCACGCGGCCGAACAACTCCAGACACATGGTCTCGTCCGCCGCATGCACCCGATTGGTTTGGCCGTTCAGGAAGGGCAGGGCCGAGGAGCCTTGCATGGGGGGCACGGCCGCGCCTTCGTCCGCCGGATGTTTCGCCCCGGCGATCTGCAGGAAGGTGGGCGCCCAGTCCTTCACATCGACATAGGCGTCGCTCATCAGGCCCGAGAGGATGCCCGGGCCGGCGACGAAGGCCGGGGTGTGCGTGCCGCCTTCATAGCTGAAGGCCTTGAACATGCGGAACGGGGTTGAACTGACGCGCGCCCAGTTGGGACCATAGCCGATGAAGGAGTTGCGCCGCCCCATATTGTCGAGGCTGTTGTCGAAGGTCGCCTGGATCCACTCGCGGTTCTTCTCGCTGATGTCTTCGGCGTCGCTGCCCTCGGCGCCGTTGTCGGAGAAGAAGACGAAGATGGTGTTGTCGTACTGTCCTGTGCGCTTCAGCTCGGCGACTAGCTTGCCGATATTGTCGTCCAGATTGGCGATCATCGCGGCGTAGATCTCCATCCGGCGGGCCTCGGAGGCGCGTTGCTCGGCCGACAACTCGCTCCATTCGGGCCAGACGCCCGGGGCTGCGGCCGGGGTGACATCGCGACCGATCACGCCCTTGGCCTTCATCCGTTCGATGCGCTGGCGCAGGATGGCTTCATAGCCCACGTCATAGACGCCGCGATATCGGGCCAGATAGGCGTCGGGCGCCTGGAGCGGCCAATGCGGAGCAGTGTAGGCGAGATAGGCGAAGAAGGGCTTGCCGTCCGTGATGCCGTTGATGTCGGCCAGCACGCGGTTCGTATAGAAGTCGGTCGAGTAGAAATTGTCGGGAAGGTCGACCAGGGCGCCGTCTTCGCGATAGCTGGCCTTGGGCGCGGCGTAGATGGTGCCGCCTTGGGTGAAATGGTCGGCCCCCCCGTTCAGCAAGACGAAGGACCGTTCAAAGCCGCGCGCCTGCGGGCTCTGCTCGTCCTTCATCCCCAGGTGCCATTTGCCAGCCATGAAGGTGTGATAGCCGGACTGTCTCAGCAGCGCGGGGAAGGGGACTACCGTGTCGTTGAGCACCCCCTCATAGCCCGGAACGCCCTTTTGCTCGGGCGCGATCACCTCGACCATGGTCCCGACGCCGGCGATGTGATTGTCGGTGCCGCTCATCAGCATGGCGCGGGTCGGCGAACAGGCCGGCGAGGCGTGGAAATTGGTCAGTTGCACGCCGCTCTCGACCAGAGCGTCGATGTTGGGCGTGGCGATCTCGCTGCCGAAGGCGCTCAGATCCGAAAAGCCCAGATCGTCGGCGACGATCAATACGATATTGGGGCGCATGTCCCGCTGCGGGGCGGGCGCCGTCATCGGTGCAGGCGCAGATGCAGGCTGGGCCTGAAGCGCGACGGGCGACAGGCTCAAGAGAGAGACGCCGCCGAGAAGGGCCGGCAGCAGGCGTTTCACGATCTTCATGGCGGGGGTCCGGGTTTCTCGATGGGGCTCAGAACATGAAAGTCAGATCGACGAGCGAGTAGAAAACGTCGCGCCCGCCCGCGCGTTTCAAACCGTCCGACACGTCGAAATAGGCGGCTTCGGCCGTCAGCGTGAGGTGGGGGTTGATCGACCACTGGACCGTCAGGTCGGGTTGCATGCCGACATAGCCGACGGTGTCGCCGGCGGTCCCGGGCAGGGGCGTGAAGCCGCGGCCATAGACGGCGTCGTCCCGGTCCTGTTTCCAGTACCAACGATTATAGGCCGAAACCCGCACATCTTTGCTCGGGTTGAACGCCAGGGTCGGCCCGGCCTCGACCAAGTTGCTGCCCGCGAGATAGCCGCTCGCCGCATAGTATTGCTGACCGGTGTAGAGGGGGTTGAAGGTGCGGACCTTGCCGTCGTCGCCCTGGCCGCCGCTGATCGCGTCGAAGCGAGCGCCGATGCGCGGCTTCAGCGGCGAGGACTCGATTACATAGCCGGCGTCGCCATAGAAGGCCCAGGCCTCGACATCGCGTCCGGCGAAGGTCCCGCCCTGGCGGACGACCGTGGTGTCGACCTGCATCGGGCCGGCCTTGCCCCATAGCCGCATGCCCAGTCCATGCCGCTCGTCGTCGCCGACCAGACCCGCCATGGCCAGGCGGGTGGATTTGAACCCGAGATAGAAGGGATCGATGTTCAGCGCGACGGCGCCGTCCTGCGAACGGGGCAGGGCGAAACTGCCATAGGCGCCCCAGATCTTGCGGCCGCTGTTGCTGAAATCGCCGAAAACCCCGTCCTTGTTGGCGACGTTCTCGACGGCGATGATATCGACGCGCGCCGATTTGGAGCGGTATTGCGCGGTGACGCCGTCGTAGGTCTGCGGGATATTGGCGGAGGGCTGGGTCGAGATCAGAAGGCCGTTGCCGAGCCAGATCTCCTGTCGTCCGGCGCGGACACTGACCCGTCCATCACCGAGCGCCCCGCCGACCTCTACAAAGGCTTGCTGAAGCGCCAGGTCGTTGCGCTGCCGCGGCGGCTGAGGGCCGATGTCGCGACCGCCGACCTGCCCGCTGGCCAGTTCGGCATAGGCGCGGACATGGGAGCCCAGATGCAGGTCGGCCCCATAGATGTGGCGAAACTGCATGAGCAGTTGATCGCTGAATTTCTGGCTGTTCAGGCTCTCGTGGGAATAGCTGTTGAACTGGAGCCGTTCCATGCCGCTCAGCGACAGGGTCACGTCGCCAGCCGCATTGAGCGGGATATATTTCAAGGCGTTCAGACCGGTCGTCGGCGCCCCGGCCGGACGTTCCGGCGCCGAGGTGTCGTTGAACCGGAGCAGGTAGTAGGGGCCGACGCGGGGCCCCAGGCCGGCCTGGGGCGGCAGGGCGGGACGATCCTTGGCCGTTTCCGCCGCAGCAGGGGCGGCTTCGCTCGCCAGCACGGTCTGCGCCGACAGCGAGACGGCCGCGATCGTCAACGCCAGGGCATAGCTGTAGCGGGATGGTGAATGCTTCATGGATCCTCCGTTTTTTTCTTTTCAGTCTTCGGGTTGAGGACCTGACTGACCAATATCTTTTCGGCATGACGCGATAGCGCGGCCGGCGCGCATCCCTTTCGGGCGACCGCGAACGCGAAGGAACGATCCTCTCCGGGCCCGCGTTCGCGCGGTGGCGGAGAAGCTGCGCGCTGTGCCGGCGGGCCAGAAGGAAACGGCATGGTTGACCGATCTTTCATGCCGTTTCGGCATCAGGTATTCGAGAAATGCTATTGGGAATTCAGTCCCGGCATACAGATTTTGCTCAATGCGGCGCGTGTTCCACGGCGCTGAGAGAGGCAGGGTCCAGTGAAAGGAGCGACTTCATGACCAGTCACGTCGCCGGACCCGTTCGCACAGAAGCGACCGATAGAAGGTGTCGCTCGTGAAGGTGGTCGATCCTTTCGCCGAAGCCGCGGGCGTCGATGTCCGCCGCTTGCGTTACTTCGTGGCCATCGCCGAAGAACTGCATTTCGGCCGCGCCTCGGAACGACTCAGCATCGCCCAACCCGCCCTCAGCCGTCAGATGGCCGAGCTTGAGGCGGCGATCGGCGCGGCGCTGTTCGACCGCACCCGCAACCAAATCAGGCTGACGGTCGCCGGCGAGGCCCTGCTGCCGCGCGCTCGCTCTATTCTGAGCAGCATCGTCGAGGCGACGCGCATCGCCCGGCGGGCGGCGGAGGGCGTCGTCGGCGTGCTCAATGTCGGCTTCGTCGGGTCGGCGACCTATTCCCTGCTGCCTCGGGCGTTGAACGCCTTTCGCACCGAAAACCCCGACGTCGACCTGATGCTGCACGCGATGAATACCGCGGAGCTTCGGGTCGGTCTGATCGAGCGCACGATCGACGTCGCCTTCGCGCGACCCGGGATCGAAGATCCCGAGGTGGTTGACGAGGTCGTGCTGGAGGAGCCTCTGATCGTCGCGCTTCCCGACGTCGATTCGCTGGCGGCCCAGAGCGAGATCGCCCTCGGCGATTTGGCGCGCCATCCCTTCGTCCTCTATCCGCGTTTTCCGCGTCCCAGTTTCGCCGACACCATCTTGCGGCACTGCGCCGAGAGCGGCTTTTCCCCGACCATCGCCCACGAAACCATGGATGTTCAGACCGCCCTGGGTCTGATCGCGGCGGGGGCGGGCGTCTCCCTGGTGCCCGCCAGCGTCGAGGGCGGCCAGCGTCTGGGCGTGTCATATCGGCCTCTGCGGGCGCCGGCGCCGATGACCCGGCTCAGCCTGTCCTATCGCCGCGACAACCGCTCGGCGACGCTCGCGCGCTTCCGCGCCCAGGTCAAAACCTTCGCCGCCGCCAGCAAGACCCAGGACCATGGGGCCGCCGGCGGCGCCTCTGCCCCCTCGCATCAAGGACCCGCCTGATGGCCACGACAATCGACGCGTTTGAGACCTGTCTGGTCGATCTGCCCACGATCCGCCCGCACGTGCTGTCGATGACGACCATGCGGCAACAGGCCATCCTGCTGCTGACCATCCGCTGCTCGGACGGCACGGTGGGCGTCGGCGAAGCCACGACCATCGGCGGCCTCAGCTACGGCGAGGAAAGCCCCGAGGGCATGAAGCTGGCGCTGGACACCTATTTCGCTCCTCTGGTCCTGGGGGCGGACCCGACGCGGCCCGCGCAACTGATGGACCGGTTGAGCCGGGCCATCGCGGGCAATCGTTTCGCCAAATGCGCCGTAGAGACGGCCCTGCTCGACGCTCTGGGCCAGAGGGTCGGCCTGCCGGTGTCCGAACTGCTGGGCGGTCGTCGTCGCGAGCGTCTGTCCGTCGCCTGGACCTTGGCCAGCGGCGACACGGCCAAGGATATTGAAGAGGCCGAGCGGATGCTGGCCGAGCGCCGCCACAACATCTTCAAGCTCAAGATCGGCAAGCGCGCCGTGGTCGACGACGTCGCCCACGTGGCCGCCATCAAGCGGGCGCTGGGGGACCGGGCCAGTGTTCGCGTCGACGTCAACCGGGCCTGGGACGAGGCTAGCGCCGCGCGCGGCATCGGCATGCTTGAGGACATCGGCTGCGACCTGGTCGAACAGCCGGTCGATGCTCATCTGAGGGGAGCGATGGCGCGTCTGTCGCAACGCTTCACCATCCCCATCATGGCCGACGAATCCCTGACCGGCCCGGCCAGCGCCTTCGACTTCGCCGCCAGCGCGGCGGCGGACGTCTTCGCGGTCAAGATCGCCCAGTCGGGGGGGCTGACCGCGGCCTGCGCCGTGGGCGCCATCGCTCAGGCGGCGGGCGTCGGCCTTTACGGCGGCACCATGCTGGAAGGGCCCGTGGGGACGGCCGCCTCGGCCCATGTGTTTTCCACCTTCGCCAATCTGTCGTTCCAGACGGAACTGTTCGGCCCCTTGCTGCTGACCGAGGAGATTCTGGAGGAGCCGCTGGCCTATGCGGACTTCGGCCTGAAGGTGCCGGACGGTCCCGGCCTGGGCGTCCGTCTGGACGCCGACAAGGTCGCCTTCTTCCGCCGCGACGCCGCCCGCAAGACCCATATCGCAGGAGCCTGATCATGCTGTTTCACGTTCGCATGGATGTGCGCATCCCGGTCGATTACGACCCCGACCGCGCCGACGAATTGAAGCGGATCGAGCGCGAGCGCGCCCAGGATCTGCAGAAACAGGGCAAGTGGCGTCATCTGTGGCGCATCGCCGGCCAGTATTCGAACGTCAGCGTGTTCGACGTGGCTGACGTGCAGGAACTGCACGACATCGTCAGCACCCTGCCGCTGTTCCCCTTCATGAACATCGAGGTCACGCCGCTGTGCCGGCACCCGTCCTCGATCCATGACGACGACCGCTGATCGCGGTCGCCACCCCGTTCCGCCCAGAGCAATAAGAGGAAATGAAATGACCGAGCGGCTTGTTGATACCCCCGAAGTTCAAGCTCTTCTGGAAAAGCTGAGCGGCGCCGACACCGTCAGCGGCGATCCGCGCCTGAAGGCCATCGTCAAACGCATGGTCGGCGACCTGTTCGCCACCATCGAAGAGTTCGACATCACCGATGACGAATTCTGGCAGGCCCTGAACTATGCTTCGACCGGCGCCCAGGAGTACGGCCTGTGGGCCGCCGGCCTCGGCATCGAGCGCTTCCTGGATATCCGCGCCGACGCGCAAGACGCCGCGGCAGGCGTCGTGGGCGGCACGCCGCGCACCATCGAGGGGCCGCTCTATGTCGCCGGCGCCCCGGTCGAGCAGGGCTATGCCCGGCTGGACGACGGCGAGGACCACGGCGAACTGCTGTACATGCACGGCCAGGTCCGCGACGTGAACGGCAAGACCCTGGCCGGCGCCAAGGTCGAGGTCTGGCACGCCAATACGCTGGGCAACTATTCCTTCTTCGACAAGACGCAGAGCGACTTCAACCTGCGCCGGTCCATCATCACCGACGCAGACGGCCGTTACGCCTTCCGCTCCATCGTGCCGTCGGGTTACGCCTGTCCTCCGGGCGGCTCCACCGAGGGCATCCTGAAGCAACTGGGCCGTCACGGTCATCGGCCGGCGCATATCCACTTCTTCGCCTCGGCGGACGATCACCGTCACCTGACGACCCAGATCAACATCGACGGCGACCCCTACCTGCGCGACGACTTCGCCTACGCCACGCGTGAGGACCTGATCCCCGCCGTGAACCATCGCGAAGGCGGCGAACCGGCCGAGAAATACGGGCTGGAAGGCCGGTACGCCGACATCGAGTTCGACTTCGTCATGTATCCGACGAAGGACGAGTCGGAAGAGGAAGTCTCGCACCGCGTTCGCGCTGCGGCCTGACGACCACGTTGAAGCAAGCGTCCGCCTCGGCGGGCGCTTGTCGCCGCATCTGGACCTGGAGTTTCGAATGGCCAGCAAGATCTATCCGTCGCCCGCCGCGGCGCTGGAGGGCGTCCTGTTCGACGGGATGACCATCATGTCCGGCGGCTTCGGCCTGTCGGGGAACCCGGAAAGCCTGATCCCGGAAATCCGCGCGGCGGGGGTCAAGGATCTGACCGTCATTTCCAACAACGCCGGGGCCGACGGCTTCGGACTGTGGATGCTGCTGGAGAGCCGGCAGATTCGGAAAATGATCTCGTCCTATGTGGGCGAGAACAAGCTGTTCGAAAGCCAGTTCCTGTCTGGCGAGCTGGAGTTGGAGCTGAACCCGCAGGGCACCCTGGCCGAACGCATTCGCGCTGGCGGCGCGGGCATCCCCGCCTTCTACACGAGGACGGGCGTCGGCACCGTCGTGGCCGAGGGCAAGCCGGTCGAGGAGTTCGACGGCGAGCTTTACGTGCGCGAGCGCTGGCTGCGCGCCGATCTGTCGATCATCAAGGCCTGGCGCGCCGACCCGGAAGGCAACCTGCAGTTCCGCAAGACCGCCCGCAATTTCAATCCGAACATGGCCACGGCTGGCCAGATCACGGTCGTCGAGGTCGAGGAGATCGTCGAGGCCGGAACCTTTGATCCCGACCAGGTGCACACGCCGGGGATCTTCATTGATCGGATCGTGCTCTCGACCATCAACGAAAAGCGCATCGAGAAGCTGACCACGCGCGAGAGGGAGGCGTCGTAATGGCCCAGGATCATGGCTGGACCCGCGATCAGATGGCGGCCCGCGCCGCGCGCGAGTTGAAGGACGGCTACTACGTCAACCTGGGCATCGGCATTCCGACCCTGGTGGCCAACCACATTCCCGAGGGCGTGCACGTCACGCTTCAGTCCGAGAACGGCATGCTGGGCATGGGACCCTTCCCCTATGCCGACGAGGTGGATCCCGACCTGATCAACGCCGGCAAGCAGACGATCACCGAACTGCCGACCTCCAGCTTCTTCAGCTCGGCCGACAGCTTCGCCATGATCCGCGGCGGCCATATCGACCTGACCGTCCTGGGGGCGATGGAGGTCGCGGCCAACGGCGACATCGCCAACTGGACCATCCCCGGCAAGATGCTGAAGGGCATGGGCGGGGCGATGGATCTGGTCGCCGGGGTCAGGCGCGTCGTCGCGGTGCTGGAGCATTGCAACAAATACGGCGAGCCCAAGATTCTCGAACACTGCACCCTGCCGCTGACCGGTCAGGGTGTGATCGACCTGATCATCTCGGACCTGTGCGTCTTCGCCGTCGACAAGAAGAAGGGCGGCCTGACCCTGCTGGAGCTGGCCCCCGGCGTGACCCTGGACGAAGTGCGCCAGAAGACCGGCGCGGCCTTCGATGCGGGGACGGTTCAATGACCCTTCTCAAGCAGGCGCGGTCCGTGGCTGCGCCGACAGGAGACGCAAAATGAGCGATGCCTTCATCTGCGATGCGATCCGCACCCCGGTCGGCCGCTACGCCGGAAGCCTGGCTTCGGTGCGCGCCGATGATCTGGCGGCGCTGCCGATCCGCGCCCTGATCGCCCGCAATGCGGGGCTGGATCCGGCGGTCGTCGACGACGTGATCCTGGGCTGCGCCAATCAGGCGGGCGAGGACAACCGCAACGTGGCGCGCATGGCGGCCCTTCTGGCCGGCCTGCCGGACAGCGTCGGCGGCAATACGGTCAATCGCCTGTGCGCCTCCGGGCTTCAGGCCGTGGGCGATGCGGCCCGGGCCATCCGGGCGGGCGACGCCGACGTGATGATCGCGGGCGGGGTGGAGAGCATGAGCCGCGCCCCCTTCGTCATGCCGAAGGCTGAGAGCGGCTTCTCGCGCGCCGCCCATATCTACGACACGACCATCGGCTGGCGCTTCGTCAATCCGGCGATGAAGGCGGCCTACGGCGTTGATTCCATGCCCGAGACCGGCGAGAACGTGGCTGCCGACTACGGCGTCAGCCGCGCGGATCAGGACGCCTTCGCCCTGCGGAGCCAGCAGCGCGCCGCCGCCGCCCAGGCCTCGGGCTATTTCGCCGAGGAGATCATCCCGGTCGAGATCGTCGGCCGCAAGGGCGCGGTCACGGTCGTCGACACGGACGAACACCCCCGCGCCGACACCACGCTGGAAGGCCTGGCCAAGCTGAAGCCGATCGTCCGTCCTGACGGCACGGTGACGGCGGGCAATGCCTCGGGCGTCAACGACGGCTCCGCCGCCATGATCGTCGCTTCGGAGGCGGCGGTGAAAGCCCACGGTCTGACCCCGCGCGCGCGCATCATCGGCATGGCCTCGGCGGGCGTGGCTCCGCGCATCATGGGCGTCGGGCCGATCCCGGCGACGCAGAAGCTGATGGCCCGCCACGGTCTGACCATCGACCAGTTCGACGCCATCGAACTGAACGAGGCCTTCGCCTCGCAGGGGCTGGCCGTGCTGCGCGGCCTCGGCGTCGCCGACGACGACGCGCGGGTGAACCCGAACGGCGGCGCCATCGCCCTGGGCCATCCGCTCGGCATGTCCGGCGCACGCATCCTGATGACCCTGGTGCACCAGCTTGAGAAGACACAGGGCCGCTATGGCCTGGCGACCCTGTGCGTCGGCGTGGGGCAGGGGCTGGCGGTGGCGGTGGAGCGCGTCTGATGGCGATGCAACATTTCACGACGGACGACGGCTGCCGCATCGCCTACCGCTTCGACGGACCCGAGGACGCGCCGGTGCTGCTGCTGTCGAACTCGCTGGGCACGGACCTGCATATGTGGGACCCGCAGATTGCGGCCTTCGCGGAGCGGTATCGCGTGCTGCGTTACGACAGCCGGGGCCACGGTCGGTCGGACTCGCCCGCAGGGGCCTATTCGATGGACCGCCTGGGGCGCGATGCGGTGCAATTGTTGGACGCCGTGGGCGTGGAGCAGGCCGATTTCTGCGGCCTGTCCAAGGGCGGCATGATCGGCCAGTGGCTGGGCGTGCGTGCGCCGGAACGGGTCCGCAAACTGGTCCTGGCCAACACCTCGGCCTACATGGGGCCGCCCTCGGGCTGGCAGTCGAGGATCGCGGGCGTTCTGGCCAAGGGCATGGCGCCGCTGACCGAGGCGTCCATCGCTCGCTGGTTCACCCCGGGCTTTCCGTCGCGGTCGCCCGAGGCCATCGCGCCGATCCGGGAGATGCTGCTGGCGTGCGACCCGTCCGGCTACGCCGGCTGCTGCGCCGCCATCCGGGATATGGACCTGCGGCCGACGGCGTCCCTGATCACGCCGCCGGTCCTGGTCATCGCGGGCACGCAGGACCCGTCGACCTCGGTCGAGGACGGCGCATGGCTGGCGCGCGCCGTCGCCCAGGGGGCATTGGCCGAGATCGATGCGGCGCATCTTTCGAATGTCGAACAGCCCGAAGCCTTCGCGCGGCCGGTCATCGAGTTCCTCCTGGCCTGACGACTGGACGCCGCCACAGCCGTGCCATGGCGCCCTTCTAGCCGAACAGATCCAACTGGCGGATAGAGGCCGCCGGAACGCGGAACTGCGTCACGTCCAGCGGCGTGCGCGGGGCGGCGAGGCCGTAGCGTTTGACGGCCGCCTTGAACCGGGCGGCGATCAGTTCGGCGACGGGGCCGGTTCCCTTCATGCGCTGGGCCCAGTCGGGGTCGTAGTCCTTGCCGCCGCGCGTCTGACGGATCAGGGACATGACGCGGGCCGCGCGCTCGGGCCGGGCGTCGGCCAGCCATTCGCGGAACAGATCCTTGATCTCCAGCGGCAGGCGCAGGGTCACATACATGGCCGAGGTGGCGCCGGCCTTTTGCGCCGCCTCAAGGATGGATTCCATTTCGTGGTCGTTCAGGCCGGGGATGACGGGGGCGAAGCCGACGCCGACCGGAACGCCCGCGTCGGCCAGACGGCTGATGGCCTCCAGCCGTCTGGCGGGCGTGGAGGCGCGGGGCTCCATGGCGCGGGCCAGACCGCGATCCAGGCTGGTGATGGAGAGCATGGCCGAGGCCAGTCCCTCGCGCCCCATAGGCCCCAGGATGTCGGCGTCGCGGGTGATCAGCACCGATTTGGTGATGATGCTGAACGGCTGATGGAACCGCTGCATGACCTGCAGGATCGAGCGGGTGGACAGGGTCTCGCGCTCGACCGGCTGATAGGGGTCGGTGTTGCCCCCTATGTGGATGCGTTTGCAGACGTATCGGGGCTTGGCGAGTTCCTGTTCCAGCAGACGCGCCGCGTCGGGCTTGAAGAAGATCCGGCTCTCGAAATCCAGACCCGGGGATAGGCCCATCCAGGCATGGGACGGACGGGCGTAGCAGTAGATACAGCCATGTTCGCAGCCCTTGTAAGGGTTGATGGAGCGATCGAAGCCGACGTCGGGACTCGTATTCCTGGCGATGATGGTGCGCGCGTGTTCCGGCGAGAGGGTGGTGCGCAGCGGCGCGGCCGCTTCGTCCTGATCCGTCCAGCCGTCGTCGAATTCCTCGCGCCGGTCGGCTTCATACCGGCCCGAGTCGTTGGAGCGTGCGCCGCGTCCCTTCATCGCCGTCTTCATGAGGGGAGGATGGCACGGATTTGGAACAAAGCAAGAACGAAAACGTCTTCGTAGTTCGAAGGCGGGAGGAACAGGTTTGCCCGCCTCGTGCTGGCACGGGCGGTGGAGGGCTGGGCGGGGCGCCGGGCCTTCGCCCGGAGACAGATGAGTTTTACCGTTTCGACGAAGACCGATGCCCCGCGCGAAGAGTTGGACATGAGCTCGGGGCAGGCGCCGTTGTTTACGGC